>NZ_JANOBI010000048.1:0-3532 GCF_031411595.1 Flavobacterium sp. | reverse complement strand
GTTCCTGGTGCATATTCTTTGCCAACCAATTCTTTAATTTTATTGTTGTGGTCTTGGAAAATCGGAACTAACATTCGCTGCTTTTCTTCTAAACCAAACAAACTGTTTTTGAAATTCTCAATACTCAATGCTTGATTTTTATGGATTAATTGCATTTGGATGTCCAATACTTTAGATTTAACCAAATCAAGATAGCTATTGATTGAACGAGCTTCTTCTGTAGTGCCTTTCATTTTGGCTAAATCTGCCGACCATCTGCTAGAATCAACAAATTTCTTTGTGCTAAATTCTAATCGATTCCCGTTTACGGTAAGTCTTATATAAATTGGAAATTGTCCAGTAGTATTTGCTTTCGTGGATTTTGCATAAAAATGCAATGTAACTTTTGCTTTCATTTTGTTGACTGATTAATTATTCTTCAAGTTAAATTCCTAATTCAAATCAAACAAGATGTTTAATGAGTGAACAAGCTATTGAACACGTAAATAAACCCAATGTTTGAAAGGGTTGAGAGAATTTAGCGAGACCCTAATTTTTGATTTTTTCTAGGGTCTCGATTTTATCTCGCATGAGATAAGATTCAATGAATAATTTGTAAGTCTGTAAAAGCAAAAAACCCCGAAAATCATAGGATTTTCGAGGTTTTGATACCATTTAGGTTTTTAATCAGCGGAGAAAGAGGGATTCGAACCCCCGGACCTGTGACAGTCAACAGTTTTCAAGACTGCCGCATTCGACCGCTCTGCCATTTCTCCAGTGAGCGTCAACCAGTATTACTGATTGCGAGTGCAAATATAACAACCTTTTTTGGTTTCCAAAAGATTTTATCTAAAAAATCAAGTTATTTTATATTTTAAAAACTAATCCATTCATTTTCCTTATTTTAGAAACTGACAATTCAATTCAAACAAAGAATAATATATTTGTGCAACTAAAAAATTACATGCAAATTAGTATGAATAAAAGCATTTCTAAATTTTTATATACATTTTTACTATTGCTCTGCATATTTGTTTCCCATTCACAAAACAATGTTGAGGTTGCCTATATCAATTATACGATTGTGCCAAAATCCAATTTTAAGGAAGGAACGGGAAATGCCGGTTTGCAAAATATCGAAGGTAATCTTGTCACGCCAACCCTAACTTTGGGAAAGAAAACAAAGCTGAATACTATTCTCTATTATCGTTTGTCTCAATGTGAATATGATTCACCAACACTTGAGAGTTTAAATTTACCAGAGCAACTCCATGAAGTGAAGCTTACTTTTTTGACTCGTCATACTTTCAATTCCAATTGGGAATTGCTTTTAGTGCCTCGTCTCAACATACGAAGCGACTTTGAAGCGGTTATCGGGAATAAAGATATCTTTCCCGCCTGTTCAGCAATTGCCATGCACACTTCTAATACAGAAACCAAATTCAAATGGGGTTTTGGGTTGAATTATAACAACGATTTTGGTAAAAACAGCGTCATTCCAATTCTGGCATTTGGATTTTCTAATGAAAAAATGCGATTCAATTCGTATCTTCCCAATAATGCCATTATTGTCTTTTTACCGAATAAGAAAATAGAATACGGGTTTGGTTATTCAACAGATGCTACGCTGGTGCATGTCAATACCAATAATGCTGTGGAATACATTCGGACATTGAATTTTCACATCAATCCAACATTTTCTTATAATGTGGCTTCCAATGTGTGGTTAAATCTAAAAGCTGGTTATGTAGTGCGTCGCAACTTCGACTTGTACACCAGTAATTTTGAAACGCCTTCTTCTAGTTTTGAAAATAAATTAAAGGCATCAATGTTTGTGCAAATGGGAGTAAGCCTTCGTTCCAAACAATAAAAAAACCGACTACTTTTGGTAATCGGTTATGCTGTTTTTTTTAGAATTTTAATATTCTACATATTCGGTTATCTCCAATCCATAGCCAATCAATCCCACACGCTTGGTGTGTTGGGCATTGGAAATCAATTTTATTTTTGAGATATCAATATCGTGTAGTATTTGTGCACCAATACCAAAATCCTTTATGTCCATTTTTATTTGAGGTGCCTTGAAAATTCCTTGAGCCTGTAAGGCTTTGAGTTCGGTCATTCTGTTTAAAATATCAGAAGATTGTACATCTTGGTTAATAAACAAAATAGCGCCTTTTTCATCATCGTTAATAAGTTTGAACATATCGTCCAGTTTTTTACTCACATCGTTGGTTAAAGTTCCTAAAACGTCGTTGTTCACCTGAGTAGAATTAATACGCGTCAATATTGGATCTCCTAAATTCCAACTTCCTTTTGTCAAAGCAATATGCACTTGATTATTGGTAGTTTGTTGGTAAGCACGCAATCTAAATTTTCCATAACGTGTTTCAATTTCGAAGTCGTCTTTCTTTACAATCAAACTGTCATGCTGCATTCGGTAGGCCACCAAATCCTCGATAGAAACTAATTTCAAATTGAACTTTTTAGCTACTTCAAACAGTTCTGGCAATCTGGCCATCGTACCATCTTCATTCATAATTTCTACAATGACACCAGCAGGTTTAAATCCGGCAAGTCTTGCAAAGTCTATGGCAGCTTCGGTATGTCCAGTTCTGCGCAATACGCCACCTTGTTTCGCCGTAAGCGGAAAGATGTGTCCGGGACGTGCCAAATCGTAAGGTTTTGTGTTTTCATTTACCAATGCTAATATGGTTTTGGCTCTATCTGCAGCAGAAATTCCAGTAGTTACACCATGCCCTTTTAAATCTACCGAAACCGTAAAGGCAGTTTCTAAATGATCGGTGTTATTGGTTACCATGGAACGGAGTTCTAAATCGGCACAACGCTTTTCAGTCAACGGAGCGCAAATTAATCCTCTACCATGCGTTGCCATGAAGTTAATCATTTCGGGCGTTACCTTTTCGGCTGCAGCCAAAAAATCGCCTTCATTTTCTCTATCTTCATCGTCAACAACGATAATGATTTTGCCATTTCTAATGTCTTCTATGGCTTCTTCAATCGTGTTGAGTTTTATTTTATCAGTGCTCATTGGTGCAGTTTTTATTCCTGAGTAGGAAATATTTTTTGATATAATTTTTGAAAGGGTAGTAGTATGACGTCCATATTAATTAAACCGATATCGTTGGTCGCTCTATAGGTCAGCAAAACGGCTAATGGTGTTAAGATTAAAGAAGACATCCAGCAACCAAGTATTGGAGCGATACCATTTTCTTCGGCTACTTTTTTACCAAAAGTATTGATGAAATGATAGATTATGAAAATCAATATGGCAAAAACTATAGGAAGTCCTAAGCCTCCTTTTCGAATGATAGCACCTAACGGAGCTCCAATAAAAAACATCAGCAGGCAGGCAAATCCAATAACAAATTTGTCGTACAACGCAATCCAGTGAATGTTGATATTCTTTTGTTTGTTTTCGAATTCGTATTTATAACTTTCAACAGAAAAAGCAGTAGCATCGGCAGTGCTGCTTGCTACTTTCAGCAACTGTTCCTTTTGTGCATTGGAATAATTTTTCAAAAGGTCGGTT
>NZ_JANOBI010000047.1:0-137656 GCF_031411595.1 Flavobacterium sp. | reverse complement strand
TGAGAAGTTTGAAATTGGTGCAACGTATCGTAAGGAAGACAGTTTTGGCGCGATGGTCAATTATGCTATCAATCCCAACTTAAGAATTGGATATGCTTACGACCATGTCATTTCGGATTTGAAAGTCGCTACAACATCATCGCATGAAATCATATTGTTATTCGACTTAAACTTCCCGAAAAAAGTATCACAATCACCTAGATATTTCTAAAAACAAAAGCAACTTAACATGAAAAAAATTTATATAGCATTTAGTTTTGTGATGGCAATCAGCTCACTTAGCGCACAAAATGCAGCCACTAAAAAAGCCGATAAATTGTTTAATCGCTACGAATATGTTGCCGCGGCCGAAGAATATCTTAAGTTAGTTGATAAAGGCAAGTCTGATACCTACGTTTACAAGCAATTGGCCGATACGTATTTCAATATGTTCAACACGGCTGAAGCAGCAAAATGGTACGCCAAAGCAACTGAAACATCACAAGATGCCGAAACTTACTACCGTTACGCACAAATGCTAAAAGCCAACGGAAAATATGAAGAGTCAAACAAGCAAATGCAAAAATTTGCCTCATTGGCTCCAAACGATCAAAGAGCTAAAACGTTCAAAGAAAATCCGAACTATGTTCCAAAACTTCTTGACAAACAAAAGAGCTACGATGTAAAATCGTTGGAAATCAGTAGTGATAAATCAGACTTTGGAGCAGTTTTATACGACAACCAATTGTATTTCACCAGCGCCAGAAATGGCTCCAGAAAAGAATACGGATGGAATGAAGAACCATACTTAGATATCTACAAAGCGGATTACAATATTGATGGTACCATAACCAACGCTACAACAGTTAGTGAACTCAATTCTAAATACCACGATGGACCAATAACCATCAGCGCAGATGGTAATACAGTGTATTTTGCGAGTGATAGTTTTAGAGAATCTTCTTTTGAAAAAGATAAAAAGAACAATCTTAAGCTTGGAAGAAACAATTTATATGTTGCTACTAAAGACAACGGAAAATGGGGTAAAGCGATTTCATTAGCGTTTAACAGTAAAGATTATTCAACAAGCAACCCTAGTTTAAGCCGAGATGGTAAAACGTTATATTTCTCTTCTGATATGCCAGCAAGCTTGGGCGGTGTTGATATTTGGAAAGTTGCTGTTAATGCTGACGGAAGCGTTGGAACTCCGGAAAATTTAGGAGCGAAAGTCAATACAGAAGGCAATGAGAGTTTTCCTTTTATCGCTGATGATAATAACACATTGTTCTTCGCATCAAGCGGGAAACAAGGTTTGGGCGGTTTGGATGTATTTCAAATTGATTTAAGCAAAGGAACTCCGGCAACAAATGTTGGTAAACCCGTTAATACAGAAAAAGACGACTTTGGATTTACATTCAACAAAGCTAAAAACTTAGGCTTCTTTGCCAGTAACCGTAATGGAAACGATGATATCTTCTCGGCAACTCCAATTTGTGGCGTGGAAGTACTTACAATCGTAACCAATGCTAAAACAGGAGCCATACTTGCTAATGCAAGCGTTTCTATCGTTGATGAAAAGAAAAACGTTATAGCTACGAAAACAACCAACGAAAAAGGAGAAGTGTCTTATGATGTAGAATGTGAGAAATCATACAGCATTCAAGCGTCTAAAGACGGATTTGAGGGCAACACATTTGCTGTGAATAAAACCAAAGGCGGACAAACTAAAATTGATGCCGCATTACAACCAATCGATGTGATTGTGACTGAAACTGAGATTGTATTGAATCCTATTTACTTTGAATACAACAAAAGCAACATTACTCAAGAAGGTGCTTTTGAGTTGGATAAATTAGTTCAAGTAATGAAGAACAATGACAAATTGGTCATCTTAGCCAAATCGCACACAGATAACAGAGGAAGCGATGTATATAACTTGAATTTATCAGATAGAAGAGCTAAAGCAACAAGACAATATATCCTTTCAAAAGGAATTGCTGCCAATAGAATTTCTGCAAAAGGAATGGGAGAAATTGAACCGAAAGTAGATTGTAAAGAAGCTTGTACAGAAGAGCAATATGCACAAAACAGACGTTCTGAATTCTTGATAGTGAAGTAATATTCTTAACCCAATTATATTTTAAAAAGCCGGACTTAACGTTCGGTTTTTTTGTTATAAATTGTTTCATTGGTTTAACTTCATGGGCACAAATTAGATTAGTCTTTAATCTAGAAATGCTTTTATACTTTGTGCCTCAGTGTTTTGGTGAGAAAATAATTATCCCACAAAGGCGCTAAGAAATTTGATATTGATTGAATCGATTTTTAATTTAAATACGATACATTATTTGAAATTAATAATCATACCTACACCAAGCTGTTTTCCGTTATAAAAAGGAGCCATGATAGCACCAACATTTTTCTTAGATTTAAAAAAATGATTTTTAATGTAAGGGAAAATCCAATAAGCAATTTTGGTACTCAAGATTCCTATTCCTGCACCCATAGCCACGTCAGACAACCAATGTCGACCGTTGTAAATTCTAAAGAAACCTGTACCTGCAGCGACGGCATAACCTGAAATACCATACCATATATTTACATCTTTATATTCTTGCCATAAAAACTCTGCGCCTGAAAACGCTGTAGCAGTATGTCCTGAAGGAAAAGAATTATTAGCACTTCCATCAGGCCGTTCTACTTTTGTTAAACCTTTTAAACTCATAACGGAACCTGACATCAGCAAATAAGAAGTAGCTAAAATAATCGATCGGTCTTTCAAGTTGTGTTTGCCATCAATGCCAACATTATTCAACACATAAACCGATGCTGCCGGAAAATATTGCGAGAAATCATCAATGGTAATTTTCTCGTCGATATTTTCTTTTAATTCATCTCGAACAGAGGTATTGATGAGTTTCAAATAATCACTTTCTATAGCAACGATTCCGTAAGTCATTAGCACGGCAGGAATGATTAATTGTTTCGGAGTGAATTTCAAATTTTCAGTAGTCCGTTTTTTAATGCTGTCATTGATGATGTTGACTTGTGCTAAAACGATTGTTGGCAATATTAAAAAGTAAAAAATGGCGACTATTTTTCTCATACAGTATTAACGCAATTTGATTTTAAAAATTACCAATTATTGTTTTCAGATTGATATTAAAAATGTTTGCGCAATCTTATAAATAAAAAAAGAGGCTGTTAGGCCTCTCTTTTAAAATATACAAAATAAATTAGTTTACCTTAATATCATCAATTTCGATAGTGGTTGTTTTCCCGGTAGTTCCATCATATTCGAAAATGAAATATCCATTACCGGTTAACGCTGCAGGAATGTTATAATCTCCACTTGGAGTGAAGCCAGAAGCATAGCCAGTGGCTGTATCCGGTCTTCCGTCAGCAATTATAAAGTTAGAAGTAATATCAACTAAGGTTGCTTGAGAAATTCCGTTAGCAGGCGTAAAATCGGTTGAATAATATACTTTCAAAGGCACACCATCATTGTATCCATCTAATGAGGTAAAAGAAAATTTATTGGCTGCGGTAAAGTCAACAGGTACAACAAAATAGTTTTTAGTACATCCATTATTAAAAGCAGAAGTTTGAATGTATTTTTTACTGCTGAAAGTGGCCACTTCCCAATATTTAGTTCCAACGGTAACGGCATTAATATATTTAGGAAGCACAGCTCCTGTAGTTGTAGTAGAATAACTTTCAAAAGTTTCTGTGAATGCTCCGGAATAAGTAAGAGCCGTTCCTCCAAGGGCTGGAGTTGGTGTTGCTACTCTTGGATTAGTGAATTTGACATCTCTTTCCGTTCTTAGAATAATTTGGTATCCGCTGTTATATTTTGATAAAACACCTCTAATTTTTCCGTTTCCAGAAGGAACGCTATAACCTGCAAAATTGGCAAAACGACTTGTTCTGACATCCAAAGTTGTTCCTGAGCCTGTCCAGATTTTTAAAGATGTATCAAAATCTTTTTTACTATAGGTTGCACAATCTGATTTAAATTGAACACCATCAATTTCAACAAGTGTATTCAAATAAGTGTCGTTCAATGCTTGTGCTAATGTTAGATGTTTAACATAAGTGTCTTCACCTACAATATCACATGAAGGGATAAGATGCTCTGAAAGCTTGCCGACAGAAAGTCTGTCAACAGCATAAATATCTGTTGGAGGCGCTCCAAAAACCAAACCTCTTGCATAAGAAGACGGATTAGCATAAGCCAAACCATTTAATTTTAAAAACACTTTTTTCCCGGGTTGGTAACCTGTAGTGTAAAGATTGTAAGCGTCTACAGACAAGTTATATCCTCTAGAACCATCGGTAGGTTGAACATACATGCTTTTGAAGAAATTTCCGCCTTCATCACTTGAAATTACATAGCCTTCTATATAGTCAAGAATTTCAGGACTTGTTGGATCGCCCGGAATAGAATAATTATGGTAAACGACCGTTGCATCAGGACTCGCACCTGTAGGAGCAGTAGCCCATAAGGCAGCCACTTCTTTAGTTTTTGCCAATCCAGGATTGACACATTCCGCAGAAGCCGGAGCATCATAATGATCTTTTTCTGTACAGCTTGAAAACAAGCCAATCATTGAAGTAATGATAAACAGATTTATTATTTTATTTTTCATAACGCTAATTTTTTAAAAAGTTAAATATACATTGACCATATAAGTTCTTCCATATCCGTAGAAATATTTAGGCCCAAATACGCTAGGTCCTGTACTTTGGTGGTCTTCATAATCTTGAGTATAATTACCGTTTCTAGATTGTTCGAAACCACCGGTTTTGTAGGTAATGTCAAAAACATTATTAATATTCGCAAAAAGACCCAAAGTATAAGTATTCTTAAATCTCCACGATTTTCCGCCTACTAAATTACATAAAAAGAACTCATCAAACTTTTCCTGTTTCAAATATTGGTCGGCAAGACTCTGATCAATTGGCCGGTAGTTAATTGGAAAACCATTAGGATCGAGACTAGTGGTGTCATAATAGTTACTTGTTCTCTTAACGGTAGAAACATCAAGATAATTGTCCGACAAGAAGTTTGCGTTGGCTCCGATCCACCAAAATTTAGGATCTCTGTATTCAATTCCCAAAGAATATGCCTGTTGTGGCATTCCAGGAAGTTTATATCCTTTCATATCGGCTTGTTTATAATCAATTCCGTCAGGAAATTCGGCCGCAGCATTATCAACGAATAAGGTTACATTTGGTTTATTAGTATAGGTGTAATCGCCGTAAGCAGCCACTCCTGTGACTTTAATTGTTGAAGTAATTTGATATTCTAAACCAACTTCACCACCACGATTTCTTTTGTTAATTCCGGTAACAACTTCCGAAACAAATGAGTTACCATTGGAAAGACCATCGGCATAGTAAAAATTGATATCCGTAGAGTTTAATGTTTCAGAGAAATAAGCTGTAAAACGCGCTTTGAATTTAGGCGCTTTGATGATATAACTCACATCGCCACCACTGATGGTTTCATTAGTAATGTTAGACGTTATGGTGTTGTTGACACGCGCATTAGAGAAAACGTCTTTAGTATTAGGTGCTTTCGACATATAAATAGCGTTGAAATCAAGGAATTGTCGCCCAGTTATTTTATAGGTCAGACCACCTTTGAATCCGAAGTTGTCAAATTTAGCTTTCTCGCTTTTACCATAAGAATTTTCAGGATAATATCCGTTTTTGTACAATCCTTCTCTTTGGTATACCGAACGAGAGAACATTTCTGCGAGGTAAAAATCTACTTTTTTGTACGTAAATTTAAATTGTGTAAAAGCATCGATTCTGGTTGCATCTATATTATAGTTGTAACCAAAATGATCATAAGGCTTAACTTGTCTGAATGGATGGTTTAAATCTGATTGTTGTTGCTCTCCAAATCCAAATGTGCTGATATCCGTAAAATAAGTTCCTCCCAAAAGATCCAACATGTTTTTGAAGTTTTTGGTGTGGGAATTCATATAAGTCGCTCCGGCATTCAAGAAAATATTGTCAGACAATTTCGAATTGATATTGGTATTCGCAGTCAAGATATTCTCATCATTACGGTCTTCATATAATACGATTCGACTTCCATTGGCAATATTATCTTGATTGACGCGATAAATGCTCTGCCAGTCGAGTTGTTTTTTGACAAGGAATGGCGTATATTGAGGATCTGCTGCACGATTTATATATTCCGGAGTGTTGCCAAGAAATGCGCCGGGAACGCCATCATTAGGAGACTCAAAAGAATTTGCCCAGTAGCTAGGCAGATTTTTATAATACGTTGGGTCAGGATTATTGACTTTAGTGTAATCGAGACGACTGTTTCCAATCTCTCCAATTTGGTAAGAAACAGTTGTGTTGATATTTGTTTTTGGGTTAACTTTCCAGAAATGCTCCAACATCAACAAAGGCTCTTGAGAGTTTTTAACTCTTGAATTTCTTTTTTCACCATCTTGAAAACCCCAATAAGAGTTATATTTTACATCAGTCAAATCTGTTGTTTCTTCTGTATTTGGTGAGTTTTTACCTCTTTTATTTTGAGCTAAAATGGCTGTTAAGTTTAAACTGTGCTTTTCGTTGATTTTTTTCTCAACACTAGCAAATACAGAATTGGCACTATAGGTTGTTCCGTCAAAATAACCTTCTTCAGCCCAACGTCTACCGGCAGAAACCACAAAAGCCCAATTGTTTTTATTGAACCCTGATGCGTGTGTTGCCATGGCTCTAAAATTATAATTGGTATTGGTGCTAAGAAATGAAAGGCGTGTGCCCGGACGGTATATGGATGCTCTTGTATTAATTTCTTGCGTTCCTGCAACACCACCAAAAACATAGTCTGAAGGCGCAGAACCATTAGTGAATTCTTGATTACGGGTTGCATCATTCAATCCACCCCAATCACCATATTGTGGTCTTCCGTCGCCAACACGATTCATCGTAATTCCATTGATCATTACATTCGAATACTCGTTATCGATACCTCTAACGCTGAATCTTGCTTGTCCAAAATTATAAGCGGCAGCTTGTAAAAAGACATCTCGAGATGATTGTAATAAACTGGCAGTACTTTCAGAACTGTTTCCTTCATCACCCAAATCGCTTTCTGTAATAGCAATTAAACTGTTTTGCTGCTCTGTGGTAATGTCTTCTTCTAAAACAACAGTACCTAAGTCTTGCATTTTCCCGGCGATAATTTCAACCTGAACCAATTGGTCTTTAAATCCTTGGGTTTTAATTTGTAATAATTGATTTCCTGGAGCAACATCATTAAATGTAAATTTCCCAGACACATCTGTCGTTTGGGTTAAGTTCGTGTTTTGAATTGTTGCAACAACGTTTTGTAACGGTTTTTGCGTTTTTGAATCGACAACTTTTCCGGTAACTCCCGTAAGCGTTTGTGCAAAACCAAAAAGCACTTGCATTACAAATAATGTACTAATAACAAGTTTTTTCATAAATAATATAAATTAATTCGTCTGTTTATAAGAATAATTATTTCTTAACGGACGCAAATGTACCTATTAAATTAATATTAATTACTTTTACAGCCAAGTTTGTGTTAAACTTGACAGTAAATTAATATTATTAAAATATGAAAATTAGAAATGTCGCCGTTTTTTTATTCCTTCTTTTTATTGTTGGAAGTGCGAAATCACAACAGAAAAAATTTGTAGTGCATACAGTAGCTTTCTACAATTTTGAAAATTTATTCGACACCATCAACCAAGCAAACAATGATGAAGAATGGTTGCCTAGAGGCGCTCAAAATTGGACATCAAAAAAATACCATCAAAAATTAGAAAACCTTGCCCGCGTTTTGTCAGAAATCGGCACAGGTGAAAATCCCAATTCCCCTACTTTTATTGGCGGTGCTGAAATCGAAAACAGAGGCGTTTTAGAAGATTTAATCAAACAACCTAAATTAGCCGTAAATGATTATGGTATTGTGCACTTCGAATCTCCTGATAAAAGAGGTATTGATGTGGCATTATTGTACCAGAAGAAACATTTCAAACCAACAAGCTCTGTTAATATTCCGTTACTGATTTATAGAAACGCAACAAAAGAAAAAGATAAAGAAACCGAAGAAGATAAAGCCGATAAAGATAAAATCGAAGCCAAAACCGGAGAAAGAGTTTATACGAGAGACATTCTTTTAGTAACTGGTTTTCTCGACGGTGAAGAAGTCAACATCATGGTCAATCACTGGCCATCACGTTCAGGCGGTGAGAAAAAAAGCAGTCCATTCCGAGAAGCAGCCGGAAGATTGGATCGAAAAATAATGGATTCGATTTATAAAATCAATCCCAACGCCAAAATTATCAACATGGGCGATTTGAATGACGGAACCTACAACAAAAGTGTAAAAGAAGGTATCGGTGCCAAACGTAAAAAAGAAGAAGTTAAAGAATTTGGGGTATACAACCCATTCGAACAAATGGCAAAAGACGGAAATTGTACTTTGTTTTACCGCGATGCCGGAGATATCTTCGATCAGATCATGGTTTCAGAAACCTTAATCAAAACCGATTATTCTTCTTTCCGTTATTGGAAAGCTGGAATCTACAACAAACCTTATATGATTACCACAACAGGCGCATACAAAGGTTACCCGCTAAGACATGGCGCCAACGAAATCGGTTTCAGCGACCACTTTCCGGCATACATTTATCTCATCAAAGAAGCAAAATAAAACCAAAGGATAGTGAAAGCTATCCTTTTTTTATTGATTCAAAAATCAATTCGTGATAATGGGTGAAATTCGTGTTACCTTTTTTAAATCGCATTTATTTCAATACCTTAGCAACACCAATCTCAATCTCATGAAAACCCAAAAACCTTTCAATCTCAACCAATGGATTGACGAAAACCGACACCTGCTCAAACCTCCGGTAGGCAACAAAAACATCTATGTGCATTCCCAAGATTATATCGTCATGATTGTCGCCGGACCCAACGCCAGAAAAGATTATCACTACAACGAAACCGAAGAATTGTTCTACCAACTCGAAGGCAACATCAAAGTCATCATCCAAGAAAACGGCGAGCGCAAAGAAATGGAACTGCATGCCGGTGATATGTATCTGCATCCGGCTAAAACACCACATTCACCTGTGCGTTCCGAAAATTCCATCGGACTCGTCATCGAACGCAAACGCGCCGGTCAAGGATTCAAAGATGGTTTGCTTTGGTTTTGCGAAAACTGCAACCACAAACTCCACGAAGTCTATTTCGAACTCCACGATATCGAAAATGATTTCCTGCCGCATTACCAACATTTCTACAATTCTCTCGAACTGCGAACTTGCAACAACTGCGGCACCGTCATGGAAACCGATCCGCGCTATATTCAATAGGTTTTGTTTTAGAAGCCGGGAACCTGCTGTACGCTCTAATCTTTTGTGCTGAACGCCAGCACAAAAGGATAACCGCTTCCATCAGGGCTAGGGCAATTCGTCCCCATTTACTTTTACCAATTATTAACTATTAATTATTCATTATTAATTACTTTTGCCACGCAAACGATATAATAGAATAAAAATCATATTTATGACAACTACAATAGCAGAACAATTCGGCATGACCGAAGCCTTAAAACAATTGGGCATCAAAGCCATCAATGAAGGAACTTCTACGGGACAAAACAACTTTTCAAACGGAACACTTTTAGAATCTTTTTCACCAGTTGACGGTCAATTAATTGCAACCGTAAAAACATCCACAGCCGCCGATTACGAAAAAGTAATGCAAACCGCCACCGAAGCATTCAAAACATTTCGATTAATGCCGGCGCCACAACGCGGAGAAATCGTGCGCCAGTTCGGAGAAAAATTGCGTCAAAATAAAGAAGCCTTAGGAAAACTAGTTTCTTATGAAATGGGAAAATCGCTCCAAGAAGGTTATGGCGAAGTTCAAGAAATGATCGACATCTGTGATTTCGCAGTAGGATTGTCACGCCAACTACACGGACTCACAATGCACTCCGAACGCCCAGGGCACAGAATGTACGAACAATACCATCCAATGGGTGTAGTCGGAATCATCTCAGCATTCAATTTCCCGGTAGCCGTTTGGGCTTGGAACACAGCACTAGCCTGGATTTGCGGTGACGTTTGCGTTTGGAAACCATCCGAAAAAACACCACTATGCGGCATCGCTTGCCAAAATATCATCGCAGCAGTATTAAAAGAAAACAACCTTCCCGAAGGAATTTCTTGCCTAATCAACGGCGATTACAAAATAGGGGAATTAATGACTGCCGACAAACGCGTACCATTAGTTTCTGCAACAGGATCAACCCGAATGGGAAAAATCGTAGCACAAGCCGTTGCCGGACGTTTGGGAAAATCATTATTAGAATTAGGAGGAAACAATGCCATCATCGTAACGCCGGATGCCGATATCAAAATGACTGTTATTGGCGCTGTGTTTGGTGCCGTAGGAACTGCTGGACAAAGATGTACATCAACCCGTCGTTTAATCATCCACGAAAGTATTTACGATAAAGTAAAAGATGCGATTGTCGGCGCATACAAACAATTGCGTATCGGAAATCCATTAGACCAAAACAACCACGTCGGACCACTAATCGACACACATGCAGTTGAAATGTATAACGCAGCATTAACAAAAGTGGTAGCTGAAGGCGGAACAATATTAGTAGAAGGCGGTGTGCTTTCTGGCGAAGGATACGAAAGCGGTTGCTACGTAAAACCAGCGATTGCCGAAGCCAAAAATTCATTTGAAATCGTACAACACGAAACCTTTGCACCCGTATTATACTTATTAAAATATTCCGGCGAAGTAGAAAATGCCATCGACGTACAAAACGGTGTAGCACAAGGATTGTCTTCAGCCATTATGACGAACAACCTTCGTGAAGCCGAAAGATTTCTTTCAGTTTCGGGTTCAGATTGCGGAATAGCTAATGTCAATATCGGAACTTCTGGCGCAGAAATTGGCGGCGCTTTCGGTGGTGAAAAAGAAACCGGCGGCGGTCGTGAATCAGGTTCCGATGCCTGGAAAATCTACATGAGAAGACAAACCAACACCATCAATTATACGACAAGTTTGCCTTTGGCACAAGGAATCAAATTTGATTTGTAATAGATGTCGTGTTAACTTTTAAGCATAAAAAAAGCGACTTGTGAAAGTCGCTTTTTTGTTTGTATGAAAATACTATAAGTTAAAACTCGCACCTATATTAAACACGAATTGATTGTTGTAATGGTCAAAACCGTATACATCAGAATCGTATTTGGCAATTGGAAGCCCAGCTTCTGTAAAGATCCCAAATCCATCAGTGAAGAAATAACGAAAACCAAGATGCCCACCGAAATTACGCAATCCTAAATCCAATCCCGGATAAATATCCATTTTTTTATCGAGTTGAAATACGTTCCCTAAATTAGCATTAAAACGGGCTTTCAAATCGAAACGATCTCCAAAATCAGGTTTTTCACCCAAAATCTCAACAGTGCTTAAAAGATAAGTAGTCGTAAATCCAAACGACATGTTTTCGCCAACACCGTAATCTCCGGAAAAGAAAATTCCCGTTCCGTGATCTTGCAGATCGACACCCACTTGACCTTTAATATCGCCTTTTCCTTTATAAGCTTGCGCACTAACAAAAGAAATAGAACTTAACAATAATAGCGTAATAATTTTTTTCATGGTATCTAAATTAAATATTGGCAAATATAATAAGTTATAACTAATTTCTTCCGATTTCATTCGGGTATAAATCAGGCAGTGGATCACTCTGCCAATAAGTTTTGGTGTCAACATCTAAAACTGTTAACGGGCCTTTAAAGGCGGCACCGGTATCAACATTCCAAACACAAGCCATTTGAATCGGTGTAGTTTCTCCAATTTGGGTTACCGGCGTATGTCCGATATAAATTTCTTTATAAAGTTTTAACCTTCTAGGATACAATAGAGAATCGACACCCAAGCTTTTATCCAAAGACAATGCGGTTTCCCATAACGTTCGTTCCCAATAAAACAACTTCGGAAAATGTTCGGAAGTCACACCATTCATATTGGTAAATCCGGCATGAATGAATAATCTGTTTTGATTATCGAGATAATAGTTTTCTAAAGATTGTAAAAATAACACATGTCTTTTCTTGGTTTTGCTATCAACTTTAGCATATGCTTTTACAGTCGATTCACCACCATGCCGATACCACATTTGGTTGTCTTTGCTTTCGTGGAGCCAATGACAAAGCAATTCGTCATGATTACCACGCATGAAAATGCACGAATGTGTCGATTGCAATTGAATTAGAAAATCGAGTACTTGTGGCGATTCGCTCCAACCGTCAACATAATCGCCTAAAAAAATCAATCGATCTTGTGGTGTAATTTGGGCACGTTCAAAAATTTGATGCAACGCACGCAAACCGCCATGAATATCACCAATAACAAGAGTTCTCATAAACAAAGGTTCTGTTGCGACAAAAATAACTTAAAATATTTAACATAAAGGGCAGAAAAACTAGAACGCGGTTTCTTTTTCTTGAGATAGCTTTACGATATCAAATGACTCGAGACAATTTGTAAAACTCAATTTTTTATTTAACTTTAAATTTATTAGCCATGAAAAAATTATTTTTAGGTTTAATCGCCACAATGATGTTTTGTTTTGCAGGAAATGCGCAAACGAGTGTTTATTCAAAATCAAGTATGGTTGTTTTAGTAGGTCAAGCTAAAAAAGAATACACCAAAGGTGTATCATACCAAGATTGGGTAACAAAACAAATCGGAAACCAATCAAAACCATCTCCTCAAGAAGAAAAATTTCTAAAAGAGATCTATGGGTTTTTATCAACAGGAGCTAAGTCTGATGTTATCTATAAAAACTATGACGGGAATTCTTTAGTTGAGTTAGTGAAACTGGAACAAAATGGAGGCTTAACTGCAATAGGGGGAACTAATGCAAGATGTGGTTGGTGGTGTCAATTTATGTTTGACATTATCAAATTTGCCATTGAGTTGTTGGTTGATATGCCTTAATAGTACTTAAAAATGCAAAAGGGTTGTGTAAAATAAAACACAACCCTTTTTAAACAAATCCACATGAAAAAAATTCAATACTTATTGCTGTTATTAACACTAAGCTTTTGTTCAACAATAAAACAATTGAGTAACCAAAAAATAGCAGAAAACACGGGTTGTTCTACCATTGTGTTAGATGGAAAAAAAGTGTTATTGGATATGGAAATAGATCATGTAAAGACTAAATTTTTGCTTGATACTGGAGCAGGATTTTCAGTATTAGTAGATTCAACAATAGTAAAGGATTTCCAGAACAAGGAGTTTGGTTCGCTCGGTTCTGCAAAAGGTGCTGACAGAAAAAAAATCAAAAACAGGTTTTTTACAGTTGAATTGAATTGTGATTTATTCAAAAGCGAAAGCAAAGTTCTGTCATTCATTAATATGCCAACAAATAAATGCGCACAAGGGAAAAAAAGCTATACCGGAATTCTAGGAATTGACACTTTTTTCAATGAGGATTATATTATGCAATTAGATTTTACAAACAATAAAGTTTGTAACATCAACGGGCAACAATTCCAACAAAATCTCTCGAATAATCAGTATCAATTATTAAAATCAAAATGCAAAAGGAATCAAATTTTTGTTTATCTGAACATTGAAGGTAAAGAATATCCATTCAAAGTAGACACCGGTTATACCGGAAACATCGTCATGCCTTACGACGATAATTTAGATTTCAAAAACGAAAAAAAGATGGAACTTGAAGGCTCGCTTTTTCAAACAATTTCTTCTCACACGAACGGTCATGAAGTGATTTATGAAAAAATGCCGGTTGTTTTTGGGTCCTATAATTTGCAGGCAAAAATGACTGTTTCCACTTCCATAAAAGCACAAAACATCGGAATCGATTTTATCAAAGCCTTCGATTGGCTCATCGATTACAACCACAACAAAGTGTATATCAAACGCAATCAAAATCCAATTGAAAGCAATTTAAACAGAAAAGTTTCGTATTACGCCAAAGTCAATCAAGAGAAATTGTTGATTGTTGTCAAAGAAAAATCGCAAACCAAATACCAATTGGGCGATGAGATTATTACCGTCAACGGCCAAAAAGTTTCCGCAGAAAATCAATGTGGGCTTCAAGATTTGCTCAACAAAACCGATGATTGGAATACTTTGCAACTCGAAGTTGTTTCAAGCTTAAAATAAACGCCTTTTCAAAATGTACCCGCCATTCAAACCCATGGATTATGAAAACTCAAATCCTTTACACGACGCTATTTTTATTTTTGGCGACGCATGCTGCTGCGATTTTTTCTCCAAAAGAAACCAATCCCAATGACATTTTAGTCGAATTATCGCAATCCATTCAACGTATCAACGCACAATATGCGGAACTTTTTTTGATAAAAGAAAGACAATTGGTTGCGTTGAATCGCGAGTTAATTACAACAGAAAACCTTCAAAAGAAAGTCGATTTGTTGATTCAAAAAGATCAAATCCAAGATCAAATCCGACAATTGCAAAAAAGCAACGCGAATGACATTTCTAAAATCCGCTACCTCAAAGGTTTGCAAATCATCAAAATTCTGTATGAAAAAGTACTCAGTTTAGACCATCATTTTGCTTCCGTTCGAACTTTCAACGAAATCAGCAAAATCGCAAATCCGAACCAATATCCCGAATACAGTAAACTCAAAGAACTGGTTGCCGCCAAGAAAGACAAAAAAACAGGTTTTGAATTGACGACATTGTTAGGAGCCAATCCAATTACATCAGTCGTACAAACGTTTGGCAACATGATGACTTCATCGCTTTCGAAAGAAGAAAAGGAAAAAGAATTGGCGAAAGTAGAATGTATTTTAGATTTCACGTTGCGCATGCAAAATGACCTAAACACGATTTATTTTGAAACCGCTTTTCTGCAAAACAACAACGAAAAAATAAAGCAGGATATCGAAGTTTTGTTTAAAGAATACACCAAACCGATTGGTTATAATGCGACTTTGGAAAATTGCAGAATCAATGACGATTGGGAAAATCTGACGCAAAAAATGGAAGAGTATTTATCCAAAATGAAAGAAACTACAGGCACAGCGCAGTATAAAATGCAAGTCAATATGGATTTCCCGATTGATCGATTGCTGCAATTCATTTCACAATACAACAACTTCATCGATCAAGGCGGCAAGTTTTATGAGAAATTCAGCATCATTTTAAATAGTTATGAAAATGAAATGCAATGCGAATCGAAGCTGCCATTGGAATATAAAAAACTTAAAGCCGATATCAATGTAGCGATTGATAAGTTTAACGTAGCCTACAAACCTGTCGAAATCAACGGCACGAAAATGAAAGAAATTCTATACGGTTTGAACGAATTTGATTGAGAACATTACCATGAAAACAGCTATTTTCCTTTTATTGTGCTTATTGTCTTTGCAAAAAATCAGCGCACTCAACATAGTCCAAGTCAGCGTTTCTAATGTTTCTGAAAAATTGATCAATGTCAGTTTAAATACCGAAGCGGTTGAACTTTACTATTTCGACTCGTGGCAATATTCGATTTCTGAAAACACAATTACGATTGAAGCGCTTTTTATTCCGGGTTTCGGTTCGAATATCGCTTATTTGAATAATAATTTTCAGCTTCCGATCAATACGACTCAAACTGAAATTTATCATTTGGTGGTCAAGGCGTATTATACTTTCTACAAATCCGAAAATCTTCAAGATATGATTGAAGGTGCTTTTTCTACGCCTTTTTCCGGCATAGTTGTATTGTCAGATTCGACGTTGGCTTCAGCCGATTTTGTAAATCCTATCAACGGAGAATTGTTGATTGATACTAAAATTCGTTGCGTATGGATTTTCGACATCAACGGAAAATACATTGGAAACTTTAAAAACCGAAATGGAAAAATTACTTTGCAAAATTATGAGGACGGAATATATTTGGTTGGCTATTTCAAGCAGCAACGGTATACAACAATGAAAATCATTTTAAAAAAGCAATAATCATTGAATATCGTATTTCATTTTTCTTAAAATCCGCAACGCTTCTTTAAATGACAAATACACTTGTGAGAAAGGTTTCAACAACAATTTTGCGTCAATAAGTTTTTGTTTTGCATCTTCAAAACCGTTGAGGTAACAAATCATAAAAGTAGAAGGTAAATTCTCGAGATCTTTGTGTTCACGGTCATTTAACCCCGTTCCTTTTTGCAATTTATTGAGCAAAGCAATATTAGAATTGTAGATATGAAACAGCATTTTCTTATTGAATTCCGGCGGTTCAAATAAAATCTCACGGTCAATTTTATAATAACCATTGTCAAAAAACCGAAGCGTTTGTTGCTCTAACGGATAATAACTCGTCTTGTCATTCAAACCCAAAGGCACATATTCGGTAATCGTAAAAGTGTTCTCGTCGTAAGTAATTGTCACTTCATCCTGAGCGGAGTAAAACAATTTAACTTGTTCATTAATAAGCTCAATATCCACGCGTGATAAGAAGGTTTTGTCACGCACGTTTTTCGGAATCCCCGCCCAACAAATCACAAACAATTCTTTAAAGACTTTATACTTCGAAGCCATGTCTTTGTGGCGGAAATTCATAAAATCAATCACGCCGTCAAGGGTATAACCGACGCTGTTTCTAGAATTATTTTCAATGCTGATAACGGTTGCGGTGTTTTGGTAATTTTTTTCAAACTTGCCTTCAAGTGGCATCGTGTTGCTGCCGGTACGCACAAAAATGGTGTTTGGTAATATCGTATGAATGCCTTTTTTGAAAAAAGAAGTTCTGTTTTTAGGTTTAATCGTCACCAAACCAACCACTTTGTCTTTAGGCAAATTCGGAAACGGCACATTTTCATATTGAATCTTCGGTGGGTTTTCCAAAAACGCATTGACTAAATTCTGAATGCGGCTGTCATCAAAAAAATCATCACCAACAATTTCGTTGTCTTGGTCTTCAACGCCAACTACAATATATGAATTGTTCGTCGGATTCGAATTGGATAAAGCACAAATATGTTTGAGGAATTTCGCTTTGCCTTCACGTGAATGCAAATTCAACTGCCGTTTTTTGTCATAAAAACTGCACTCATCATTGTGAGCCAAAAGGTTTTTAATTAAAAGACGTTTGTTAATCATGACGCAGTTGTGGCATTAAGGCACTTTGGTTCCAGTACTTTCCACCCAAATCGCAAACCAATCTTGCAGTTCAAGTTCGATGGTTGTGGCTTGCATCAATTGTGAAATCCTGGTTTTATCTGTCGTGCCACAAACAGGAAGAATTCCGGATGGATGTTTTAGAATCCATGCCAATAAGAGAACGTCAATTGTAGTTTCATATTTCAATGCCAATGCTGTAGCTAATGTTCTGACACGACTCGATTGTTCGTCATCGCCTTTAAATACGGAGCCTAACGGATTCCAAGCCATCGGTTTGATTTTGTTGATTTGCATATAATCCAAACTGCCGTCGAGCATGGCATTTAAATGGGTTGTCGAAAATTGTATTTGATTGTAATTGACTTTCATCTTGGTTTGAATCAAATCCGTTTGCATTGGAGTGAAATTCGACACACCAAAATCTAAAATTTTTCCGTCACTTTTTAATTGGATAATCGCTTCGGCAATTTCATCGGCTTGCATCAATGGACTTGGGCGATGCAATAAAAGTAAATCGAGATAATCCGTTTTGAGGTTTTTCAAAGAGGTTTCAACAGACCAAATGATATACGATTTTGAATAATCATAATGTTTGATTTTGTTGTCGCGGTTTTCAGATTGATATTGAATGCCGCATTTCGAAATCAATTGAATTTTTTGCCTATCAATTTTGCTTTCTGTAAATGCATTTCCAAAAGAAGCTTCTGTGGTATAACCGCCATAAATATCAGCATGGTCAAAAGTCGAAATTCCGTTTTCGAGACAACAATGCATCATGTCAATCATTTCATTTGTGTTGAGGTTTTTGCCCCAAATGCCCCACGTCATCGTTCCGGCAATAATCTTAGAAAAAGGTGTTTTATTCATGGTTTGATTTTAGGCTTTGAAAGGCTTGAAAATACTATTCTGGCCTTTAATTTTTAGAGTTCTTAAAAATATAAAAATAGTATCACAATTCCTCCTTAAAATTGAGGGTTTGTCAGAAGTTTTAACCATTTTTTAACATCTTACTTCTAAAAAAAAATTCAATTTGCACCGTGTAAAATTAACATATACAAATCACGGGATTAAAAACAAGGAAATGGAAGAAACTACAACGACGCTGGATATTCGAGCGATTAATGAAAAGATAGAAAGAGAAAGTGCTTTTATCGATTTGCTTACAATGGAAATGAACAAAGTAATTGTAGGCCAAAAGCACATGATAGAACGTTTGCTGATTGGACTTTTAGGACAAGGACACATTCTTTTGGAAGGTGTTCCCGGGTTAGCAAAAACTTTGGCCATTAATACTTTGGCGAAAGCAGTTCACGGATCGTTTAGCAGAATTCAATTTACGCCAGATTTGTTGCCGGCCGATGTTGTTGGAACCATGATTTACAACATCAAACAAAACGAATTCTCGATTAAAAAAGGACCCATTTTTGCTAATTTCGTGTTAGCGGATGAGATTAATAGAGCGCCTGCAAAAGTTCAATCAGCTTTGCTTGAAGCGATGCAGGAAAAACAAGTTACCATTGGCGACACCACATTCAAATTAGACAAACCGTTTTTAGTTTTAGCAACTCAAAATCCAATTGAGCAAGAAGGAACTTATCCGTTACCGGAAGCGCAAGTCGATCGTTTCATGCTCAAAACCGTTATCGATTACCCAAAAATGGAAGAAGAGCGTATGGTCATCCGTCAGAATTTAAGTGGCGCCTACGAACAAGTCAATCCTGTGGTTTCTGTAGAGCAAATTCTTCGCGCACAAGAAGCCGTTCGCGATGTTTACATGGATGAAAAAATCGAAAAATATATTTTAGATATTGTATTTGCTACGCGTAATCCTGAAAAATACAAATTAGAAAGCATCAAACATTTAATCAGTTTCGGCGCTTCTCCACGTGGCAGCATCAACTTGGCCAATGCTGCAAAATGCTACGCTTTCATCAAACGCCGAGGTTACGTAATTCCTGAAGATGTTCGTGCCGTAGTGCATGATGTATTGCGTCATCGTATTGGAATTACTTACGAAGCTGAAGCGGAAAACATCACCTCTGTCGACATCATCAACAAAATCGTCAACGAGGTCGAAGTACCTTAATGATTTCCAAAAACCTCAGAACCTTAGCGCCTTTGTGCCTTAGCGCCTAAAATATGGAAACAAAAGACCTTCTCAAAAAAGTACGAAAAATAGAAATCAAGACCCGAAGATTGAGCGATCATATCTTTTCGGGCGAATACCATACGTCGTTTAAAGGACGCGGAATGACTTTCTCCGAAGTGCGTCAATACCAATATGGCGACGACATTCGCGCGATTGATTGGAATGTGACGGCGCGATATAACGAACCTTACGTCAAAGTGTTTGAAGAAGAACGCGAACTCACGATGGTGCTCATGGTCGATATCAGTGGTTCGGAAAGTTTCGGTACTAAAAGTCAATTCAAGAAAGACATTGTGACTGAAATTGCAGCCACTATGGCTTTTTCGGCTACGCAAAACAATGACAAAATCGGATTGATTTTGTTTTCTGATCAAATCGAATTGTACATTCCACCTAAGAAAGGGCGTTCACACGTATTGCGAATCATTCGTGAACTCATAGAATTCCAACCGAAAAGCCACAAAACTGATTTGGCGCAGGCGTTGAAATTTCTTTCAGGAACACAAAAGAAGAAAGCGATTGTGTTTGTAATCTCTGATTTCATGTCAGATGACTACGAACAAACCTTAAAAATTGCGTCTAAAAAACACGACATCACAGGCATTCGCGTCTATGATATTCGCGAAGAAAAAATGCCAAACATCGGAATGGTTTCGATGCAGGATGCGGAAACAGGTCAAGTGCAATGGATTAATACAAGTTCAAAATCAGTGCGTTTGAATTATGAAAAGTACTACCACGATAAAATCAATTACTTTAAAGAAACGTTCAGTAAATCGGGTTCAGGCGTTGTTAATACGAGAGTTGATGAAAGCTACGTGACCAAATTATTAAGTTATTTCAAATCGAGATAAATTCCAATCCAGACTTCAAAAATGAAAAATAAGATTCTTATTCTTTGCCTCACGCTGCTGACTTCTGTTGTTTTTGCACAACAAAAGCAAGTTGTGACCAGTATCGATAAAACGAAGAATAAAATTGGAGGTGAATTTCAATTGACTTTAAAAACTTCTGTAGATACAACGGCTAAAGTAGCTTTTCCAAATCCTAAAAACTTTGGCGCTTTAGAAGTGATAGAATCTTATAAAGTCGACACCGTTAAAAATGGCAGTCGTTATGATTTGATTAAAAAATACGGATTGACGCAATTCGACAGCGGAAGATATATGATTCCGCGTGTCACGATTTTAATCAACAACAAACCGTTTTTTTCGGATAGTCTTCGCGTTGAGGTTGCTAATGTCGTCGTTGATACATTGAAACAAAAAATGTATGACATCAAACCCATTGCGGAAGTTACATCAAGCAAAAGCTGGATTTGGGAATTATTGTTGGCGTTATTAGTGCTTGGTGGAATAGGAGCGTTCGTTTATTGGTATCTTAAAATCCGTCAAACCAAAAAAATCGAAGAAGATTTATATAAAACACCAATTGAAAAAGCGACAAGTTTGCTCAATTCACTCGAGAAAAAACAATTGTGGCAAAAAGGTGAAATCAAAGCATATTATAGTGAATTGACCGATATCGCCAGAACTTACATCGAAGAAGCGATAGAAATTCCGGCTATGGAAAGCACTACTTCGGAACTCATCGAAGGTTTGCGCAAAGCTTCATTGAAAAAGAAAATGAAGTTGTCGCAAGAAACGATAGAAAACCTCGAACGCGTTCTAAAACAAGCCGACTTGGTGAAATTCGCCAAATCGAAACCACTTGATTTTGAAATTACAGAAGACAGAAAGAAAATCGAAAGTGCGATTGTGATTCTCGACAAATCGATTCCGATTGTGGTACAAGAACAAGAAGAATCATTGCTCAACGAAATGCAGCGTCAGGAACAACTTCGCATTCAATTGAAGAAAAAAAGAAAATCACGCATTATTACTGCTTCAGCTATTGTGATTGGCGTAGTTGTCGCGCTGTTGACATTCTTCATTACGACCAAAGGATTCACTTATGTCAAAGACGAATTGTTCGGAAACGATTCGAAGGAATTGCTCGAGGGCGAATGGGTCTACAGCGAATATGGCAATCCGGCGGTGATTATTGAAACACCAAAAGTTTTGAAAAGAACAGATCTTACGAAATTGCTCCCAAAAGAAAGCATGGCATTGATTAAGGAAATGCAGTCGTTCCGTTATGGTGGTTTGCTCGATGATTTCCAGTTGATGGTTTCTACATTAAAATACAAACAAGAAGGCGAAATCGATTTGTCAAAAGCCATTGAAGCAACCATACAAATGCTCGAATCGCAAGGTGCGCAGTACATGTTGGTGAAACAAGAAGAATTCGATACGAAGCAAGGTGTGAAGGGTATGAGAGCGTTCGGGACATTTTCAAGAATCAACACCATCAGTAAAAGCAGCACCAAGTATTATTACGAAATTATTTTGTTCAATCAGGAAGGCGGATTGCAACAAATTACGATGCAGCACGAAGAAGGCGATACCTATGCCAATAAAATTTTAGAGCGTATACTGAATTCAGTGGAACTTAAAAAACTAGGAGAATAATGAAAGAAGTGACTTTTTTAAATCCACAGTTTTTCTGGTTGTTTTTGTTGCTTCCGGTTGCCATAGGTTGGTTTTTCTGGAAACGCAAAAAGCAAGCGCCAACATTGAAGATAAGTTCATTGAAAGGATTTCAAACCACCAATTCGTTTTTGGCCAAACTGCAACCGTTATTATTTGTAATGCGATTGTTGGCTTTAAGCGCTTTGATTGTAGCTATGGCAAGACCAAGAACGGTCGACATCAGCAACAAAACCAAAACGACCAAAGGAATTGATATTGTGATTGCTGTCGATGTTTCTGGAAGTATGCTCGCCAAAGATTTGAAACCAAACCGAATGGAAGCATTGAAAAGAGTCGCTTCCGATTTCGTTGAAGAACGTCCTAACGACCGAATTGGTCTAGTAGTTTATGCCGCTGAAGCTTATACAAAAACGCCGGTAACAAGTGATAAAGCCGTAATTCAGGATGCAATCAACAGCATTAAATACGACAATACGCTGCAAGACGGAACCGGAATAGGAATGGGTTTGACCACAGCCGTGAATCGTTTGAAAGACAGTAAAGCCAAAAGTAAAGTCATTATTCTGTTGACCGATGGTGTCAATAATGCAGGATTTATAGAACCTGAAACGGCATCGGATATTGCCGAACAATACGGGATTAAAGTATACACAATTGGCATCGGAACTAACGGAATGGCGGAATTCCCATATGCGATTGCACCCAACGGACAATTTTTGTTTCGCATGATGCAGGTTGAAATCGATGAGAAATTGATGCAGAACATTGCCAGAAAAACCGGCGGAAAATATTTTAGAGCGACAAGCAATTCGAAATTGGCTCAGATTTATCATGAGATTAATAAATTAGAAACCACCGAAATCCAAGAATTAAGATTCTATGATTACGATGAAAAATACCGCCCATTCGTTTGGATTGCCGGCATTTTGCTTTTGCTTGAAATAGGTTTACGCAACACGATTTTTAGAAGTTTTATATAATGTACGAATTAGAAGAAAAAGGTTATTTGTATCTGTTGGCCATCATTCCAGTATTGGTGTTGCTTTTCTTGTACGTGCAGTTCTGGAAAAGAAAAAAACAACGCGAATTTGGCGATATCGATTTGGTGAAAAAGCTAAGCCCGGAGCGTTCGGTTTTTAAACCAACATTGAAATTTGCCTTATTGCTAATCGCTTTGGTTGGATTAGTTTTCGGTTTAATCAATCCAAAAATCGGAACCAAAATGGAAACCGTCAAACGTGAAGGCATCGATATCGTTTTTGCGATGGATGTTTCTAAAAGTATGCTAGCCGAAGATGTCGCGCCCAATCGATTGGAGAAAAGCAAGCAACTTGTTTCGCAAATCATCAATCAATTGGGTAATGATAGAATCGGAATTGTGGCCTATGCAGGAAGTGCTTTTCCCGTATTGCCAATAACGACCGATTACGCGGTTTCGAAAATGTTTTTGCAAAGTATGAATACTTCGATGGTTTCCTCACAAGGAACTTCGCTTGATGAAGCCATTAAATTGTCATCAACTTATTTTGATAAAGGCAACAAAACGAGTAAGCTACTGATTATGATTTCCGATGGTGAAGATCATTCAGAAGGCGCATCGGAAGCTGCTGCAGAAGCCAATAAAAACGGCATGAAAATCATCACGATTGGTGTTGGGACTTTAAAAGGCGGACCGATTCCGATTAAGGAAAATGGCGTCGTGCAAAGTTTCAAACGCGACAACAATAATGAAGTGGTAATTACGAAATTGAATCCCGAAAGTTTGAAGGAAATCGCCAAAGAAACCAAAGGTGGTTACGTCAATGGAAGCAATACCAAAGAAGTTTTGGCCTATATCAAAAAAGCGCTAGATAACATTCAGAAAACAGAATTTGAAGCTACTGAAATGGCCGATTTTCAATCGCAGTTTCAATGGTTTTTAGGGATTGCTTTCTTGTTGTTGTTTGCAGATATTTTCTTGCTCGACCGCAGAACCAATTGGATTAAGAAGTTGAATTTATTTAACGAAAAAGAATAATGAAACAACTCCTTTTATATAGTTTATTTTTTCTTTCTTTGGCAACATTCGCTCAGGAAACAGAGAAGCATTTGCCTAAAGCGAACGACGAATTTGAAGCTAAAAAGTATGATGATGCCGAAGCAGATTATAGGATTTCATTATCAAAAACGCGTAAAAATGCGATTGCGTCTTACAATTTAGGAAATTCAATTTACAGACAAAACCAAGCTGGTGAAGCCAAGTATTCGTATTTGAAAGCCATTGAAAATGCGAGTGAAAAATCACAAAAACACCAAGCTTTTCATAATTTGGGTAATGTTTTTATGAAAGAAAAAAATTATACCAAAGCCGTCGAAGCCTACAAAAATGCTTTAAGAAATAACCCGAATGACGACGAATCGCGATATAATTTTGCCTTAGCCAAAAAAATGCTCAAAGAAAATCCACCGAAAGACGATAAGAAAGACAAGAAAAAGGACAAGAAGGACGACAAAAAAGACAAGGACAAAGATAAAAAAGACGATAAGAAAGATCAGAATAAGGAGAAAGAGAAAGACAAGGAAAACAACAAAGAAGGCGATAAAGACAAGAAAGACGATAAAGGTAACAACGATAAGCAAAACCAACCCAAACCTAAACCAGGTGGAATTTCAAAAGAACGTTTGCAAAACTTACTCGATGCCGTAAATAATGAGGAGAAAAAAGTGCAGGATAAAGTCAATGCAAAGAAAATAAAACGCAAACCAGTGCAGACGGAGAAAGATTGGTAATTAGATTATTCGATCGTTAGATTTTTAGAACAAATGAAGAAATTTTTAATACTGTTTTTGATTAGTTTTCACGGACTTTGGGCTCAAGTGCAATTTGAAGCCAAAGTCAGCAAAAACACGCTTGGACTCAACGAAAGACTGCGCATCGACTTTACGATGAATGCCGATGGCGATAACTTTTCACCACCATCATTTGAAGGTTTCAGAATCGTGGCCGGACCGAGTCAACAAGTGAGTCAATCTTGGGTTAATGGTAGAAGTTCGTTCAACAAATCGTATTCGTATTTTTTATTACCAACACAAAAAGGAGCCTTGACCATCAAGCAAGCAGCCGTTGAAATTAATGGACAAGTTTACAAAACCAATCCCATAAAAATCAATGTTACTGCAGCCGTTCAACAACCGCGTGATCCGAATGATGAACCACAAGTTTCTGCCGATGATGCGATTCATTTGGTAGCAGAAATTTCTAAAGGCAATCCTTATGTAAATGAGCCGATTACGGTCGTTTATAAATTGTATTTCAGTTATAATATTGGCATCACGAATTGGCGTGAACTCAACAAACCTAAGTACAATGACTTCTGGAGTCAAAACATCGACATTAAGCAATTGGTTGCTGAAGAAGGAAAATACAACGGTGAAAAATACCGTTGCGTAGTGCTCAGAAAAACCGTTTTATACCCGCAGAAATCAGGAAAACTAGAAATCGAACCTTTGTCATTAGACATCGATGTGCAAGTGCCAACCAACCGCCGAGATTTTTTCGGACGCGTGCAAGTAGTTGATGACAACAAACGTGTTTCTGCAGGAAGCAAAACCATCACAGTAAAACCATTGCCGGAAGCCGGAAAACCAATTGATTTTTCGGGTGCTGTAGGGAAATTTAATTTCTCGGTAACGCCTTCCAAAACGAATTTAAAAAATGGCGAATCTCTCGATTTGAAAGTCTTGGCTTCGGGAACAGGAAATTTAAAACTGTTCACGCTTCCAAAACCAGTCGTGCCAAATTCATTAGAAATGTATGATCCTGTGCATAACGAACAAGTGCAAACACCGCTTTCGGGAATGAACGGACACACATCGGATTCGTATACAATCATCCCGCAGTTCAAAGGTAAATACCCAATCAAACCGATGTCGTTTACGTACTTCGATTTGAGTACAGCGAAATATAAAACCATTACGTCGCCGGAAATCATGATTACCGTGATGGATGGGCCGACAGCAAGTAATGATGTTGTTGCTGAAAATAACACAGGCACAACAAAAATGAAAGTCATGGCGGGCGAGCAATTCCGCTACATCAAACTAAAAACGAGTTTGGAGAAAATGCATCAAAAGGATTTCCTTGGATCGACGTTGTTTTATGTTTTACTGTTTTTACCATTGGGAATTATTCCAATCATCGTTTTATTGAAGAAGAAAAAAGAAGCCATTGACGGCGATGTCGTTGGCAATAAAATCAAATTATCGAACAAATTGGCGAAGAAATATTTGTCGGAAGCCAAAAATCAAATCAACAATAAAGAACCGTTTTACATTGCACTAGAAAAAGCCATGCACAATTTCTTGAAAGCCAAACTCAACATCGAAACTTCGGAAATGAGTAAGGACAAAATACAGGAAATTTTGTTGTCGAGAAAAGCGCAATCGGAAACCGTACAAGCGTTTATCAATTTGACAGAAAACTGCGAATTGGCAAGATATGCACCGGCATCAAGCGTAGCCATTCAACAGGATTTCGATAAAGCGGTGGCGATTATTTCGGATTTAGAAAAACAGATTTCATAATGGAAAGCAAGGTGAAATCGAAGATTCACGAATACAAAAAAACTTATTTAAGCATGAGTAAAAAATTAGTTTTTATATTTCTTCTAATCAGTGAAGTTTTCTTTGCCCAAAACGGCTTTGAAAAAGGAAATGCTTTATACCAAAAAGGGCAATACGAAGCTGCGATTGCTGCTTATGAAAATGTGTTGAGCGGCAAGCAGCAATCTGCGGAAGTTTATTTTAATTTAGGGAATTGCTATTATAAACTCAATAAAGTGGCACCGGCGATTTACAATTATGAAAAAGCTTTGGTGCTCAATCCGAACGATACCGAAATTAAAAACAACTTGAAGTTCGCCCAAAAAATGACGATTGACGAAATCAAAGAAGTGCCCAAAGTGGGTTTTGCCAAACTGCTTCGCGATTTTACCGCAACGTTCCATTATGACTGTTGGGCTTGGATTGCCGTTTCATTGTCGACGTTGTTTTTGTTGTTTTTTATGGGATATTATTTTTCGCAAATCACGTTATCGAAACGCATCTTTTTCATCGGAATGTTTGTACTGGTTTTCTTGATTTTGATCAGTGTATTGTCCGCGATTTTCGAGAAAGACCATTATCAAAACGAAAGACCGGCGATTATTTTTGCTGAAGTTGCTGAAGTCAAAGGCGAACCAAAAGCTTCAAGTTCCGATGTGTTTTTATTGCATGAAGGCACGAAAGTTTACGTAAAAGAATCGTTAGACAATTGGAGAAAAGTGGAACTCACGGATGGTTCAGAAGGTTGGATTGAAAGCAGTTCAATCAAAGAAGTGAAGTAATTACGAAGCTTTTTTCTCGTTTTCAAACTCAAATTCATTCGATTTAAAAGTTTCAAACCATCCTGAAATTGAAGGATAAATCGTTTTTGAAATTTCTTGAATCGGCCAATATAAAGTCGATTTTTCTTTGGTTTCTTTTGAAAGTAACCCATGATCCGCATTGAGTTTTTGAAACAAATTGAGCAAAATACTCATCACCAAAACCGACCGAAGCAATCCGACAATGCCACCCAAAACCGAGTTCGCAAAACCCAAAAAAGCAAAATTTGCTATTGAAGTAAAAACTTTTGCCAACATTGAAACGCCAATAACGACTAGAATAAAAGTCACTGCAAAAGCGACTACTTGAATCGTTTGTGGGTTCCAAGTGCCATGATGTTCAAGATAAGATTTCGTTAAATATGAAAATCTAATTGCGATAAAAATCCCCAAAAGAATCGAAACCAATGAAGCCAACTCAACAAAAAAACCATTGCGAAATCCTTTTACCAAGCCGATAATTAGAAAAATTCCGATAAAAAAATCCAAAATATTCATCTGCTCAATTTTAATTTCAAGCCACAAATATAAAAGAATTGCCCGGCATCGAATGTCAAATTTCAACTTCTTATCTTTGCCTGAAGTTTTTATGAATTCAAAATTCATAATTCAAAATTCATAATTCAAAAAATGTCAAGAGACCAACAACTCAAAGAACGCTGGGAACAGCTCGTGAATATACTTTCAAACCAATTCTCACAAGGTGAAGATCTCGACCTCGACGCCATTATCTATTTGATTGGCGTGCAGGAACTCGGGAAAGTTCACAATAAATTCAAAAAAGACGAAAAGCTCAACTTGATGCACATCGCCATTTGCCGATTACTCGAACCCTACGGATTTTACGAATTCGACTATTTCGACGAAGAAGGTTGGCCACATTATATTGTCAAAGAAGAACTCCCGCCACTAAAGGCCGGCGAACAATCTGTATTGATGAAAGAAGCCATCGTCAATTACTTCGTAGAAAGAGAAGTCATCGAATAACAGTCTTTGCGTCTCTGCGCCTTTGCGAGCCATATTTTTTTAATCTCGCCAAGACGAAGCGCCAAGAAATTAATAGATAAGCAAACTGAAAAACCTTGCGAACTTTGCGGTTAAATTCCTAAATTTGCCGTCTTAATTACAGCACGACCATGATAGACAAGATCAAAGCACATATCGCCGAAGCACAAGCATTCACAACGCAAAACACCGATGAACTAGAAGCATTCCGCATCCAGTACCTCGGAAGCAAAGGATTGCTGAAAGACTTTTTCGCCGAATTCAAAAATGTTCCCAACGAACAAAAAAAGGAATTTGGGCAAGTCATCAATTTACTCAAAACCACTGCTGAAGAAAAGGTAAAAACCATTCAAGAAGCACTCGAAAGTAAAGAAGAAAACAAAGGCTTTTATGGCGATTTAACACGTCCGAGCGAACCGATTACGATTGGTTCGCGTCACCCGATATCATTGGTCAAAAACCAAATCATCGATATTTTTTCGAACATCGGTTTCAACGTATCCGAAGGCCCGGAAATTGAAGACGATTGGCACAATTTCACCGCATTGAATCTTCCGGAATACCATCCGGCGCGCGATATGCAAGACACCTTTTTCATCCAAACGAATCCTGATATTTTGTTGCGTACGCATACATCGTCCGTGCAAGTGCGTTACATGGAAAACAACAAACCGCCAATTCGAACAATTTCACCGGGACGCGTTTTCAGAAATGAAGCTGTTTCGTCGCGTTCGCATTGTATTTTCCACCAAGTTGAAGGTTTGTATATCGACAAAGACGTTTCGTTTGCCGACTTAAAGCAGACACTGTTATATTTCACCAAAGAAATGTTCGGCAAATCAAAAATCCGTTTGAGGCCATCGTATTTCCCATTTACTGAGCCAAGCGCTGAGGTCGATATCTATTGGGGACTCAAAACAGAAACCGATTACCGAATCACCAAAGGTACCGGTTGGTTAGAAATTATGGGTTGCGGTATGGTCGATCCCAATGTGCTTAAAAATTGTGGCATCAATCCCGACGAATACAACGGATTTGCGTTCGGAATGGGTATCGAAAGAATCGCAATGTTGCTGTATCAAATTGGTGATATTCGTATGTTTTATGAAAACGATGTGCGTTTCTTAGAGCAATTTAAATCAAGCATCTAAAATAGTTTCGTTTTAATGGCGTTAGTAATCAGGAGCTATTTCCCGCTATCCACTAAATCTTTTGCGCCAAACCCTGGCACAAAAGGATATCGTTACTATCGGGGCTAAGGCATCAGTTTACCAAGACGAATCTTAAAGTCTTACAATCCTACAATCTTACAATCCATGAAAAAAGACATCATCATCCCCACCGTAGAAAACGTCTTCCTAGCCGCCATCCAAGAATGGAGCGACGACTTCATGGAAAAAGTCTGGTATGTCTATTTAGTCAACGACAGCGACTTCCAGCTCGATGGCGTCATGGTCGTTTCCAAAGCCTTCGGAACGATTGATGGCGAGATGAAAAAAACGTCGCTGTTACGTCATGCGTTTGTGGAAATTCCAGCAGTTTCCGTTGTTAAAGTTGAAATGGTAGAGCAAAGTGTACTCGCATTAAACAACGAATTCATGGTGACGTTTTTTATCGGTAATACTTTATACGATAAGAAATATATCTTCAAAGCGAACACGATCAACGAAAATGCGGTAGAAGAAGTACCGATTTTGTTTGTGGATGGTGTGATTGTGAGGTAGGGAAATTGGGAATAAGTTAAAAACTAATCCAACTTATCTGTCAGTTTCTTAAACACTTTTTTCGCTTCCTTACCTTCATATAAAATACTATATACGGCATCAATAATCGGCGTTTTCGCACCATAAGTTTGGTTGAGTTCCCAAGCACTTTTTGTGGCATAATAGCCTTCGGCAACCATACTCATTTCCATCATGGCGCTTTTTACGGTGTAGCCTTTTCCAATCATATTGCCGAACATTCGGTTTCTTGAAAATACAGAATAACCCGTTACGAGTAAATCGCCCAAATAAGCTGAATTGTTGATGTTGCGTTTCATTTTGTGCACTTTGCGGATAAACTTTTTCATCTCGCGAATACCATTACTCATGAGCACCGATTGGAAGTTGTCGCCATAGCCAAGGCCATGGGCCATTCCGGCCGCAATGGCATAAATGTTTTTGAGCATTGCAGCGTATTCCGTTCCGATAATGTCATCGCTGATTTTGGCTTTGATGTAATTTCCCGACAAACATTTGGCTACGATTTTGGCTTTATTCGCGTCGCCGCACGCAATGGTTAAGTACGATAAACGTTCGAGTGCGACTTCTTCTGCGTGACATGGGCCGGTGATGACGCCAATGTTTTCGAAAGGAATGTCGTAGACTTTATTGAAATGTTCGCCGACAATCAAACTGGTTTCGGGAACAATTCCTTTGATGGCTGAAAAAATCACTTTGTCTTGTAGACTTTCAGTCAGTTTCAACAATTCGCTGCTGAGGAAAGCCGATGGAATCGCAAAGATGATATAATCCGCATAAGCCACCGCTTCGTTGATGTTGCTGGTGAGTTTGAGTTTTTCGATGTGAAATTCTACCGAACTCAGATAATTCGGATTGTGGTGGTGCTTTTTGATGTGGTCGATGGCTTCTTCGTTGCGCATATACCAAGCGATTTCGGGAAGATTAACGCACAACATTTTGGCAATGGCTGTGGCCCAGCTTCCGCCACCGATTACGGCAAATTTTGGATATTCTGTCATTGGTGTCTAGGGTTTAGCCCCGATAGCAGCGGTATCCTTTTGTGCCGGCGTTCGGCGCAAAAGATTTAGCGTATAGCGGGAAATAGCTCCTGAAAAAAAATCAAGCAAACTATAGGTTTCAAAAGTAACCAAAAAAATATAAAATCATGCGGTATGACTAGCAAGAGCCCGAATTTGATTAAAGCATATGAAAATTTAATAAACAAAACCGTTGTATTATTTTGATATTCAATACAATACTGTTAATTTTGTTTCGTTATCTGTATTAGAGTACAATGTAGTTTTGTAGTACTCGATTTACGGGTTAGTTACGTTTTGTTTTAATGTTGAGAAAGGCGTTCAAAAGTTCAACTTTGAACGCCTTTTGAATTTTATAAAGTCAACGAAATTACTTCTTGTAAAAATTATTATGATCAATGTACTCCCAAACTTTTGAAGGCAAAAGTGGTTGTACATTTTTTTTGGCTTTAATGTTATCGCGAATAAAAGTGGCTGAGATTTCAACAACCGGTGCATCAATAAGATGAATTTTCGGGTGGTTTTTGAATTGGTTGTTGTCTGCTTCCGATGAAATCCTTGGATAAACAAAAACATCATGATGCTTCAAAATCACATCATAGTTTTTCCATTTGTGGAAAGTTTTCAGATTGTCTTCGCCCATGATTAGTGAAAATTCGTGCGTCGGGAATTTATCCTGCAAATGCGCCAACGTATTGACGGTATAATTGGGTTGCGCGAGCTTGAATTCAAAATCAGAAGGTTTGATTTTCGGATAATCTTCAAAGGCTAAAAATACCAAATGCAATCGTTGGTAATCGTCTAGTAAAGTCTCTTTCTTTTTTAATGGATTGTGCGGCGTGACTACCATCCAAACCTGATCGACACCTGAGTATTCTGCCATGTGATTGGCAATGATGAGGTGCCCGATGTGAATGGGATTAAACGTTCCGAAATACAATCCGATTTTCATGAACTACTCTTTTAAAAATGCTTTGACCAATTGATACGCTTCTTCTTTAGCAATATCGAGGTCATAATTTTTAATAATCTTATCAAATTGTGGCGCAGTGGCCAACTCTACAGATGCTTTTGCGATGCGCATATTGATTTTATCTTCGCTTTCGGTGGAGCGTTTTTTAAGGCGAATTTTGAGTTCATCAATGCTTGGCGGTTTTACAAAAACAGCTAAAGTTTCTTCTTGAAATTTTGATTTGATACGCAACCCACCGGCAACATCGATATCGAAAATGACGTTTTTTCCTTGTGCCCAAATGCGTTCGATTTCGCTTTTCAAAGTACCGTAGAAATTGTCGCGATAGACTTCTTCCCATTCCAGAAAATCATGTGCTTTGATGTGTTTTTTAAAATCTTCTAAAGAAATAAAATAATAATCTTTGCCATGCACTTCTTCGCCTCGAGGTTCACGCGATGTTGCTGAAATAGAAAACTCTAAATTCAAATCCGGTTGCGCGAGCAAATGTCGAACAATGGTTGTTTTTCCGGAACCTGAAGGTGCTGAGAACACTAATAATTTGCCTTTATTCATACTTGTAGCTTAAAGCCTTACAAAACATTTAGTACTTGTTCTTTAATTTTTTCGAGTTCATCCTTCATCATCACCACCAACTTCTGCATTTGTGCATGGTTCGCTTTCGAGCCCATGGTATTGATTTCTCGTCCCATTTCTTGGGTGATGAAACCCAATTTTCGACCGTTGGCTTCTTTGCCTTTGATGGTTTCAATGAAGTAATCGAGATGCGTGGTAAGACGTACTTTTTCTTCTGTAATGTCGAGTTTTTCGAGGTAGTATATGAGTTCTTGCTCGAAACGGTTTTCATCCACATTGACTTGAAGTTCCGAAATAGCCGTTTGCAAACGGTCTTTTATGGCTTGCACTCTTTCGGAATCTAACGCCAATGCATCATTCATATATTGACGAATATTGCCAATTCTCAATTGAAATTCCTGTTCTAAAGATTTCCCTTCGTCTTGACGGAAATTTAAAATATTTTGCAACGCTTCTTTGATGACTTTTTGAATTTCTGTCCAATCGTTTTCATCAATTTCGTCACGTTCGGTTTTGAGTGCATCGGGCATTCTGACTGCCATTTTCATCAATTCCGTTTCATCAGCATCGGCAATTACTTCGCGCATTTGATTGATGTAAGCTTTCACAATCGGGACATTAATTTTGGTCGAAGTTTGTTCGCCATTGAGTTCAATATAAATCGAAAAATCGATTTTCCCGCGTTCCAGTAGTAAGGCAATTTCGTTGCGTAATCCCAATTCTAGTTCGCGGTAAACCGATGGCATGCGCACATTCAAATCCAAACCTTTGCTGTTTAAAGATTTGACTTCTACCGTAATTTTTTTGGATGGCAATTGTAAAGTGGCTTTGCCGAAACCCGTCATGGATTGTATCATATTTTTGTAATAAAGAATTCAAAGATAATTAAAAGTTTGCAGTGTTCAGTAAGAAGTGTTCAGCACTAAAATCACCTATAACATTTTGATTTTATGTTGAACCTCAAACGACTGATCACTAAACCACTGACTACGGAACACTTTTCTTCTGTGTCACAAGATAGACGCCAGTGAAGATTAAAACCGCCGCAATAATCTTGACGATATTGAGCTCGTCTTTTCCTAAACTGATCGCTATAATGGCAGCAAACAAGGGTTGCATATAAATGAATACGGCAACTGTTGTTGGTTTTAATTCACGCATCGATAACAGATTCAATAAATACGTACAGAACGTAGAAAAGAAAATCACGAAGCCAATTTCCCAATAAATAGTTGTTGGAATTTGATGCCAATCGATCGCCTGAAATTCTTTCCAACCAAAAGGCAACACCATCAAAAATCCGAAAGTATAAATCCATTTGACGAAAGTAAAAGCATTGTATTTGTCCATCAGTTTCTTAACGACAATCAAGTAAAATCCATAAGAAACCGCATTGATAAAAACCAGCAAATTGCCCAAACCAGCATTCGGCGCATTGCCAATCGATTTCCCGAAAAGAATCAGAAAAACCGTTCCGACCAAACCGAGTATGATACCGAAAACTTTGCGGGTTTTCATTTTTTCCTTCATCAATATCGATGACAAAACCAAAACGATAATGGGCGTTGTTACCATAATCACCGAAGCGGAAATGGGCGAAGTCAAACTCAAACCTTTAAAAAAAGTCAACATATTAATGGCCACGCCAAACAAAGCCGCTGCAATGATTCTTGGAAAATCGTTCAATGCAATTTTCTCTTTCGGTCCGAGAAAAGCAATAGCCCAAAACAGCATCACCGAGCCACCAACACGCAATAATATAAACCCAAAAGGCTTGACGAATATTGGCATCACATCTTTGGCAATGGTAAAAGTCAAACCATAAATAACAGAAACCAAAGTGGCTGCGATTAAGGCTAAGTTTCTTTTCGACATTAGCTCAAGGCTTTGATGACTTCGATAATGACTTTCTGATTGTTGCCGATATAAATTTTACCATCAATGATAAAAACGGGTCGACTCAAAAACGTATAATGTTCTAAAATGTAGTTTCTGAAATCAGTTTCCGTTAGCGTTTTGTTTTTCAAATCGAGCGATTTATACAATTGCGCTTTCCGGCTAAACAATGCTTCGTAACTTCCTGCAAGTTCGCGCATCACGTCTAATTCAGCAGCCGTAATCGGGTTTTGCTTGATGTCATGAAAAACTAAAGTATCATTTTTCGGCAGCGATTTGATAATCTTCCGACAAGTATCGCAAGAGGCGAGATAATAGATGGTGTTCATAAAAATCTTTTTACAAAGAAAATCCATTTGATGTTGAAAATGTCTATTTTTAATAAAAAAATACACCATGCATCAAGTTTTCGAAATCACGCGCACAAGCCGAAAAGTATTGTCAGAATTTCTAAAAAATTACACGCTCGAACAGCTCAATACGATTCCAACCGGATTCAACAACAACCTCATTTGGAACATTGGTCACATTGTGGTTGTGCAACAATTATTAGTTTATAATTTGTCGGGTTTGCCGATGATGGTATCCGACGAAATGATTGCCAAATACCGACGAGGCACCAAACCCGAAAGCGATGTTTCGCAAGACGAGGTCGATAAGATTCAATCATTGTTGTTCGAAACCATCAACCAAACCAAAACCGATTTCAATGCTGGAATTTTCAAAAATTATGAAGAATTTACGTCGATGTCGGGATTTACAATGCGCAATGCTGAAGATGCCATGGCGTTCAATTATTATCACGAAGCTATGCATATTGGGATGATGATGAGCATTCGGAAATTTATTTAGTTTTTTATTAGGAGCTAATCCCGCTATCCACTCTATCTTTTGTGCCACCCGAGCGAAGCGAACTGACAAAGTAAACGCCGTCACAAAAGGATGCCGTTGCTATCGGGGCTATAACACAACTTTGTGACTTCGAGCCTTCGTGGCAAAAAACAAACTTCTTATCTTTGGCGAAAATTATTCAATAAAAATGAAATTCAACACCAAAACCATTCACGGTGGACAACACCACGACCCAAGCACTGGAGCTGTTATGCCGCCGGTATATCAAACATCTACTTTTGTGCAAACTAGCCCTGGGCAACCCGTCAATCCAGATTACGAATACAGCCGCGCAGCCAATCCGACAAGAACGGCTTTAGAGCACGCTTTGGCAAGCATCGAAAACGGAACGCGAGGTTTGGCATTTTCATCAGGTTTGGCAGCAACCGATTGTTTGTTGCGATCATTCAAAGCCGGCGATGAAGTCATCGCCATGGACGATTTGTATGGCGGAACCTACAGAATGTTTACGCGTATTTATAAAGATTCGGGAATCAAATTCCACTTTGTGGATATGAATGATATTACAAAATTTCAATCCTTAATCAATGAAAACACCAAATTGGTTTGGGTAGAAACACCCACCAACCCGTTGATGAAATTGGCAGACATTGCCGAAATCGCTAAAATCACCAAAGCCAAAAAAATCCTTTTCGCAGTTGACAATACTTTCGCAACGCCATATTTACAACGCCCATTAGATTTAGGAGCCGATATCGTAATGCATTCCGCAACCAAATATCTTGGCGGACATTCGGATGTAATTGCCGGAGCATTAATCGTAAAAGACGAAGCACTCGGAGAACAACTGCATTTTCAACAATTCGCAACAGGTGCAACTTTAGGTCCGATGGATAGTTTCTTGGTGTTGAGAGGCATCAAAACCTTGCATTTAAGAGTACAAAGACATTGTGAAAACGGCGAAAAAGTGGTGGCGTTTTTGAACAGTCATCCAAAAATCAAAACAGTATATTACCCTGGATTGCCGAGTCATCCACACCATGAGATTGCCAAAAAACAAATGAGTGGTTTTGGTGGCATGGTTTCGTTTACCTTCGTATCAGGCGCCAAACAAGATGCAATAGCATTCCTCGAAAAACTAAAAGTGTTTACGTTGGCGGAATCTTTAGGCGGCGTAGAATCACTCGCAAATCATCCGGCATTAATGACACACGCATCGATTCCTGAGGACAAGCGAAAAGAAATCGGAATCACTGATGATTTGGTTCGATTGAGTGTTGGGATTGAAGACAGCGAAGATTTAATCGAAGATTTGAAACAAGCATTACAATAAACTATAAATAAAAAAACCAGTACAAATAAAGTACTGGTTTTTTTTATAAATTTTATTTTCTGTTATTGAATGTAATAAATATACCCAACATTGAACCAAACCAACCAATCATTGGCTTTGTTTTCAGGATAAAGATCCGGATTCGGATTTAAACCATCTACCCAATTCGAGAAATAGTATTGCAGACGAAAGTCTACCATTAAATCGGAAGAAGGTGCTAATTTATAACGCGTACCCACACTTCCAACAATTGACCAAACTGTCCCGCTTCCGTTTTGAGTAGCGTTGTAATATTTTACAGGAGTTGTAGCAGGGGTATTCAATTTTCCTAAGGTAGAATAAGCACTCGGATCGTAAAAACTAAATTGACCACCAAGACTTACAAAAGGAGCAAAAGCACCAATGGTTGCTGTAAAATCACGGATGCTTAAAGGGAAATATTCCAATTGCATACCGATGTTGGTTACTGCGGTACTACCTCTCATGGCTCTCAGTTGGCGGTTGAATAATTTTTTCTTGTCGCCATCTACGTATTCACCAAAATGTCTAAGGTTTGTTTTATTGAATGACAATTCACTTCTTAATTTGAAGTGGTCGTTAAAATAAGTTTCAGGAGCATAGCAGTTACAGTCAGCTTTGTATGCAAAATTCAGATAATGTATAAGCCCAATTCCATAGCCGGTATTTCCTGCATTGGTATTGTAATCATGTCTCTCACCATAATCGGATTGAAAAGCAACCGGGCCAGCAATTATTCCTACTTCATGAGAAAAGCCAAATTGAGCGATTGTCTTAGTGGAGTAACCAAATAAAAACAAGAAGATTAGGATAAAATACTTGGGCATTTGCATATAGGATTAAATCAATTCTCGACAAATATATAAAAACATCATTCACTTATAAAATAAAATAAAAAAAATACTTTTGATTAAACGTTAAATCTCGGGATTTGTTGTAAAACAAGATGTTTCATACAAGTTTTCAGGAGATTACCGGAAAATCAAATAAATTGATTTATAATATAAAAAAAGTTTACGCATATTTTCATAAAAATGTATATTTGCCGACAATTAACGAAAACGTTTTCTTAAACGCTAATAATCTATTAATCATGTCACAAAGCATCAACAATTTTATTGACGCAGTTTCAAAAAGAAATCCGAATGAACCTGAATTTATGCAGGCAGTAAAGGAAGTTGCAGAAACTGTAATTCCTTTTATTGAAGAAAATAAGAAATACCAAAACAAAATGCTGCTCGAAAGAATGGTCGAAGCAGAACGCGTGATCATGTTCCGAGTTACTTGGATTGATGACAAAGGAACCACTCAAGTGAATAGAGGTTACAGAATTCAAATGAACTCTGCCATCGGACCTTATAAAGGCGGAATTCGTTTCCATCCATCAGTGAATTTAAGCATTTTGAAATTTTTAGCTTTCGAGCAAACGTTTAAAAACAGCTTAACTACATTGCCAATGGGCGGTGGTAAAGGTGGTGCTGACTTTGATCCAAAAGGAAAATCAGATATCGAAATCATGCGTTTTTGCCAAGCATTCATGACCGAATTGTCGAAACATATTGGAGCTGATACAGACGTTCCTGCTGGAGATATTGGTGTTGGTGGAAGAGAAGTAGGTTATATGTTTGGTCAATATAAAAGATTAAGAAACGAATTTACAGGTGTTTTAACCGGTAAAGGAATTTCTTTCGGAGGTTCATTAATCCGTCCGGAAGCTACAGGTTATGGTGATGTATATTTTGCACAAAGTATGCTTCAGACTAAAGGCGATAGCTTTTCAGGAAAAACGGTAGTAATCTCAGGTTCAGGAAACGTAGCACAATATGCTGCTGAAAAAGCAACACAATTGGGCGGAAAAGTAGTGACGATGTCAGATTCTGCAGGTTATATTTATGATGCTGATGGTATTGATGCTGCAAAACTAGCGTACGTAATGGAAATCAAAAACGTAAACTACGGCAGAATCAGCGATTATTTAACTAAATATCCAAACGCTAAATATGTAGCAGGAAAACGTCCTTGGGAAGTGAAATGCGATATCGCTTTGCCTTGCGCTACTCAAAATGAGCTCAACGATGCAGAAGCAAAAACATTAGTAGCCAACGGATGTATCTGTGTTGCAGAAGGCGCCAACATGCCATCAACACCAGAAGCGGTTGAGGTTTTCCAAAAAGCAAAAATCTTATTCGCACCAGGAAAAGCATCCAATGCAGGTGGTGTTGCTACTTCAGGTTTAGAAATGTCTCAAAACTCTTTGAGATTAAGCTGGACTACAGAAGAAGTTGACGAAAGATTAAAAAGAATTATGTTAGACATCCACGCATCTTGCGTAAAATACGGTTCTGATGCGTCAGGATACGTTGATTATGTGAAAGGCGCCAACATTGCAGGTTTCGTAAAAGTAGCCGATGCGATGTTAGGTCAAGGTGTCGTTTAACATCAATCTATAAGTATTTAAAAAGCCTTTCTACTAGCAATAGTGAAAGGCTTTTTTTTGTATTCAATATTAAAAGTTGATTTTTTTCGTTTTACACTATATTTGTGTTTCAATCTAGATGTATTTTAATGAGAGTATTTTTCCTTACCGTATTTTCAATTTTCGCAATGCTTTGTTGCCAGTCTCAAAACAACAAGTCTTGGAAAGGCTATTTTTCGTATACTCAAATTAATGATCTTTCTCAGAACGATTCGAAAATTTTCGTAGCTACTGAAAACGCAATCTTTTCCGAAGATGTCTTTTCGGGAGGAATCAAAATACTCAATACCGTTGATGGTTTATCAGGATTGACGATTACGGCAATTTATCATAGTCCATCGTTGAAAAAAACCATTATTGGGTATGAAAATGGGTTGATTATAGTGTATAATGAAGTCGACGGATCGATGTTGAATGTGGTTGATATCATCAACAAAGCAATTCCTCAAAACGTAAAAAGAGTCAATCATTTTATGGACAACAACGGAATGATATATGTTTCCTGCGATTTCGGCATCGTGCAATACAATTTAAATACCTTACAATTCGGCGACACTTATTTCATTGGCCCGAATGGAACTCAAATTAATATTGCACAAACAGCCATATCCAACGGGAAAATTTGCGCGGCTTCGAGAACCAACGGAATTTTAGTTGCCGATCTTAACAATCCCAACCTTAATGATTTCAACCAATGGGAATCGGTAGCCAGTTTCGGTTGGTCCGGAATAGAAAAATTCGGTGATAATTTAATGGCAGTAACGACAACAGGCAGTTTACAAAGATGGAACGGAACTGCTTTTGCTGGGGTAACACAACTTCAGGAACCTGCAAACGATATTAGAACCAGTGGCTCCTATTTGCTGGTTACGACCAAAAACCATGTGTATATTTACAATACCGCTTTGAGTCAAATAGCCGATATTAACAGCAATCAAATTCCCAATTTAACCATTGAATTTACTTGCGCTACCATCATTAATGCCGTTGTTTTCTTCGGAACAAAAGAGCACGGAATTTTCAGTAAAGGATTAAACGATTCCATTATTGAAAACAAAACGCCTGAAGGACCACTTCGAAACAACGTCTTTGCCATCAATACAACTTCTTCAAATCTATGGGCCGTTTTTGGCGGGTATGATATCGATTACAATCCATATACATTTGTCCCCGGAGGCCTTCCTAAATTTGGAATAAGCAAATTCAATAAAAATGGTTGGCTTAACATTCCTTATGAATCACTTTCCGATGCAAAAGCATTATCAAGAATTACGGTGAATCCCAACAATGAAAAACAAGTTTTTGTAAGTTCCTATTATTCCGGATTATTGAAACTCGAAAACGATGCGGTTACGACACTCTTCAACGCTTCGAATACAGGTAACGACGGACTACAAACTATTGCTGGGCAAGTGCCTGACGATATTAGAGTGAATGGTACGGTGTTCGATAATTCAGGAAATTTATGGGTAACCAGCAGTATTATCAGAAAAGGATTGAAAGTGTTGAAAGCTAACGGACAGTGGCAATCTTATGACATGCAAAATGTATATGACAATTTAAACAAACTCCGATTTGGAAGAATGATCATAGATAACCGAGGCACCAAATGGATGGCAACTTGGCGCGATGGTGTAATCGGATTTAACGAAAATTATAACAATCGGTTTAAAGTGATCAGCGACTCACCCGATGGAGGAAATCTCCCGTCGTTTGATGTCAGAGCAATAGCCATCGACAACAGAAATCAAATGTGGATAGGTACTTTGGCCGGACTTCGAGTATTACCAAGTGTTGATAGTTTTTTTTCAGATGAAACACTAAGAACCAATGCGGTTATTATTATCGAAGATAATTTGGCTCAAGAATTACTTTATGAACAATCGATTAGCGATATTTTTGTAGACGGCGCCAACAACAAGTGGATCGGAACCGTAGATGCCGGCGTATTTTATGTTTCTTCCGACGGACAACAAACCATTTATCATTTCACCACAGATAATTCGCCACTGCCAAGCAACACCATCAATGATATTGATATTAATGGAACTACTGGCGAAGTTTTTTTTGCCACCATCAAAGGAATGGTTTCTTTCAAAGGTGTATCAACAACCGCCAATGACAACCTCAATAACGCTTACGTTTATCCCAACCCGGTTCGTCCGGAATTTACAGGAACCGTAAAAGTCAGTGGCTTGATGGACAAAGTGCATGTAAAAATCGCCGATATCGAAGGCAATTTAGTCTACGAAGCCATATCAGAAGGCGGAACGATTGAATGGGACACCACCGCTTTTGGAAAATACAAAGTAGCTTCAGGCGTGTATATGATTTTTATTTCCTCAGAAGACGGCGCGGAAACCAAAGTTAAAAAGGTGATGATTATCCGTTAAAAAAGGGTGCCATTTGTCGCAGCAGTATTTTAACAGACAACTTACAACCGACAACTCTCCATGCAAGTCAAAACCAAAGCCATCGTCATATCATCACTAAAATTTCAAGAAAAAAGCTTGGTTGTGAAATGCTTCACGTTGTCCGACGGTTTGAAATCGTACTTTGTGCGCGATGCATTTTCTGCACGAAAATCAAATCAGAAAATGGCGTATTTCCAACCGTTATCGATTCTCGAAATTGAAGCCATTCACAAAAACAAAGGCACTTTAGAGCAGCTAAAAGAAATCAAAATCGATATGCCTTTTCAGTCGATTCATTCCGATATTATCAAAAGTACAATGGTGATGTTTTTGTCTGAAATGCTGCATCATTCCATTCATGAAGAAGAGAAAAACGAAGCGCTTTTTACGTTTCTCGAAACCGCTTTGCATTGGCTCGATCAGCATGATGATATCGCTAATTTTCATTTAATTTTATTGCTCGAAATCACTAAACATCTAGGATTTTACCCGGATATTTCCGACTTGGATTTTCCTTTTTTTGAAATGAAAGAAGGCGTTTTTACACCATTTCATGCTATCACTTCTCTGAATGAACACGAAACACAATTGTTTAAAAAGCTCATTGATTTAAAATTCGAAAACAATCAAAAAACGTTTCATGTTACCGAACGTCAAATGGTACTCAAAATCCTCATCGATTATTACAGCATGCACCTCGATGGATTTAAAAAACCAAAATCACTTGAAGTGTTGGCAGCCGTTTTTTCATAATCATCATCGAATTCTTGTTGAGAATCATCGAATTCTAATTGACGAATACACGGAGCATTATATTTATATATATTTACTGTAACTCAATATTTAAAAATTATGAAAACGAAACTACTTTTTATCCTTGCTGTTTTTGGCACATTGCAGATGACGGCACAAATCGTTACGATTCCAGATGCCAATTTTAAAGCAAAACTATTGCAAGCCGACACCGGAATTCAAATCGCCAAAAACTTGGTAGGCCAATGGTTTAAAATCGATGCCAACAGCGACGGACAAATTCAAACTGCCGAAGCCCAGCAAGTGAGTGCTTTGTATGTCAATTTTTCGAGCATTGTAAGCATGACCGGAATAGCCAGTTTTACGAACTTGAAAGTGTTGAGTTGTTTTAACAATGATATCACAGGTCTTGATGTTTCCGCTTTATCTCAATTGCAAGAATTGTATTGCTATGACAATAGTTTGACTTCACTAGTCATTGTAGGAACTGCTTTAAAAAGACTAGACTGTTTTAATAATACAACATTGACAGCAATAAACTTTTCGGGATTGAATACCCTAGAATATGTAGATTGTCAACTAACAGGTATTACAAATTTAAACACTTCAAATCTCACTAATTTAGAAACGCTAAATTTTCGAGCAGATTCCTTACTAACATTAAATTTATCAGGATGTTCGAGTTTGGTTACGATTCCTTACGAAATTTATGGATTTAATTTAACCAATGCCAATTTTTCTAATTGTGTTAGTTTGCAATCGGTTCGAATATCTCAATGTCCTGCAACAGTGTTAAATTTTTCGGGGTGTACAGGTTTGTTGAATTTATATATAACGAATGATACAGCTTTGCAAACTTTAAATACAACAGGATGTGCTAATTTGCAATTTCTTTCTGTAACCAACACTAATTTAAGCACGTTGAATGTATCAGGATTAGGCAATCTAGCAGCTTTATATTGCCAATCAAATCAATTAACTTCTTTAAATGTATCTGGACTTACAAATTTAAATGGAATCTATTGCTCAAACAATCAATTAAGCACGTTAGATGTTTCTGGACTAACAAACCTGACGAGTCTTTCGTGTTCAATGAATCAACTATTGTCACTCAATTTGTCAGGCTTGTCTAATTTAAATTCTTTAGATTGTAGTACGAATCAGTTGTTATCTCTAGATGTTTCTGAATGTGTAAACATCGGATCTTTAGATTGCAGCAACAATCAATTACTTTCTATTTTTATGAAAAACGGAAAACTAGAAGGAACCAATCTTTTTGGTTTCAGTAGTTTTAATATCTATAACAATCCGATACTTTTATATATCTGCGTCGATGAAGGAGAAATGGAAGCCGTGCAACAAAAAATTGATGAATACGGTTATACCAATTGCCAAGTAAATTCCTATTGTTCTTTTTCACCGGGCGGTGTTTTTTATGCCATACAAGGAACTACGAAGTTAGACGCCAACGCCAACGGTTGTGATGCGGGCGATTTGGGTTATGCCAATTTAAAGTACAACATTAGCAGCGGAACCAATTCAGGTAGCATCGTAGCAGACGCTTCAGGAAATTATAGTTTGCCTGTAGTCGCCGGTTTACATACCGTAACACCAGCACTTGAAAATCCAAACTATTTCACCATATCACCAACAAGTATTCAAGCCGATTTTCCGACTATGGCAAGTCCGTTTACGCAAGATTTTTGCGTTACCGCTAATGGTATTCATCCCGATGTAGAAGTCATCGCTTTTACCAACGCAACACCAGTGCCGGGATTCAATGTGAAATATAGACTCGTCTACAAAAATAAAGGAAATCAAATCGCCAATGGGCAAATTACGTTAGCCTTTCAAGACGATGTCATGGATTTAGTTTCTGCAAACCCTGCAACGACAAGCCAAGCATTAAATTCATTGATTTGGGATTACAGTAATTTGCAACCATTCGAATCGCGCAACATCGATTTTACAGTGAATCTCAATACACCCACGGAAACACCACCATTAAACGGAGGCGACACAATCACTTTCACTGCTTCCATAACGCCAACAGCCAACGACGAAACGCTAGCAGACAACCAATTTGTATTGCCACAATATGTAATGAATTCCTTCGATCCAAACGACAAAACCTGTCTTGAAGGAAAAAGCATTACACCGGCAATGGTTGGCAAATACATCCACTATAAAATTCGTTTCGAAAACACTGGAAATTACGCTGCACAAAACATCGTCATAAAAGACATTATCGACACGAATATGTTCGACGTAAGTTCCCTACAAATAACCAACGCTTCTCATTCTTGTGTAACCAAAATATCGGATACGAACAAAGTCGAATTCATCTTCGAAAACATCAATCTGCCTTTCGATGACGCCAACAATGACGGTTATGTCGTGTTTAAAATCAAAACCAAACCAACTGTCGTACTCAATGATGTACTAAGAAACCAAGCGAGCATTTATTTCGACTATAATTTCCCAATCATCACCAACGAAGAGCAAACCGTTGTGGGCAATGCTTTGTCGAGTCAACAATTCGATATGACAAATCTTAAAGTATATCCAAATCCGGTTAAAAACATCCTCAATATCCAAAACGATGAAGCGATTCAAAAAGTCGAAATCTTCGACCTAAACGGGCGACTATTACAAAGCACACAGTTGACAGGCAATCAGGTCAATCTAAGCCAACTCACATCGGGCGTTTATTTCGTAAAAATGTACTCAAGTAACAAAACCAGTGTTGTAAAAATCACCAAAGAATAATCAAATTCTAAAATTCAAATCAAGAGGATGTTTTTCGCAAGCATCCTCTTTTTTTATTGGGACGTGTCCCGAAAAGGGCCGGGCTTTTCATTCCCAATCTTTTGCGCCAAACACTGGCACAAAAGGATTTCCACTGCAATCCCTCACGCAAAACACGGTACATTCAATCGAAAACTCATAAAATTTGATGCTTTCAAAAAAAATACCTGACAGCCACTGGCTGTCCTCCTTTTAATTTCACCCGAGCGTTAGCGAACTGGCGCAGCAAATCTCACGCAAATGTGCACAGTTCAATAGCGCGTTATCGATTTTGTTAACCCGAACGAGTCGAAGAGCTAACGATTTCCATCAAGCCAACAAGTTTCCACTGAAAACGAAACCATTAACCACAAAAACTTACAACCTACAACCTATAACTCACAACAATTTATTACTTTCGCATCTCGATTTTAGAAAAGGATACCATGAGCACTAAATTTACAGAATACAAAGGACTTGACTTGCCTACTGTCGCCTCCGAAGTTCTTGATTTTTGGAAAAAAGAAACCATATTCGAAAAAAGCGTCACCACACGCGAAGGCAATACCCCATTTGTGTTTTTTGAAGGCCCGCCATCAGCCAATGGTTTGCCGGGAATTCACCACGTAATGGCACGCGCCATCAAAGATATTTTCTGTCGTTACAAAACCCAAAAAGGATTTCAAGTCAAACGCAAAGCCGGTTGGGACACACACGGTTTGCCGGTCGAGCTCGGAACAGAAAAAGAATTGGGCATCACCAAAGAAGACATAGGAAAGAAAATTTCGATTGAAGAGTACAACGAAGCTTGCAAGAAAACCGTCATGCGTTACACCGATGTGTGGAATGACTTGACCGAAAAAATGGGCTACTGGGTCGATATGGAAAACCCATACGTAACCTACAAATCCAAATACATGGAAAGCGTTTGGTGGCTTTTGAAACAAATCTACAATAAGGATTTGATGTACAAAGGCTACACAATTCAACCTTATTCGCCAAAAGCAGGAACAGGTTTGAGCTCGCACGAAGTTAACCAACCCGGAAGTTACCGCGATGTGACTGATACGACTGTCGTGGCGCAATTCAAAGCCAAATCGGAAACACTGCCTGAATTTTTAAAAGCTTTCGGAGAAATCCACATCCTCGCCTGGACAACCACACCTTGGACATTGCCGTCAAACACTGCTTTAACCGTTGGGCCAAAAATCGATTATGTTCTTGTTGAGACTTTCAACCAATATACATTCCATCACGCCAAAGTAATTCTGGCAAAAAATCTTGTTGCAAAACAATTCGGAAAACTATTCTTCGAAAGTCACGACACAGCCGATTTCGAAAATTTTGCCGATGGCGATAAAAAAATCCCATACAGAATTTTAGCTGAATGTAAAGGACATGATTTAGTTGGCATTCGATATGAGCAATTGCTACCTTTCGTATTGCCATACCAAAATCCCGAAAATGCATTCCGTGTAATATCAGGCGATTTCGTCACCACAGAAGACGGAACCGGGATCGTGCATACTGCGCCGACTTTCGGAGCCGATGATGCTAAAGTCGCGAAAGAAGCTATTCCTGAAGTGCCACCAATGTTGGTGTTAGACGAAAACGGAAACCCTGTTCCTTTGGTTGATTTGCAAGGAAAATTCACCTCACACATGGGCGAATACGCCGGAAAATATGTGAAAAATGAATATTACGACGAAGGCCAAGCACCCGAAAAATCGGTTGATGTTGAAATCGCCATCCGTTTAAAAGAAGAAAACAAAGCATTCAAAGTCGAGAAATACGTACACAGTTATCCACACAGTTGGAGAACCGACGAGCCGTTATTGTATTATCCGCTAGATTCATGGTTTATTGAAATCACAAAAGTGCGTGACCGCATGTTCGATTTAAACGAAACCATCAACTGGAAACCCAAAGCTACAGGCGAAGGACGTTTCGGAAACTGGCTTAAAAATGCCAACGACTGGAATTTATCGCGCTCAAGATATTGGGGAATTCCATTGCCAATCTGGAGAACCGAAGATCAAAAAGAAGAAATTCTAATTGGTTCAGTCGAAGAATTATACAACGAAATTGAAAAATCAATCGCGGCAGGTTTTCAAAAAGAAAATCCATTCAAAGCATTCCAAATCGGAAACATGTCGGAATCGAATTATGATTTGGTCGACCTTCATAAAAACGTAGTCGATCAAATTACGCTGGTTTCCGCTTCAGGAAAACCAATGAAACGCGAAGCCGACTTAATCGATGTTTGGTTCGATTCTGGAGCGATGCCTTATGCACAATGGCATTACCCATTCGAAAACCAAGACAAAATTGACGAGAATAAAGATTTTCCGGCCGATTTCATTGCTGAAGGTGTCGATCAAACTCGCGGTTGGTTCTATACGTTGCACGCGATAGGAACTTTGGTTTTTGATAAAGTGGCTTATAAAAATGTAGTTTCCAACGGTTTGGTACTCGACAAAAACGGACAAAAAATGTCGAAACGTTTGGGCAATGCGACCGATCCGTTTGAAACGATAAAAGAATACGGTCCGGATGCGACACGTTGGTATATGATCTCGAATGCGAATCCTTGGGACAATCTAAAATTCGACCTTGAAGGCATTGCTGAAGTGCGTCGTAAGTTCTTCGGAACGTTGTATAATACGTATTCATTTTTTGCGTTGTATGCGAACATCGATAATTTCAAATACACCGAAGCGGAAGTGCCTTTGAATGAAAGGCCAGAAATCGATCAGTGGATTATTTCAGAACTCAATACATTAATAAAAAATGTAGACAGTTATTACGCCGACTATGAACCTACAAAAGCTGCCCGTGCGATATCTGATTTTGTTCAAGAAAATCTGAGCAACTGGTATGTGCGTTTGTGTCGCCGCCGTTTCTGGAAAGGAGAGTATGCGCAAGATAAAATTGCAGCATATCAAACATTGTATACTTGTTTGATAACCATCAGCAAATTGGGTGCGCCGATTGCACCGTTCTACATGGACAAGCTTTACAGAGATTTGACACAATCAACAAAGTCAGAAAATTTTGACAGTGTTCACCTTGCGGAATTCCCCGTATACGTTGAAAACTTTGTTGATAAATCACTCGAGAGTAAAATGCAGAAAGCACAGACCATTTCATCACTCGTTTTATCGCTTAGAAAGAAAGAGATGATTAAGGTGCGTCAACCACTACAAAAGGTAATGATACCAGTGCTTGACAAGAATCAACGTGCTGAAATTGAAGCCATTTCGGACCTCATAAAAGCCGAAGTAAACGTCAAAGAAATTGAACTTTTAGACGATGCTTCAGGGATTTTAGTGAAGCAAATCAAGCCTAATTTCAAGACTTTAGGGCCGCGTTTTGGTAAAGATATGGGATTGATTTCCAAGCAAATACAAGTGTTTTCGCCGGAACAAATCAACCAATTGGACACACTCGGAATGTTAAATATTGTCATATCAGGAAATACTATAACTTTATCACAAGATGATGTAGAGATTTCCTCGCAAGATATTGAAGGTTGGTTGGTTGCGAACGCCAACGGAATTACCGTAGCACTCGACATCACAATCTCTGAGGAATTAAAACAAGAAGGCATGGCCAGAGAATTGGTCAATCGCATTCAAAACATCAGAAAAGATTCCGGTTTTGAAGTAACTGACAAGATTAAAGTACATTTGCAAAAAAATGACGAACTCGAAAAAGCGGTCAATGCAAATGTAACGTATATCAAATCCGAAACACTAACCGAAACGTTGGTTTTTGAAGCACAAATACCCAACGGAATCGACATCGAATTCGACGACATTAAAACAAGAATACTAATTACAAAATAACAAGATTATGGTAGATGAAATTGCAAGATACTCCGATAGCGATTTAGCGGAGTTCAAAGAGCTTATCCTAAAAAAAATTAACAAAGCACAATCGGATTTAGATTTAATCAAAAGTGCCTATATGAATGACTTAAACAACGGAACCGACGATACGTCACCAACCTTCAAAGCTTTTGAAGAAGGCAGTGAAACGATGTCGAAAGAAGCGAATTCACAGCTCGCCATCCGACAAGAAAAATTCATCCGCGATTTAAAAAACGCACTCTTCCGTGTAGAAAACAAAACCTACGGCGTTTGCAAAGTAACCGGAAAACTCATCAGCAAAGAACGCCTGATGATTGTGCCACACGCCACGATGAGCATCGAAGCCAAAAACATGCAACGATAAATAGCAATTGCCTTATAAAAAAACGCTCCAACCGGAGCGTTTTTTTTAGAAAATAGTATTATTTTTGGCGCATTAAAAACAAAAAAATGTCATTACGAAACGCATACTTCCTAATTTTCATCATCTTATTGGTAGATCAGGTTACCAAAATTTATATCAAGACCAATTTTGTACTCGGAGAAGAAGTCAACGTTTTCAGTTGGTTTAAAATCCTATTCATCGAAAACGAAGGAATGGCTTGGGGAACCGAAATTCCCGGTGCGTATGGCAAATTGTTTTTAACGCTTTTTAGATTGGTTGCTGTGTCCGCCATCGGTTATTGGTTGTGGGATTCCGTGCAGAAAAACAGTTCAACTTATCTTATTGTTGCCATTGCATTAATCCTCGCAGGCGCTTTCGGGAACATCATCGATTCGGTATTCTACGGTGTCATTTTCGACAACAGTCACAACCATTTGGCCACGCTATTTTCAGACAAACCATACGGAAAAGTCTTTCACGGAAAAGTGGTCGATATGCTCTATTTCCCAATCATAGACGGCAAGTTCCCACAATGGTTTCCAATATGGGGCGGCAACGATTTCAAGTTTTTCAACGCGATTTTCAATATCGCCGATATGGCTATTTCAACAGGCGTCGGAATTTTAATTGTCTTCAATAAGAAAGCTTTTCACAAGAATTAATATAACACGGATTTCAAAGATTTACACGGATTAATCTGTGCTAATCCGTGACTCGAGGCTTTAGCCGAACTGGCGAAGCAAATCCATGTTGCATTTTATTTATTTTTAGGAGCTATTTCCTGCTGTCCACTTTATCTTTTGCGCCGAAACCCGGCCCAAAAGGATGCTCGTTCCCATCAGGGCTAGGGCATCAAAACTTATAGATTGTTTTCGGTGTAATACAAAAATCCAATTTGATATCGCCTTCCCAAACACCATCAATCACCTCTTCGGACTCAAAGAACGACAACCCAATTTTAATCGTTTTCGGAGCACATTCCATCAAGAATTTATCGTAGAAACCTTTGCCGTAACCGACACGGTTTCCAAGTTTGTCAAACGCCAAAAGTGGCACAAACACGACATCAATTTTAGCAACAGGAACATCAAGTCCGTCAACTGGTTCTGAAATCCCATATTGATTCTTCTGGAATTTCGTCGAATCGGTCAACAAGAAATGCGTCATAACCATACCATCAAAATCACTTTTCGAAACGACAATTTCTTTGTCTTTGCCCGCCAATACATGCAGTATGAATTCTGTATCAACTTCCTTTTTCTCCACAATTGGCAAAAAAACATGAAAATACTTTTGCTCCCAAATCGGCATTTTCACCAATTGATTGGCGATTTCCAAACTCATTTCCTCGATGCTTTTTTCGGAAAGGGCGTTTCTCCATTGCTTGTATTTAATACGAAGTTCGGCTTTAGTCATGTTGTAAAAGTAAAATAAAAATCTCGCAAAGACGCAAAGTTTATCGCCATCCTTTTCTTTGCGCCTTCGCGTCTTTGCGAGCCAAACTTCCAGGTTTTTTGTATCAACTAATATCTTATTTTTGTACTGCTAATGCAACTTTAGAAATGGCCAACCCAACACTTGAACTTCAAATACAATCACTTCCAGACAATCCGGGCGTGTATCAGTATTACGATAAGGAAGACAAAATCCTGTATGTTGGTAAAGCCAAAAACCTCAAAAAAAGAGTGTCGTCTTATTTCAATAAAATTCACGATACCGCCAAAACCAACGTACTGGTCAAGAAAATTGTAACCATCAAACACATCGTGGTTCCAACCGAATCCGATGCGTTGTTACTAGAAAACAATTTAATAAAAAAACTGCAACCGCGTTATAATGTGCTGTTGCGCGATGATAAAACTTATCCGTGGCTGTGTATTAAAAAAGAACCTTTCCCGCGTGTATTTTCAACACGAAGAATGATTAAAGACGGCTCGGAATATTTTGGCCCATATACGAGTTTCAAAACGGTTTGGACGATTCTAGATTTAATCAAAGAATTGTATCCACGGCGAACTTGCAATTATGATCTCAATGAAAACAACATCAAAAACCACAAGTTTAAAGTTTGTTTAGAATATCACATAGGCAATTGCAAAGGCCCGTGTGAAGGATTTGAAACAGCAGAAAATTACAATAAGCAAGTGGATGCGATTCGTGAAATTCTCAAAGGAAATTTTAAAGAAAGCCTCAAAGAGTTCAAAAAGAAAATGAGTGAACTCGCAGCCAATATGCAATTCGAAGAAGCGCAAATCATCAAAGAAAAAATAGAAGTGCTTGAGAATTATCAATCGCGATCTACCATCATCAATCCGAAAATCACCAACATTGATGTGTTCTCCATTGTTTCGGATGAAGGCGCTGCTTATGTCAATTTTTTGCAAATTGCTCATGGTTCCATCATTCGTTCCTACACGATGGAAATCAAAAAGAAACTTGACGAAACCGATGAAGAACTTCTGGAACTCGCCATTGTCGAATTGCGCGAAAGATTCCATTTATTATCCAAAGAAATTATTGTTCCGTTTCCTGTTGTTGTTGGTGAAAACATCAAAGTCACCGTACCGCAACTTGGCGACAAAAAGCAGATATTAGACTTATCGATTCGCAACGCCAAATTTCAAAGAATCGAACAACTCAAACAATTGCAAATCGTAGATCCGGATCGCCATACCAAACGGATTATGGCACAAATGCAGAAAGATTTAAGGTTGTCAACAGAGCCACGTCATATCGAATGTTTCGACAACTCGAACATTCAAGGAACGAATCCTGTTGCGGCTTGTGTTGTATTTAAAGACGGAAAACCAAGTAAAAAAGATTACCGCCATTTCAACATCAAAACGGTGGTTGGTCCCGATGATTTTGCTTCGATGGAAGAAGTGGTTTTCAGACGTTACAAACGCATGCTCGACGAAAACCAATCGTTGCCGCAACTCATTATTATTGATGGTGGAAAAGGACAATTGTCATCCGCTTTGAAAAGTATCGATGCTTTAGGATTGCGCGGAAAAATCGCTATTGTAGGCATTGCCAAACGTTTGGAAGAATTATATTATCCTGGCGATTCAGCTCCGTTATACCTCGATAAAAAATCAGAAACTTTAAAAGTCATCCAATATTTGCGCAACGAAGCACACCGTTTCGGCATTACTTTCCACCGTGACAAACGCAGTAAATCCGCATTAAATTCATCGATAGAAACCATTCCGGGTATCGGAGAAAAAACCATGCTTGCGTTGATTCAGCATTTCAAAAGCGTTAAAAGATTAAAATTGGCCACTGAAAACGAAATTTCTGCTGTCGTTGGTGTTTCAAAAGCCAAAAAAATTACCGACTTTTACAAAACATCTAATCCGTAAAGGCTTCATGAAAAAAATGGCTTTGCTGCTTTTGGCATTTTTTACGATACTTAACGTTTATTCACAAGAACAAAAAAAACCCAAAATAGGATTGGTTCTTAGTGGTGGTGGCGCTAAAGGGTTTGCGCATATCGGGGTATTAAAAGTACTAGAGCAAGCCGGTGTTAAGATTGATTATATCGGTGGAACCAGTATGGGTGCGGTTGTTGGCGGTTTGTATGCTTCGGGATATAGTGCACATCAAATCGATTCTATTTTTAGAGCCACTGATTTCGATGCGTTGCTGAGTGATTATACACCGCGATCTTCCAAAACGTTTTATGAAAAAAGAAATGACGAAATGTATGCGTTTACTTTGCCATTCAAAAAAATGAAAGTTGGCATTCCAACGGCTTTGTCTAAAGGAATGTACAATTATAATTTATTGAACCGATTGACATATAATGTGCGTCATGTGCGTGATTTTAACCAACTTCCTATTCCGTTTTTGTGTATGGCCACCGATATCGAAACCGGCGAAGAAGTATTGTTGAATAAAGGTTATTTGGCCGAAGCGATGTTGGCCAGCGGTGCTTTTCCTACGCTGTTTTCTCCTGTTGAAATCAATGGACGATTGCTTGTTGATGGCGGAGTTACCAATAATTTTCCCGTAGATGAAATCAAGAAAATGGGCGCCGATATCATTATTGGAGTTGATGTGCAAGACGATTTGAAAGACCGCAAATCATTGAAAGATGCGACGAAAATTTTGGTTCAGATTTCGAATCTTCAAATGATTGAAAAAATGAAAGAAAAACGGAAACAGACCGACATTTATATCAAACCAGACATTTCGGATTATAGCGTTATTTCTTTTGATGATGGACAAGAAATCATCAAAAAAGGCGAAGAAGCGGCGTTTGCAATGTATGAAAAAATCAAAGTGTTGGGTGATTCAACTCAAGTCAGAAAAAATCATATATATTCTGAGAAAGCCGATAGTTTGAAGATTAAAAACATCAACATCAATACTTTAAAAAATTATACACGAGCTTATGTTATTGGAAAATTGAGATTCAAGCAAAATACCGATATTACCTATAATGACATTAAAATTGGAATGGATAATATTATGGCAACGCAAAATTTTAGCGCCATCAATTATTCGTTGGAAAAGAATAACGATAAAGATGATTTGGTCATTAATCTCACTGAAAATTCAACCAAAACATTTGTGAAGTTTTCTTTGCATTACGATGGATTATACAAAAGCGGCATTTTGCTCAATGCAACACATAAGAAAACTTTTTTCAGAAATGATGTGACTTCATTGGATGTTATTTTAGGCGATAATTTGCGGTATAATTTAGATTATTATGTTGATAATGGTTTTTATTGGAGCTTCGGATTCCGGTCTAAATTCAATAAATTCAATCGAAATGTATTAACTGATTTTAGCAATGGCGAGTTATTCGACGAACTTGGAATACGATCGATCAACATCGATTTTGCAGACTTGACCAATCAGGCGTATTTTCAAACCATTTTCATCCAAAAGTTTTTAATTGGCGGCGGTATCGAACATCAGTTTTTAAGTATCAAATCAAAAACCGTTGAGAGTAGTGCTCCCGATTTTGAAAAAAGCAATTACGGAAGCGTATTCGGATATGTCAAGTATGATGATTTAGACAATAAGTATTTTCCAAAAAGAGGTTGGTACTTTTTTGGCGATTATCAAAACTATTTGTATTCGACCGATTATACGCATGAGTTCAAACCCTTTTCTATTGTGAAAGGCGATATTGGATTCGCACAAACGTTATTTAAAAAAACCACCATAAAAGTACAATCCGAAATGGGTTTTGCTTTAGGTGAAGAGAGTGTGCATTTTTTTGATTTTGTACTTGGCGGCTACGGTTTTGTGCCGCTCAATAATTTTAAACCGTTTTATGGCTATGATTTTTTAAGCCTTAATGGCGACAGTTATATCAAGAGTAGTATTACGGTTGATTACGAGATATTCAAAAAAAACCACATCAATCTTTCGGCGAATTATGCCAATATTGAAGACCATCTTTTTGATACCTCGAGATGGATTTCTCAAGTAAAGTATACTGGTTATGCTGTGGGTTATGGGATCGAATCTATCCTCGGACCGGCTGAGTTTAAGTATTCGTGGTCGCCAGAATTAGGCAAAGGATTCGCTTGGTTTAGCGTCGGATTTTGGTTCTAAGAAAAGGACACGCTAAATTTTATGTTTGATGTTATCGAAAAAATAATATATTTGAAACCACATAACCATTTAAAAGAACCACCATGTCTATTTGGAAGAAAAAATCTTTAACACAATTATTAAGTGAAGCGTCAGAGTCCGAAAAAGGATTGAAACGAACCTTAACCGCTTGGTCATTGATCGCCTTAGGAATTGGAGCCATTATCGGAGCTGGTCTTTTCGTTAGAACCGCTACGGCAGCAGCTCAAAATGCCGGACCATCAGTGACGATTGGTTTTATAGTAGCAGCCATTGGTTGCGCTTTGGCAGGATTATGTTATGCTGAATTATCATCCTCCATTCCAATTTCAGGTAGTGCTTATACCTATACTTACGCCACGATGGGCGAATTACTCGCTTGGATTATCGGTTGGGATTTGATTTTAGAATATGCCGTTGGTGCCGCTACGGTTGGAATTGCTTGGAGTGAATATCTGAACAATCTGCTGGTCAATGTGCTCCATGTGAGCCCCATTCCTTATTCGTTGTGTCACTCGCCATTTCAAACCTCTGATTTAGGAGAACACGGAATCATGAATCTACCGGCTTTATTTATTGTAGCCGTGATTAGTTTGTTATTAATTAAAGGAACACAAGAATCCGCTTTTGTAAACGGATTAATCGTTGTTGTGAAAGTAGCCATCGTAGTATTGATCATTGTTCTAGGCTGGCATTTTATAAACCCTGCAAACCACACACCTTATATTCCTCAAGATTCTGTTTTTACTGACGAGCATGGTGTCGGACATCATTTCGGAGGCATTATGGGAATTCTTGGCGCTGCAGGAACTGTATTTTTTGCCTTCATAGGATTTGATGCCGTGAGTACGGCGGCTCAAGAAACTAAAAATCCAAAGCGTGATATGCCGATTGGTATATTAGGTTCATTGGCAATCTGTACAGTTTTGTATATTTTGTTTGCACACGTTTTAACCGGACTAGAATCGGTTGAGTTTTTCAGAACTGGAGGAAAAGAAGCTTCAGTAGCCAATGCCATTACATCATCAATGGGGCCATCATTCCAATGGTTGGCTCAGTTTGTAACGGTTGCTATTTTATTCGGATTTACTTCAGTAATTCTGGTGATGTTGTTAGGTCAATCGCGTGTTTTTTACTCGATGGGTAAAGACGGATTGTTGCCAAAAGCATTTGGAGATTTACATCCTAAATACAAAACGCCATACAAAGCAAACCTTGCTATTTTAGTAATTGTAGGTTTGTTTGCAGCGTTTATCCCTGGAGATATCGTTGGCGATATGACCAGTATCGGAACACTTTTCGCCTTCATCTTAGTATGTTTCTCAGTAATCGTATTGAGAAAAACAGAACCGGATATGAAGCGCGAATTCAAAACACCATTCGTTCCTTTGGTTCCAATTTTAGGAATCGTAGTTTGCTTAGCCATGATTTACGGACTAGGCTGGACCAACTGGTTGCGACTCATCGTTTGGTTGGCCATAGGATTGGTTATTTATTTTACCTACAGTAGGAAAAATAGCAAGCTCAATAATCCGGATAAATAATTAGGATTCATTAAATATAAATAGGCATTGAAGCAAGTTTTTCAATGCCTTTTTTGCGTTTATAAATATTTCAAAAGAAACCTTTCCAAATGATTTTTTTCCGATATTTGTTACTATGAAAACAACGTGGATAGGTTTATTAACGCACCTCAAATTCCTAATCAAAAGGAATCCTGAATGACCTTTAATTATTAATTAGCTACGCTCAGTTCTGCTTAAGCCTCGAGTGTGAATTATTAATTATTAATTAAAAAACTTATGCCAATATATCATAAACTAGGAAACTTCCCTCAAAAGCGTCACACGCAGTTCGAGAAACCCAACGGCGGTTTATACTACGAACAGCTTTTCGGAACCGAAGGATTTCACGGACATTCTTCACTTTTATACCACGTGCATCGCCCGACACAAGTCAAAGAAATTATAAAATCGTATTCAGTCGAGCCCAAAATCGCTATCGGGAAAAACATCAAATCGCTATTGTTAAAAGGATTTGAATTGCAGCCACAAGCCGATTTTCTAGATAGCAGAAAACCTATGCTTGTCAATAAAGATTGTACGATTGGATTGGCAGCACCACAACAATCATTAACGTCATATTTCTACAAAAACGCTGATGCCGATGAACTCATTTTCATCCACAAAGGCAAAGGAAAACTGCGAACGATGCTCGGTAATATCCCATTCGAATACGGTGATTATCTAATCATTCCGCGCGGTATGATTTACCAAATCGAATTCGAAACTTCAGAAAATCGACTGTTCTATGTAGAATCTTTCTCACCATTCTACACCCCAAAACGCTACAAAAACGAATCAGGTCAACACTTAGAACATTCACCATTTTGTGAGCGCGATTTCAAATTGCCAACCGAATTAGAAACACACGACGAAAAAGGCGATTTCCTGATTAAAGTTAAAAAGGAAGGCATGATCCACGAAATGATATACGCCACACATCCATTCGATGTTGTGGGTTGGGACGGCTACAATTTTCCTTATGCATTCAGTATTCATAATTTCGAACCGATTACAGGACGCGTACACCAACCGCCGCCAGTGCATCAAACATTCGAAACCGCCACGTTCGTAGTGTGCTCGTTCTGCCCGCGTTTATACGATTACCACCCGAAAGCAATTCCGGCACCATACAACCACAGCAATATCGACAGCGATGAGGTTTTATATTACGTCGATGGCGATTTCATGAGCCGAAATAATATCGAACAAGGTCATATCACCTTGCACCCGAAAGGCATCCCACACGGACCGGCACCAGGTGCTATGGAGCGAAGTATAGGCCATAAAGAAACCCAAGAATTAGCGGTCATGGTCGATACGTTTAGACCACTAATGGTCACCGAAGAAGCCATGGGATTAGATGATGGAAAATACTATAAATCTTGGTTGGAATAATTTTACTGCGTCAGTTCGCTGTCGCTCGGGTCAGGAGCTAATCCTGCTATACGCTATAATCTTTTGTGCTGAACGCCAGCACAAAAGGATAACCGCTACTATCACGGCTAGGGCTTTAGAATAATAACAACACTTTACAACAAATAAAAATCCGCGTAAATCTGACCAATTCGCATCATCCGCGCTCCAAAGCAGTTTACATTAAAAAATAAAAATCATGTCAAAACAAGTCACCTCCGTAGACTACGGACTCGAAAAAATATTCGAAGGCGCACAAGATTTCCTGCCATTAATGGGAACAGATTACGTAGAATTCTACGTAGGAAATGCCAAACAAGCCGCCCATTTCTATAAAACCGCATTCGGATTCCAATCGTTAGCGTATTCCGGTTTAGAAACCGGCGTGCGAGACAGAGCCTCTTATGTGTTGAAACAAGACAAAATCCGATTGGTCCTAACCACCGCATTAAACAGCGATTCAGCAATCGGAGAGCATGTCAAAAAGCACGGTGACGGTGTAAAAGTAGTTGCGCTTTGGGTAGAAGATGCTAGAAAATCATTTGAAGAAACTACAAAACGCGGCGCAAAAGTGTTTATGGAACCCGTCGTAGAAAAAGATGAATTCGGAGAAGTTGTTCGTGCCGGAATCTATACTTATGGCGAAACCGTTCACATGTTCGTCGAGCGCAAAAACTACAATGGTACTTTCTTACCGGGTTACGTAGAATGGAAATCAGACTACAACCCGGAACCGGTTGGTTTAAAATACATCGATCATATGGTCGGCAATGTCGGTTGGAATCAAATGAATACTTGGGTAAAATGGTACGAAGACGTTATGGGATTCGTCAATTTTCTTTCGTTCGATGACAAACAAATCCATACAGAATATTCTGCGCTGATGAGCAAAGTAATGAGCAACGGAAACGGAAGAATCAAATTTCCAATCAACGAACCAGCCAAAGGAAACAAACGCTCACAAATAGAAGAATATTTAGATTTTTATGAAGGTTCCGGCGTGCAACACATCGCGATTGCTACTGACGATATTATAACAACAGTAACGCAATTGCGACAACGTGGCATAGAATTTCTGTCAGCTCCGCCAAAAACATATTATGAAGATATTCCAAACCGATTGGGCGAACACATGAAAATGATGCACGAAGATTTAAACGCTATAGAAAAATTAGCCATTATGGTCGATGCCGATGAAGACGGTTATTTATTGCAGATTTTCACCAAACCTGTTGAAGACAGACCAACATTGTTCTTCGAAATCATACAAAGAATGGGCGCTAAAGGATTTGGAGCAGGAAACTTTAAAGCACTTTTCGAATCTATCGAAAGAGAACAAGAAAAACGAGGAACTCTTTAATAAAAACATAAAATTATTAAGAAATCTCTATTATGCAACGTTGTAGGTATATGTTTTTTGAACATATCGTGTTAAAGTTGATTTTAAATCAAGAATATGTCAAAAACGGCAGTATCTTTGTGCCAACAAAAACGAAAGGAGTGGTTTCCGGAAGTTTTTCTATAAATTTTTTATAATTTATAGTTTTTGGTTGGTTAATAGCATAAAAACTCAGTCATTATTTGACTGGGTTTTTTTGTTTTAATACATTTGGAACAGATATTGAGTTCCAGACGGAAATCAATTCAAAAAAAAGATGAAAAGAGTCATAGCATTTGTATTAATTATATCAACTTTCGGATTTAGTTCTCAAAAAGAAAGAGCCTTTGATGTAGGAGAATGGTTTAAATTCAGAATTCACTATGGTCTAATCAACGCTGGTTATGCCACACTTGAGGTGAATGAAGCCGTGCGGAATAATAAAAAAGTTTACCATGCGATAGGTAAAGGTTACACCACTGGAATGTCAAGATTTTTTTTCAAAGTAGATGATATCTACGAAAGTTATTTCGATAAAGAAACCGGAAACCCATACCAATTCGTCAGAAAAATAGACGAAGGTGGTTACAAAAAAAATCAAGAAGGGTTTTTCAATCAAACCAGTAATAAAGTCTTGGTCAAAGATTATAAAAACGATACAGAAAAAACCATGGTCGTTAGCGATAACATCCAAGATATGGTATCTACGTTTTATTATTTAAGAAATCATCCAACCATTGATAAATTAAAAGTAGGCGAATCTATTGTTGTCGATATGTTTTTTGATGATGAAACCACAAAATTCAAATTGAAATTTCTCGGATATGAAGATATAGATACCAAATTCGGAATTGTACCAACCATGATTTTTAGACCATTAGTACAATCAGGCAGGGTTTTTAAAGAAGAAGAAAGCTTAACGGTTTGGATTTCAAATGACGACAATAAACTACCGATTCGTATCAAAGCCAGCTTGGCAGTTGGTTCTATAAAAGCCGATTTAGACGCGTTTAAAGGTTTAAAATATTCTTTTAAAGTAAAAGTAAAATCTTAATGGAAATCACCAACAATACAAAAGAAATTTTAGAAAATTTAGAACAGAAATTTCAAGACATCAATCAAAAAACTGAAACCCATTTAGAAGGTTTAATTTGGGCAAAACCCATTACTTATTGGGATTATATCCAAACCGATGCGCTGCTTAATTTACAAACGCAAAGAACCACATTACCCGACGAAATGGTATTTATCATGTACCATCAAGTGAATGAATTGCTTTTCAAAATGATTCTTTGGGAAATCAACCAAATTACCAACCATCAAAAACCACAAACCGATTTTTTTACGGAAAGATTAATGCGCATCAGCCGTTATTTCGACATGCTCACACAATCATTCGATATCATGGGCGACGGCATGGAAGTGGCGCAATATATGAAATTCAGAAACACGCTAACACCAGCCAGTGGTTTTCAAAGCGCACAATACCGACTCATAGAATTTGCGTCAACTGATTTAATCAACCTAATTGATTATCGATTCCGTGCCACCATCGACAGAAATACACCTTACGAACATGCTTTCGAACATTTGTATTGGCAGGCCGCAGGAAAAGACCACCACACAGGCGAAAAATCATTTCTGATTTTAGAGTTCGAACGCAAATACAAAGCTTTATTTTTAAGAGAAATGGAACAATACAACACCATCAATCTTTGGCAAAAATTCAAGCAACTTCCGGAATCCGATCAGAAAAATCCCGAACTCATCAAAGCCATGCGCCATTACGATCACACGGTCAATATTACGTGGGTCATGGGCCATCTAAATGCCGCCAGAAAATATATCGATAGCGGACAAGGCAGCGGAGAAGCCACCGGCGGAAGCGATTGGAAAAAATACATGCACCCAAAATACCAAAGAAGAATTTTCTTTCCAGAACTATGGACAGCAGAAGAATTAAAAAACTGGGGAGCAGAATAATCATCGCACAAAATCAAAAAACTTTGAAAAAAGTAATCGCATTAACAATCGTTTTGTTGGTATTGTTTTCCTGTAAAAATCAGGAAGATAATGTCATCTATACCGAAACCCAACCCATTCCCATCGTTGAGCAATTCGGATTTAAATACAACGATTTTAATGTATTAAACGACACTGTTCAAAAAGGTGATACTTTCGGAAGTCTACTCGACAAACAAAATCTAGGAGATCAAAAAGTATACGACATCATCGAAAAAGTCAAAGACAGCTTCGATGTCAGAATGATGCGCATCGGAAAACCATTCACGCTTTTCAGATCCAAAGACCGCAAAAAGAAATTGCAAGCATTCGTCTATCAACCCGACAGAGGAACGTATTATGTAATCGATTTCAGAGATTCCGTACAGGTATTCAAAAAAATCCGCCCTATAAAAATCAAACAAAGAACAATCGCAGGAAGCCTCGACGGTTCGCTGTCTGAAGCCATACAAAAGCAAGGCGTAGATGTTTCATTAGCCAGTAAAATCACCAAAATCTACGCTTGGTCAATCGACTTTTTCAAACTCAAAAAAGGCGATAAATTCGGAATCACGTTCACAGAACGTTTCATAGACGATACGATTTACGATGGCGTCGACAGCCTTAAAGCCGCGTTTTTCGAATACAAAGGCAAAACCATCTACGCCTTTCCATTCGAGCAAAATGAAGGCTCCGGAAAGTTAGATTACTTCGATGACGAAGGCAAGGCACTCAAGAATTTCTTCCTCAAAGCGCCACTCAAATACGTCAATATTACGTCGCATTTCACCAAAAACAGATTCCATCCCGTACAGCTGATTTGGAAAGCCCACAAAGGAACCGATTATGCGGCACCAACCGGAACACCTATCATGACGACAGCTTCAGGCATTGTCGAGCAAACCGGATTTACAGCAGGAAACGGAAATTTCGTTAAAGTCAAACACGACCGAACCTATTCTACGCAATACCTGCACATGTCCAAAATTTTGGCGCGTCGAGGACAACGTGTTAATCAAGGTGATATCATCGGAAAAGTAGGAAGCACAGGACTTGCTACGGGCCCACATGTGTGCTACAGGTTTTGGAAAAACGGCGTGCAAGTCGATGCGCTCAAACTAAAACTTCCCAATTCCGAACCGATGGACAAACGCAATCTTCCTAGATTCTTAAAGCAAATGCAACCATTGAAACGCGAATTGGACAGCGTGGCAAGTTTGAAATATAAAAAGTAAAATTTTTAGGAGCTATTTCCCGCTATCCACTCTCAATTTTTTGCGCCGAACGCCGGCGCAAAAAGATTTCCACTACTATCGGGGCTAGGCATTGACTCTAAGATTGTAAGACTGTATGATTTTAAGACACGCCATCTTATAGTCTTACAATCTTACAATCCATTTAAAAATCTGCGTAAATCATTACAATCAGCACCATCCGCGTTCCATAACTTTATTATCTTTGCAATTCAATCCCATAGCTTCGGGACAAACCAAAATCAGAAAAGAATGGCCTTACAAAACACCAATCCAACCCAAACAAAATCTTGGCAAAACTTAGCCACACATTTCAAATCGATGCAACACAATTCCATCAAAGAAATGTTTCAAAAAGATAGCAATAGAGCCGCACAATTTCACATCCAATGGAACGACTTTCTTGTCGATTTCTCTAAAAACAATATCACTTCAGAAACCATGCGTTTGCTTATCGAATTGGCGAATGATGCACAACTAAAAGACGCGATTTCAAAATATTTCAACGGCGACAACATCAACCAAACAGAAAACAGAGCCGTGTTACATACTGCTTTACGTTCACCGGAATCTGCTAATATAAAAGTAGACGGTGTCAACGTGATGCCCGAAGTTTTCGAAGCCAAAAATAAAATCAAAAACTTCACGAGCGAAATCGTAAACGGTGTAAGAAAAGGATATACAGGCAAAGCATTCACCGATATCGTCAACATCGGAATTGGCGGATCAGATCTAGGGCCGGCCATGGTTGTCGAAGCATTACAATTCTATAAAAACCATCTCAACGTTCATTTCGTTTCTAATGTAGATGGCGATCATGTCAATGAAATTATTAAAAAACTAAACCCGGAAACCACACTTTTTGTGATTGTTTCCAAAACATTCACCACACAGGAAACCTTAACCAATTCCGAAACCATTCGAAGCTGGTTTTTGCAATCTGCAAAACAAGAAGATGTGGCGAAACATTTTGTGGCGGTTTCCACAAACCTAAAAAACGTAACCGCATTCGGCATCGATGCTAATAATGTTTTTCCAATGTGGGATTGGGTTGGCGGAAGATTTTCATTGTGGAGCGCTGTGGGATTATCAATCAGTTTGGCAGTCGGATTCGACAATTTCGACAAGTTATTAAAAGGAGCCAATCAAATGGACAACCATTTCAAATCGGCTGATTTCGACAAAAATATTCCAGTGGTTTTGGCGCTATTAAGCATTTGGTACAACAACTTTTTTGGAGCCGAAAGCGAAGCCTTAATTCCATACACACAATACTTGCAAAAGCTTGCACCCTACCTTCAACAAGGCATTATGGAAAGCAACGGGAAAAGTGTCGACCGTGATGGCAAAACTGTAAATTATCAAACCGGAACCATTATTTGGGGCGAACCCGGAACGAATTCGCAACATGCTTTTTTCCAATTGATTCACCAAGGAACGAAATTAATTCCGACAGATTTTATAGGTTATGTTGAGCCGTTATATGGCAATCAAGACCATCACGACAAATTGATGTCGAATTTCTTTGCGCAAACCGAAGCGTTATTAAACGGAAAAACCCAAGAGCAAGTCCAATCAGAATTCGACAAACAAAATGTGGCTCACGAAACCGCAGATTTTTTAAAGCCATTTAAAGTATTCACAGGAAACAAACCAACCAATACTTTATTAATTCAAAAGCTAACACCCGAAAGTTTAGGAGCTTTGGTTGCACTGTACGAACACAAAATATTCGTACAAGGCGTCATTTGGAATATCTTCAGTTATGACCAATGGGGCGTTGAATTAGGGAAGCAATTGGCCAATTCGATATTGGGTGAAATCAATACCAAAACGGTCAAAAGCCATGACAGTTCTACGGAGTTTTTATTGAAGCATTTTTTAAAAAACAAATAATTTTATCCAAAAAGCCTTACTGAAAAGTGAGGTTTTTTTATACTTTTTTGTGTATATTTGAAATTCAAAATCATAAAAACATGTACGAAATTATTCAGAAAGCACATTCGGGCTGGGCCTATTTGGTATTAATTACTTTAATTATTGCAGTAGTCAATTCATTAATCGGAAGAAATTCCCAAAAAGAGTTTTCACCTCAAGACCGGAAAATAGCTTTGTTTGGTTTAATCGCAACGCATTTACAATTGGTGTTCGGTTTTATTATTTATTTTGTGTCGCCGCTAGGAATGGCTTCTTTCGGGCAAATGAGCGACAAAGCCTTACGATTAACATCACTTGAACATCCATTAATCAATATCATTGCTATTACGCTAATTACGATTGGATGGTCGAAGCATAAAAGAGCAGCGGATAGCCAAGCCAAGTTCAAATCAATCGCCTTATTTTACGGATTGGGTTTGGTACTCATTTTATCGAGGATTCCTTGGTCGCTGTGGTTCTAATCAATAGAAGTCCTGAAAAGGGCTTTTTTTATCCATTGATGTAAACCTGAAAAGGTAGTTTCAAATACATTTTAAATGAAAAAATTAATCTCCATACTATTGCTATTGATTTTTGGAACGTTGGCCAATGCGCAAGTCGTTTCTAAAACTAAAGTAAAAAAACCGGTTTTAAAAGATACCATTTCGATTGAAAAAGCAGGTGCTCAGAAAGTGCCAACAGACAAAGTAGCAGTAGTACAACCGGAAATTATTTTCAACGATACCGTTATCGCCGTTACAGGAAAGTTTAGTCTTTACAAGAAATCCGCGCATGCTTCGTATTACGCCAATAAATTCAACGGAAGGAGAACTGCCAGCGGAAAAAAATTCAGCAATAGCAAGTATACTGCAGCACATCGTAAATTGCCTTTCGGCACCATTCTTAGAGTAACCAACGAAGCCAATGGGCAATGCGTTTTGGTTGAGGTTACCGATCGCGGCCCGTTTTCAAGAGGTCGGGAAATCGATCTTTCTAAAAGAGCTTTTATGGAAATCGCCGACAATAAAAACAGCGGAAGTATTATCGTTAAGATTGAACAAGCGAATTAAATTATTTCCAATCTTTATAAGGATTTTGACTTAAATAAGCATTGTAATATCGAGGGTCATTAGTCACTTCTTTTCCCAGCCAATCGGGTTTTTCGAACGATTCGTTTTCAGAATTCAATTCGATTTCTGCAATGATTAAACCTTCATTTTCATCAGAAAAAACATCAACTTCATAGGTGTGTTTTCCAACTTCCACTTCGTAACGTGTTTTATGAATAACGCCTTTTTCACAGAGTGCCAATAAAGGTTTTGCTTCCAATAATGAAATTTCCGTTTCCCATTCAAAGCGCGTCATACCGGTTTTGTTTCCCTTTCCTTTAATGGTTAAAAAGCCGCTTTCGCCTCGAATTCGAATGCGTACGGTTCGATCGGGATTCGAATTCAAATAACCTTGTGCAATGCTATGTTTGGAATGTGCCTGCGATTTAAATGCTTCGGAAGTCACTAAAAATTTTCGTTCTATTTCAATCATTTTTTAATTTTGGATGTCTTTATTTTCAAAGATATTACAATTATCTTTATTTGATGAAAATCAGCAATTGAAGCTGCTTTTTTAAATGGATTGCATGGAAGAATCACGCCCAAATAGAAAAATTATTCATGTCGATATGGATGCATTCTACGCTTCTGTAGAGCAAATGGACAATCCGAATTTGCGCGGTAAACCATTAGCTGTCGGCGGCGGAGAAACGCGCGGTGTAGTTTCGGCGGCAAGTTATGAAGCGAGAAAGTTTGGCGTTCGATCAGCGATGAGTGGATATTTAGCTAAGAAAAATTGCCCCGAACTGATTTTTGTCAGACCGCGTTTTGAGCGTTACAAAGAAATCTCCAATAAAATCCGAAAGATTTTTTATGATTACACCGATTTGGTAGAACCGCTTTCGCTCGATGAAGCTTATTTGGATGTGACTCAAAATAAAAAAGGAAATCCAAGTGCGACATTAATTGCACAAGAAATTAGAAAACGCATTTTTGATGAAGTCGGATTGACGGCTTCCGCAGGCATTTCTGTCAATAAATTTGTGGCAAAAATAGCTTCGGATTACAACAAACCTAACGGGCAAAAAACGGTTAATCCCGATGAAGTTATTCCGTTTTTAGAAGTTTTACCCATTCGGAAATTTTATGGTGTTGGCAAAGTTACCACAGAAAAAATGTATCAATTAGGAATTTTCACTGGTTTGGATTTAAAAAGCAAACCGATTGATTTTTTAGAAAAGCATTTTGGGAAATCCGGAAAATTCTATTACAATGTCGTGCGTGGCATTCATAATAGTGAAGTAAAATCAGAACATGTTGCCAAATCGGTTGCTGCGGAGCATACCTTTAATGAAAATTTATCATCCGAAATTTTCATGTTAGAAAAATTAGAAATCATCGCAAGCCAATTGGAAAAACGACTTAAAAAATATCAAATTGCAGGAAAAACGGTCACTTTAAAAATCAAATACAGCGATTTTACATTGCAAACCCGAAGCAAAACTTTGCCTTATTTTATATCAGACAAAGCATTGTTATTCGAAACCACAAAGGAATTGTTGTTTCAAGAACGCATGAAAAATTCGGTTCGATTGCTTGGAATTTCACTCAACAATTTAAATACGGAAGTCAAAAAAACGGTTGTTGTTCAATTGAAATTTGACTTTTAATCATAAAAAAACCTCCATTAAAATGAAGGTTTTGAATATAAATGATGTAGAAATCTAGTTTTCTATTTCAGAAACTCTTAAAGTATTTACCATTCCTTTATCAGCAACAGGCATTGCCGCCAAATTGATTAAGAAATCACCTTTGTCTACAAAACCACGGTCGCGTGCCATTTGATTGATATCGGTTACGGTGTCGTCAGTGCTCACGTATTTGTCGTAATAAAATGATTTTACGCCCCAAAGTAAATTCAATTGCGTAAGAATTCTTTTGTTGGAAGTAAACACTAAAATATGTGCTGACGGTCGCCAAGCCGAGATTTGGAATGCAGTATAACCACTATTGGTCAACGTACAAATTGCTTTAGCTTTAATGACATTCGCCATCATAGCAGCATGGTGACAAATTGATTTTGTGATGAAACGTTTTGTTCTCACTTGAGGTGTGTTTTGTGGCACTTGAATCAGCGGAGAATCTTCAACAGCTTCAATAATTTGCGTCATTTTTTCAATAACTTGTACAGGGTAATTTCCAACAGAAGTTTCACCTGAAAGCATTACAGCATCAGCACCGTCCATTACGGAATTGGCTACGTCGTTTACTTCCGCTCTTGTTGGCGTTAAACTAGTAATCATGGTTTCCATCATTTGAGTAGCAATGATTACTGGAATCCTGGCAGTTTTTGCTCGATTAACCAATTTCTTTTGAATTAAAGGAACTTCATGTGCAGGAACTTCTACACCCAAATCACCACGAGCTACCATCAAACCGTCGCAGAAAGCCACAATTTTGTCGATGTTGGCAACACCTTCGGGTTTTTCGATTTTCGCTATAATTGGAATTTTATGATCGGAATGTTTGGCAATTAATTCTTGCAATTCCATTAAATCTTCTGCGGTTCTTACAAACGAAAGTGCAATCCAATCTACTTTTTGTTCAATCGCAAAAATGGCATCTTTGATGTCTTTTTTAGTCAAAGCAGGCAATGACACTTTGGTATTCGGAAGATTGACGCCTTTCTTAGATTTTAATGGGCCACCTTGTATCACTTTACAAATTACTTCTGTTTTTTTATTGGTTTCAACGGCTTCGAAAATAAGTTTTCCGTCGTCGAGGAGAATTCTTTCACCGGGATTTACGTCTTTTGGAAATTCTTTGTAATTCATGTAAACGCGTTGCGCAGTTCCGGGAATGTCTTCAGCTGTTTGAAATGTGATCAGATCACCATCATTAACGACAACGTCTTCTTTCATAACACCTACGCGAAGTTTTGGACCTTGTAAGTCGCCCAAGATGGCTGTGGTATAACCGAACTCTTCGTTAAGACCACGAATCAAATCGATTTTCTCTTTTACATCAGCGTAATCAGCATGCGAAAAATTGACTCTGAATACGTTTACGCCGGCGTCTATCATTTCTTTTAAGACTACTCTCGTGCTACATGCCGGCCCTAGTGTGGCTACAATTTTAGTTTTTTTGTTTGTTGGCATTGGGATTAAAAAATTAAATTGTTTTTTGATTTTATTTTTTCAGGAATCACGGCATATGCTGCAGAAATTCTTTCGATTTTATTTAATTGACTCACGATTTCTTCAATAAGAAAAGTGCCATTATTGTTTTCTATTTTAAGGAAATAATCTACTTTTTTGAGTTCGGAAATTAAATGTACTTTCCTTAAAATTTCCATATTAGTATCTAAAAACAGGTTCTGTTTCGTGCTTTTTTGATTGGTTAAGATGTCGTTTTTGTTTTGAATTAAACTCCACAACAAATCGTTTTTTGCATCATCAAAAGTGAATTTGCTAAAAAAAGCTTCACCTTCTTTAACTATAACACCCACTTCTTCTTTGCTTTTATTTAGAATAATCGGTAAATTTTGATTGATAAAATAGGCTAAACGAAAATCTTCTAGCGAAGAATGAATTGCAATAAGGTCGTAATCAACTTCATCAAACTCGTCAAGATGCAATTTTAAGACTGCCATTTTTCAAATTAAATAAGCCGTAAATATAAGATATCTTATTGAGAAAAAAGATTTAAAAAGCAGTTGTTAACGATAATTTAGCAACGAAAACGTTATAGTTTTAAGAAAGTTTCAATTATTTAGAATCTATTTTATTTTGAAGTGCAAAATACGCACGCTGTGATGCTTTTTCTTCGGCTTTCTTTTTAGATGAAGCTCTGGCTTTGGCAATTACTTTTTGATCTATACTTAATTTTACACCGAAAAGGCGCTCGCCAGTAATGCCGTTGTCTTCAAACACATCGTAGAAAAATGATTTTTTTTCTTTTTGACACCATTCAATCAACAAACTTTTATAGCTGATGACTTTGCCTTCAAGTTTGGCAATATCAACATAAGGAATAACAACTCTTTTTTGAATGAATTTTCCGCAATATTCGTAACCTTGATCCAGATAAATTGCTCCTACTAAAGCTTCGAAAACATTACCGTGAATATTCTCTCCAAAATGAGAAGCGGGCACTTTACTTTCGATAAATTCAATTAAATTTAAATCGCGCCCCAATTCATTCAAATGCTCACGACTTACTATTTTAGAACGCATTTTGGTTAGATAACCTTCATCACCGGTAGGCACTTCATTGAACAAATGTGCTGCAATGACAGAGCTTAACATCGCATCGCCTAAGAATTCTAAGCGTTCGTAATTGACAGCATTTCCTTTTTCGTCTAGTTTATTAGATGAACGATGTGTAAATGCTTTTTTGTAAAAAGCGATATTTATTGGCTTGAAACCCAGTATTTTTTCAAGCGCAGTAAAAAAAATCCCGTCTTCATTAGAACGGGAATTTTTAAATATTTTATGAATCAGCTTTCTCAAAATTAATCTTCTAATTTTTTAAACAACACGCAAGCATTGTGTCCGCCAAATCCAAATGTATTACTCATCGCAACTTTGACATCTCTTTTTTGGGCTACGTTCAAAGTCAAATTTAAGCTTGGATCGATATTTCCGTCTACCACTTCATGATTGATTGTTGGCGGAACGATACCGTGCTTCATCGCTAAAATTGAAGCAATCGCCTCAATAGCGCCAGCAGCCCCCAATAAATGACCAGTCATTGATTTGGTTGAATTGATGTTGATGTTTTTTGCATGATCACCAAAAACGGCACTGATGGCTTTCAATTCCGCAACGTCTCCAAGCGGTGTTGAAGTTCCGTGAGTGTTGATGTGATCCACTTGTTCGGGTTTCATTCCAGCATCGCGTAAAGTGTTTTCCATTACTGCAATAACACCAATTCCTTCTGGATGAGGAGCGGTCAAGTGATAGGCGTCTGACGACATTCCACCACCACCAACTTCACAATATATTTTAGCACCACGGGCTTTTGCGTGTTCGTATTCTTCAAGAACTAATGCGCCTGCACCTTCACCAAGAACAAATCCGTCACGTGTGGCATCGAATGGTCTTGAAGCTGTTTCTGGACTTTCATTTCTTGTAGATAATGCTTGCATCGAATTGAAACCGCCCATTCCTGCAATGGTTACAGCAGCTTCCGAACCACCAGAAATGATAACATCGCACATACCCAAACGGATATAATTAAATGCATCAATCAAAGCATTTGCAGATGAAGCACAAGCAGAAACTGTAGTGTAATTTGGGCCCATAAAACCATTTCTCATAGAAATGTGAGCTGGGGCAATATCGGCAATCATTTTTGGGATAAAGAAAGGATTGAAACGTGGAGTTCCATCGCCATTAGCATAACTGATGACTTCTTCTTGGAAAGTTTCCAACCCTCCAATTCCGGCACCCCAAATCACACCAACTCTTTGTTTATTGACATTGTCGTTGGTAATTCCTGCATCTTTGATAGCTTCTTCGCTTGCAGCCACAGCATATTGGGCAAACTTGTCCATTCTGCGGGCTTCTTTGCGATCCATAAAATCTTCAATATTGAAGTTTTTGACTTCACAAGCAAACTTAGTTTTATGTTTTTCGGTATCATAATAGGTAATTGGAGCAGCACCACTTTTACCATTAATTAGAGCATTCCAGTATTCCTGGATATTGTTTCCAATAGGAGTAAGTGCGCCTAAACCTGTTACTACAACTCGTTTTAACACCATAAATATAGTTTTTGATGATTTGATTTTAAACAAATAATACCCATATATTTCTTCATGTATGATTCATAAAAGAGACACGGGTATTAAGAATATTTTTTCGATTGAAATTCAATCCGGTAATTACTTTTAAAAAACAATAACACCCGTAAAAACAAATTTACGGGTGCAATATTATTATTTTTTAGCTTCTTCGATGTAAGAAATAGCTTGACCAACAGTAGCGATGTTTTCTGCTTGGTCGTCTGGAATTTGGATATCAAATTCTTTTTCGAACTCCATGATAAGCTCAACAGTGTCTAATGAATCTGCTCCTAAATCATTTGTGAAGCTAGCTTCTGTTACAACTTCGTTTTCGTCAACACCTAATTTGTCTACGATAATCGCTTTTACTCTTGATGCAATGTCTGACATAATCTTTAATTTTAGAATTTAATTTGTTGGCAAAAATAAAAAACTTTATTTTAAATCCACGATTTAGTTAATAAATGTGCTTACGAATTTAAAAAAATAATTTCACAAAGGCATTCTAAATCGGCTAATTATCATTTATTATGCTTTTTTTTGTGGTGTATAAAACAACATCCATGAAAAAGATTGTACTGTTCGCCTCGGGTTCGGGAACAAATGCTGAAAATATCATTTTGTATTTCAATCAGAAAGAGTTGGCAAAAGTGGTCGCAGTTTTTTCGAACAATCCGAATGCGAAAGTATTAGTTCGTGCAAAAAAGCTTAATGTGCCGACTCTTATTTTTTCAAAGGAGGAATTGAACAATGGTTTTGTATTGAATCAGTTGAATGAATTACAACCGGATATGATTGTATTAGCCGGATTCTTATGGCAATTTCCAATTTCGATTATTGAAAAGTATCCTAGTCAAATCATCAACATTCATCCAGCATTGTTGCCAAAATATGGCGGAAAAGGAATGTATGGTATGAAAGTTCATACTGCTGTTTTGGACAATAAAGAACTTGAAACCGGCATTACTATTCATCATGTCAATGAACATTACGATGAAGGGAATATTATTTTTCAACAGCCTATTAGGATTGATGATTGCACGACGCCCGAAGAAATCGCTGAAAGAATCCACAAACTCGAACACCAGCATTTTCCAATCATTATCGAAAGCATCCTAAAATCCTAAAGTCTTATAATCCAAATAATCTAAAAACCCAACAATCCCAATGTCTCACGAAGTACATATTTACACTGATGGTGCTGCCAAAGGAAATCCTGGAAACGGCGGTTATGGCGTAGTGATGGAATGGGTGGGTAAGCCTTATCAAAAGGAGTTCTTTGAAGGATTTCGGTTGACTACCAATAATCGTATGGAACTATTGGCAGTTATTGTTGGATTGGAAAAATTGAAAAATCCAAACACCAAAGTCTTGATTGTTTCTGATTCTAAATATGTGGTGGATTCAGTCGAGAAAAAATGGGTATTCGGTTGGGAGAAAAAAGGATATGCGGGAAAGAAGAATCCGGATTTATGGAAACGGTTCTTGTTAATTTATCGTAAACATCAAGTTGATTTCAAATGGATTAAAGGCCACAATAACCATCGTCAAAACGAACGATGTGACGAATTGGCCGTGATGGCATCGCTACAAAGCCAGCTTTCAATTGACGAATTTTACGAAAGAGAAGAAGCCAAACTTTTATAAAAATTGACACTTATTCATTTTGTAACTTTCAACTTATCAACTACCTTTGCGCCTTAATTTCAAACGCATCAGATGAATAAATTATTGATTGTTGGAACCGTTGCTTTCGACGCTATTGAAACTCCATTTGGAAAAACAGATAAAATTTTAGGTGGCGCCGGTACATTCATCGGATTGTCAGCTTCTCATTTCAACTTGCAATCTGCGATTGTTTCTGTAGTAGGAGACGATTTTCCACAGGAATATTTAGATTTATTAACCGCTAGAAACATCGATATTTCAGGACTTGAAATCGTGAAAGGCGGCAAGACCTTTTTCTGGAGTGGAAAATACCATAATGACTTGAACTCACGTGATACACTTGTAACAGAGCTCAATACACTAGCAGACTTCCAGCCTAAAGTGCCTCAAAACTTTCAAGATGCTGATGTGGTGATGTTAGGAAACTTGCATCCATTAGTGCAAAGCAGCGTTTTAGATCAAATGACAAAACAACCCAAATTAATAGTTTTAGATACTATGAATTTTTGGATGGATTGTGCGTTGCCGGAATTATTAAACGTTATCAAACGTGTTGATGTGATTACCATCAATGATGAAGAAGCCCGTCAGTTGTCAGGAGAGTATTCATTAGTAAAAGCGGCGGCTAAAATCCATACTATGGGACCGAAATATGTGGTCATCAAAAAAGGAGAACACGGTGCATTGTTATTCCACAATAAAGAAATTTTCTTCGCGCCGGCATTGCCATTGGAAGAAGTTTTTGATCCGACCGGAGCAGGCGATACTTTCGCTGGCGGATTCGCGGGATTTATTACACAAAGCGAAAACATTTCGTTCAATAATATGAAACAAGCGATTATTCAAGGTTCAAATCTGGCTTCTTTCTGTGTTGAGAAATTCGGAACCGAAAGAATGCAGCAACTCAAAAAAGAAGAAGTGCAAGAGCGTTTGAAACAATTCAAATCCTTAACACATTTTGATATAGAATTGTAATAAATTTATGCCTCGAATTGTCGGGGCATTTTTTTTTAGAATAACGATTACAACAACACAACTACAATGAGTGATAAATTAACACACGAATGCGGGATTGCCTTTTTACGATTAAAAAAACCACTCGAATTTTACAAAGAAAAATACGGCTCAGCTTTCTACGGCATACAAAAAATGTATTTGCTCATGGAAAAGCAGCACAACCGCGGACAAGACGGTGCTGGTTTTGCGTCGATAAAACTCGATGTTGAACCTGGGCAAAGATATATCAGCCGTGTACGGTCGAATGATGCGCAGCCAATTCAGGATGTGTTTAGGCAAATCAATGAAAGGATTAATGAGGAAATGACATCACATCCGGAATATACCGATGATGTTGCAGCTCAAAAAGCCAATATTCCTTATATAGGTGAATTGTTTTTAGGGCACGTCCGTTATGGCACATTTGGTAAAAACAGCATTGAAAGCGTGCATCCGTTTTTGCGTCAAAACAACTGGATGCATCGTAATTTGATTGTTGCAGGGAATTTTAATATGACCAATGTTACGGAACTTTTTAATAGTTTGGTCGAGTTAGGGCAGCATCCAAAAGAAATGACCGACACCGTTACTGTAATGGAAAAAATAGGCCATTTTTTAGATGATGAAGTCACCGAATTGTATCAGGAATGTAAAAACAATGGACTTTCGAAAAGAGAGGCTTCCCCAATAATTGCTTCCAGATTGGATATTGCCAAGATTTTAAAACGCGCTTCTCGTGGTTGGGATGGTGGCTATGCGATGGCTGGTCTTTTCGGGCATGGTGATGCTTTTGTTTTTCGTGATCCCGCAGGTATTCGTCCGGCTTATTTTTATGAAGATGACGAAATTGTTGTTGTAGCTTCTGAAAGACCGGTAATTCAAACCGTTTTCAATGTCGATTTTGATAAAGTACAAGAACTTCAACCAGGCAATGCTTTAATCATTAAAAAAAACGGGGTTGTAACGGAAACAGAAATTATTCCGCCATTAATTAAAAAAGCATGTTCTTTTGAAAGAATTTATTTTTCTCGAGGAAGTGATGCGGAAATCTATCAAGAACGCAAAGAACTTGGAAAATTAATTCTTCCTTCAGTTTTAAACGCCATCGATAATGATACAGACAATACCGTTTTTTCATACATACCCAACACCGCAGAAACATCTTTCTACGGCATGATTGAAGCTGCTCAGGATTTCTTAAACCAAAGAAAAAATAAATACATCCTCGATAATAGAAAGACCTTAACCAAAGAAAAACTCGAAGAAATTCTTTCGGTTAAAATAAGAACTGAAAAAATCGCGATTAAGGACGCCAAACTCAGAACATTCATCACAGAAGATAGCAGTCGAGATGATTTGGTAGCACACGTTTACGATGTGACTTACGGCGTTATAAAACCAACCGACAACTTGGTCATCATTGACGACAGTATTGTGCGCGGAACAACACTCAAAATGAGTATCCTCAAAATGATGGATCGATTGAAACCTAAAAGAATCGTCATTGTTTCTTCAGCACCACAAATTCGTTATCCGGATTGTTACGGAATCGATATGGCGAAACTCGAAGGGTTGATTGCTTTTAAAGCAACATTAGAATTATTAAAAGAAAGAAACTTATACCACATCGTAGAAGAAGTCTATAAAAAATGCAAAGCACAAGAGCATTTAAAAGATAATGAAGTGACGAATTCCGTAACGGAAATATACAAGCCATTTCGACCACAAGAAATTTCAGATAAGATTGCAACGATGTTGAGTTCTCCAGAAATCAAAGCTGAAGTAAAAATCATATTTCAATCTATTGAAGATTTGCATATGGCATGCCCAAAGAATTTAGGAGATTGGTACTTTACAGGAGATTATCCGACACCTGGTGGGAATAGAGTTGTTAACAAGGCGTTTATGAATTTTTACGAAGGAAAAGACGCCAGAGCCTACTAAAATCGGCTAATTTTAACACTTCATCGAGTTTTGGTGTATTTCGTCTAATTTATTTGTTAATAACGTGTTACCACTATACTTTTGGAGAACCATAGCATTAGTAGGTTAAGTTTATGGTAGATTTGGGGCAAAAAGGGTGAAAGAAATTTCACCTTTTTTATTTTATAAAACTTCCGAAATAACCCACATAAAAGGTACATCGACTCTTATTTGCCCACCATCCCAATTAATTCAACATTTCGAAAATTGTTTTTTAACATTTAGGGTTAATTTTACTCTACCATAATTTAGTAGGTTTAAGCTTATGGTAGATTTGGGGCAAAAAGGGTGAAGATCTTCTTCACCTTTTTTATTTTATAGAATTCATGAAAAACGAAAGCCCGATTTCAAATCAATGAAATCAGGCTTTCGTTTGAGAAACATTAAAATCTATTTCTCTAAAGCATATCTTCTAGAAACTTCTGTCCAATTAATCACACTAAAGAACGCTTCAATATAATCCGGTCGGCGATTCTGATAATGCAAATAATAGGCATGTTCCCAAACATCCATTCCTAAAACCGGAGTACCACCGCAACCCACATTTGGCATCAAAGGATTGTCTTGATTAGGCGTGCCACAAACCTCTAGTTTCCCACCTTTATGCACACACAGCCATGCCCAACCTGAACCAAATTGTGTAGCGCCTGCTTTTGAAAAACGCGCTTTAAATTCCTCAAAAGTTCCAAAATCATTTTCAATAGCATCTAGCAAATCACCTGTTGGCAATCCGCCGGCATTCGGAGCCATCACAGTCCAAAACAAATTGTGATTGTAAAACCCACCACCATTATTGCGAACAGCTGCGTTTTTCATATCCAAATTAATCAAAATATTTTCAATGGTTTTGCCTTCTAAATCGGTTCCGGCAACTGCAGCATTCAAGTTGGTCGTATAAGCATTGTGGTGTTTCGAATGATGAATTTCCATCGTTCTGGCATCAATATGAGGTTCTAAGGCGTCATAGGCATAAGGTAATTTCGGTAATTCAAAAGCCATAATATGAGTGTTTAATGATTTATAAATATTTTATTCAAATTTAAAGATTTAACTTTGGAAAAGAAACAGCGAGAGGTTATAATTTCCTTAATTTTTATTTTCAGGAGCTTCATCCCGCTATCATTCCAATCTTTTGTGCCGAACAACGGCACAAAAGGATTTTCCCTTCAAATGTGTAGCATTCACCGAACACATATGAAAAATATATGCTTGGTGAGGTAATCGGGGCTAGGGTTCTAGGTTAAAAAACAACAATCGAGATTATTACAAAAATGCAAAGACCATCATTTTCGCTTTACGATGCATCAGCCGGTTCAGGAAAAACTTTTACGCTTGTAAAAGAATACCTCAAAATTATTCTGACGGCTAAAAAAAATGATGCCTATCGAAATATTCTCGCCATCACTTTTACGAATAAAGCGGTGCATGAAATGAAAAGCCGCATTGTTCACAATCTATCAGAATTTACAAAAGTAGAACCCGACGAAAAAGCGCAGCAACTCATGCAGGTTTTGTCGTCAGAAACCAAGCTTTCATTACCTCAAATTAAAATCAAAGCACAGGAAATCATCAAACATATCATTCACAATTATGCCGCGTTTGATATTCTGACTATCGATAAATTCACGCATAAAGTCATCCGAGCATTTGCCCACGATTTAGACTTGCCAATAACTTTCGAAGTCACACTCGACACCGATGCCTTATTAACGGAAGCTGTCGATGCCATTATTGCCGAAGCCGGAGAAAATGAAATCCTCACCAAATTACTCATCGATTTCACGATGGAGAAAACCGATGACGACAAGTCTTGGGATATTTCTCGTGAAATTCTGGAAACCGGAAAACTCATTTTCAATGAAAACAACCGAGAAGAAATTACACATCTTAGCGAAAAAGATATTGCGTCATTCATCGAAATAAAGGAAAAACTTAAAGCCACAATTCAAGATATTGAGAAGGAAAATGGGAAGCTTGCCTTAAACGCTATTACTTTAATTGAAAAGCACAACATCGATTTAAAATCCTTTTCGGGCGGCTATTTCCCAAAGCATTTGCAAAGCATCTTCGATGGAAAATACAATCCACAAAACAAAAGATATTTTGAATTTGACGATATCAAAATCAATAAAACAGCTAATGATCGGGCAATTATTGAAGCCATTATACCTGAATTGCTGTTGATTCTAAAAGATATTTATAAAAACTTTGAACAACGCGATTTCTATAAAGCATTTCTAAAAAACATTACGCCACTGTCATTGCTTCAAACGATTAATAGTAAACTGACAGCTATTCAGAAGGAACAAAATGTACTTTCCATTGCAGAGTTCAACGCCTTGATTCAACGCGAAATTCAAAACCAACCTGCGCCATTTATATACGAGCGATTGGGCGAACGCTACCGCCATTTTTTTATTGATGAATTTCAAGATACTTCTGAATTGCAATGGCAAAACTTGATTCCGCTTATAGAAAATGCTTTGTCGAGCCAGAATGAAGCCGGAGAAAAAGGGACTTTGATGATTGTCGGCGATCCAAAGCAATCTATTTATCGTTGGCGCGGAGGAAAAGCAGAACAATTTATCGCATTGAGTAAAAATGAAAATCCCTTCAACAATCCGGATAAAAAAATCACCCATTTAGACACCAATTATAGAAGCTATTCTGAAATCATTTCTTTCAACAATTCTTTTTTTAAGTTTTTGTCTCAGGAATTTATTAATGAAGATTACAAAGATTTATACGAAAATCACAGCCATCAGAAAACCAACCAAAATATTGGTGGTTATGTGAATCTTACTTTTTTACGACTAACCGAAAATTCCGAAACCGATTTTGAATCTGATGAAGAATTAGACAAAAACGAATACTATTGTAGAGCTACTTTTCAAACGATTCAAAAAGTGATAGCGGAAGGTTTTGTGTATAGCGACATCGTTGTTTTAACCCGCAAAAGAGATCAAGGAATAGCGATTGCGAATTATCTCACGGAGCAAAATATTCCATTAGTTTCTTCTGAAACATTGTTGATTGAAAATGCTACAGAAGTACAATTTATCATTCATGTTTTACGGTATTTGAAAAACGATGCTGACATAGAATCCAAAGCAAGCTTCTTATTTTATATTGCTAAAAACTGTCAAAATGAATTGCCAATTCATGATTTTATCGCACAAGGAATTGAAATCAAAACCGAGCCTGAATTTGAAGCATTTCTTGAAAAAATTGACATATCAATTAAATTTAAAAACATTAGAAAGAAGTCTTTATACGAAAGCGTTGAGGTGATTATTAATGCTTTTATTTTCTCGAAACAAAACCATGCGTATTTACAATATTTTTTAGACATTATTTTAGAAAGAGATTACCATAAACAAGCTGGGATTTCAGATTTTTTAAATTATTGGGACAAGAATTCAAGCAAACATAGTATTCCATCACCGGAAGGAAATAATGCAGTCAAAATCATGACGATTCACAAATCGAAAGGATTAGAATTTCCGGTTGTTATTATTCCATTTGCTGATGAAGATTATGATAAAAAACCCAAAGACAAACTTTGGCTCGAAGCCGACGAAGCTGATTTTGGTTTGCCTAAAGTTTTAATCGATAATACGAAAGCCGTAACCGGTTTTGGAGAAAAAGCATCGATTAAATACAACCAACAAAAGCAAGAAGAATTGTTGGATAATATCAATATACTTTACGTTGCTTTGACAAGAGCAGAAGAGCAATTGTATCTTATTTCTCAAAGTGTAAAAGCTAAAAAAGAGGGAGATTATCCAAATAACATGGCGGCTTTTTTTACTAAATATTTGATAGCAAAAAATGTTTTTGAAGAAAATAAACTAACTTATGAATTTGGCAATTCACAAAAATTATCTAAGGAATCAATTCCTAGGGAACAAACAAAATCGATTGCGTATGTTTCTGAAAGATTTAACCCAATTCATATTAAAATAGCTCAAAAAGAAGCTTTGTTATGGGGAACGCACCAACAGGAAGCCATTGAATACGGGAATGTCATCCATGAAATTTTATCATTTATAAATACTGCTCACGACATCGATTTAGCAATTCACAAATCAATTGAAATGGGATTAATCCAACACAATCAAAAGAAAGAAGTGCTTACTGCGATTCACGGAATTACACATCATCCAGAATTAGAAAATTACTTCGCTTCTGGAAATCGTATTTTTAATGAGCAAAGTATCATTCAAAGCGAAGGGCAAACTGTAAAACCTGACAGAATGGTTCTAACCCCGACTAATGACGTATTGCTATTGGATTATAAAACAGGAAAGCATCAAGAAAAATACAGATTGCAATTGGAAAATTATCAAGAAGTGATTGAAAAAATGAATTTAAAAGTAACAAAAAAAGCCTTGATTTATATAGGAAAATCAATAGAAATAATACATTTGTAATCTATAAAAATCTCAAAAAATGTACGGAAAAATTAAAGAATATCTTCAGAACGAATTAGAAACCATCGAACAAAATGGTATTTTTAAAAAAGAAAGAATTATCACTTCGCCGCAAGGACCGGAAATTACGATTTCAACAGGTGAAACGGTTTTGAATTTTTGCGCCAATAATTACCTTGGATTATCATCGCATCCAGAAGTAATTCAAGCGGCAAAAGATACTTTAGACAGTCATGGTTTCGGAATGTCATCGGTTCGTTTTATTTGTGGAACGCAAGACATACATAAAACCCTTGAGAAAAAAATTGCTGAGTTTTACGGTACAGAAGATACCATTTTGTATGCCGCCGCTTTTGATGCGAATGGTGGGATTTTCGAACCACTATTAAATGAAAATGACGCTATTATTTCAGATAGTCTAAACCACGCTTCCATAATTGACGGCGTTCGTTTGTGTAAAGCAGCTCGTTATCGCTATGAAAATAGCAATATGGAAGATTTAGAACAACAACTAATTAAAGCCAATGAAGCAGGAACAAGATATAAATTGATTGTGACCGACGGTGTTTTTTCTATGGACGGAATCGTAGCGCCGTTAGACAAAATTTGTGATCTTGCCGATAAATATGATGCGATGGTGATGGTAGACGAATGTCACGCTGCAGGATTTATTGGAGCAACGGGCAAAGGCACTTTGGAAGCAAAAGGTGTTATGGGCAGAGTTGATATTATTACAGGAACACTAGGAAAAGCGCTTGGAGGTGCTATGGGCGGATACACTACTGCTAAAAAAGAAATCATCGAAATTTTGCGACAAAGGTCTCGTCCATATTTGTTTTCAAATTCATTAGCGCCATCAATCGTCGGTGCATCGATCAAAGTTTTCGAATTATTGGAAAAAGAAACTACTTTAAGAGATCAATTAGAATGGAATACCCAATATTTCAAAGAAGGCATTAAAAAAGCAGGATTCGACATTATCGATGGCGACTCAGCTATTGTGCCCGTTATGTTGTATGATGCAAAATTGTCTCAAAAAATGGCAAATGAACTCTTAAAAAAAGGAATTTACGTCATCGGATTCTTTTTTCCTGTTGTTCCAAAAGACAAAGCCAGAATTAGAGTCCAACTTTCTGCAGCTCATACAAAAGACCACATTGACAAAGCGATTTTAGCCTTTAAAGAAGTCGGGCAAATGTTAAATGTTATATAATTGCCATCTCATTAAGGATTTAGTTGGTTTTTTTTAACATTTCGTTTTGTAGTTAAAAAATTACGTATTACTTTTGCCTTACAAAATATTGTAATCTAACAAAATTTAAGTATGAAACATCTTAACAAATTATTTGCTGCTGTGGTAATGTTTATCGGACTAAGTTCACAAGCACAAGATAGTAACAATCCATGGGCTATTTCCTTTGGAACAAATGCCGTAGACACTAGAGTTAGTGCTGCATCAAAAGTAGAAGACCAATTTTCTCAGTATTTTAATGTAAAAGACAACTGGAATATTCTTCCATCAGTTTCATACATTACAGTTTCAAGACACGTTGGTGGAAATTTTTCATTTGGTGTAACAGGATCTGTTAACAGAATAAAAAGATGGGTAGAGCCTAGAGTTACTGAGCCTGGAGATTATACAGTAATTAATCCGGGAGATTTAAGCTACTACGCTGCAGATGGAGTAATTAAATATAGTTTTGCTAACATGTTCGGTTGGAAAGTTATCGACCCGTCGATGCACATTGGCGGAGGTTATACTTCAATGGGGAAAGCAAGTTACGGAACTGCTAATGGTGGTTTTGGATTAACTTTTTGGTTCACAGAAATGGTAGGTTTGTCTTTCCAATCTACTTATAAATATTCATTCGATACAGATGCAAGAATTCCAGAACAAAATGTTCCTTCTCATATGCAACACTTTGCTGGTTTGACATTCAAATTTGGAGGAAAAGATACTGACGGTGACGGAATTTATGATAAAGATGACGCTTGTCCTGAAGTTGCTGGTTTGAAACAATTCAAAGGATGTCCTGATACTGACGGTGACGGAATTATCGACGGAAGCGATTCTTGTCCAGATGTTGCCGGTTTACCTGAATTCCAAGGTTGTCCTGATACAGATGGAGACGGAATTGCTGATAAAGATGATGCTTGTCCTGAAGTTGCAGGTCCAAAATCATTAAACGGTTGTCCTGATGCTGACGGTGACGGTGTTGCTGATAAATCTGACAAATGTCCAGATGTGAAAGGTCCAAAAGAAAATGGTGGTTGTCCTTGGCCAGATACTGACGGAGACGGAGTATTAGACAAAGATGATAAATGTGTTGATGTTAAAGGTACTGTTGCCAACAATGGTTGTCCTGAAATCTCAGAAGAACAAGTAAACAAATTGAATGCATATGCTAAAACAATCTTGTTTAACTCTGGAAAATCAACATTCCAACAACAAACTTACCCTGTTTTACAATCGATAGCTGCAATCTTAAAAGAATATCCTTCTTCTAACTTTAGCATCGAAGGTCACACAGATAGCGATGGTAAAGATGCTGCTAACCAAAAATTATCAGAAGACAGAGCTGCAGCAGTTAAAAACTATTTAATTGAGAATGGTATTGCTGCTTCAAGATTAACTTCTGCAGGTTACGGTGAAACTAAACCAATCGACAGCAACAAAACTAAAGCTGGTAAAGCTAACAACAGAAGAGTTGAAGTGAAATTGGTAAAATAATTTCTTCAAAAATATTTCTCAAAAACGCCTCGATTTATCGGGGCGTTTTTTTATTTTTATAACATGACAAAAACTTCTTTTCTTGATAAAATAGCCCAAGTATTAATCGAAAACTACAGCGATACATTACCCAATACCATTGTTATTTTACCAAACAAACGCGCTAAAATTTTCTTAATCGAAGCGTTAAAGAAGCAAATTGACAATACCATTTTCGCCCCAGAAATCATCAGCATCGAAGATTTCATTCAAGACATAGCCGAGCTTCGCAGCATTGATGCTATCGAATTAATTTTTGAGTTTTACGAAGTATACTTATCCATTACAGAAAAATCAAAACAACAACCTTTCGAACTGTTTGCGAATTGGGCGAAAACATTACTGCAAGATTTTAATGAAATCGATCGGTATCTATTAGAGCCCAATAAAATTCTAAAGTATCTCGATGACATCAAAGAAATAGAGCATTGGTCAGTAGATGCTGAAAATAGAACAGAGCTAATCAATAAGCATTTAGAATTCTGGAAATTATTACCCAATTATTATCATTCGTTTTATGCTTATTTAGCCAATAAAGGCGTCGGATACCAAGGTATGATTTATCGTGAAGCCGTAAAAAAAATCGATGTATTTTCTAAAACCAAGAACGATAAAAAATATTTGTTTGCAGGTTTTAATGCTTTGAATGCCGCCGAAGAAAAAATTGTGCAGCAGTTATTAGAATCCAATCAAGCTCAGATTTATTGGGATGTTGATGAAGTTTTTTTGAACGATGCGTCACACGAAGCAAGCCTATTTGTTAGGCGTTTTAAACAAAAATGGAATCACTACCAATCAAACCCTTTCGAATGGATTGTCAACGATTTTTCAGCATTCAAAAATATTCAAATAATCGGCACTCCAAAAACCATTGGGCAAGCTAAAATTGTCGGAAACATTCTCGAACAACAAATGCTCACCAATCCTGATTTTAACATCAATAAAACTGCTGTTGTTCTTGGTGAAGAAAACATCTTAATTCCATTGTTATATTCACTTCCCGCATCAATTCAAAATTTGAATATTACGATGGGTTATTCCAGCAAAAATAATCCTGTTCAAATATTGGTTGCTAAATTATTCAAACTGCACACCAGTGCATCTTCCCGAAGCCAATATGTGTTTTATTACAAAGATTTGCTTGATGTCCTGACACATCCGTTGGTTGAACCCTACATCAATGCAGAAGATTTAGTCAAAAGGATCAACCAACAGAATTATACTTTTATTACATACAAAAAAGTGGCTGAAATTCAAGGGCAACAAAACAAGTTGCTGGAATTGTTATTATACCCATGGAATGATGGTGTTGTTGCAGTATTGAAAACCATATCAAGTTTGTTAGAAACCATCAAAAACAATCTGAGTAATGAAAGCCAAGACGAAAAAATCACCAAAGCTTTTGTGTATGCGATTTTTAAAACCATCAACAAGCTCATCAATTACGCTTCGCAATATCCGCACATCAATTCTCTAGAAACATTGCATTCGATTTATAAGCAAATTATCGAATTAGCAGAAGTTTCTTTTGAAGGCGAACCTCTTAATGGCTTGCAAATTATGGGCGTTTTAGAAAGCCGCGTTTTAGATTTTGACACCGTTATTATTACTTCAATGAATGAAGGAAAATTCCCGGCTGGAAAATCGCAAAATTCATTCATTCCGTATGATGTGAAAAGAGAATTCGATTTGCCGACATTTAAAGAAAAAGACGCTATTTATACCTATCATTTCTACCATTTATTACAACGCGCCAAAAATATTTATTTGTTGTACAACACCGAAAGCGACGGAATCGATGCCGGTGAAAAAAGCCGTTTCATCACCCAACTCGAAATCGAAAAGCAACCCAATCATCAATTGACACACGAAATATACAATGCGATTTTGCCAGAATTGGCGCACGATCCCGTGATAATTCCAAAGTCAGATTCGGTTATGATTCGTCTTAAGGAAATTGCAGAAAAAGGGTTTTCACCTTCGGCATTAACGAGCTATATTAGAAACCCGATTGATTTTTATTTTCAAAAGATTCTGCACATCCGTGAAGTAGAAGAAGTCGAGGAAAATATTGCATTGAATACACTCGGAACCATTATTCATGAAACTTTAAGAGTTTTATATGAACCTTTTGTCGGTCGATTTATCAATGAAAAAGATATCAATATCTGCTTGAATCAACTGGATCAAGAAGTTCTAAATCAATTTAGATTGGTTTACAAAGAAGGCGAAATCAAAAAAGGCAGAAACCTATTGGCTTTCGAAGTGGCCAAACGTCATGTATACAATTTCCTGCAATTGGAATTAGAAAGTTTGAAAAACGGTGATGCATTAAAAATAATCGCTTTAGAGCAAACTTTCGAACGCCAGATCGAACATCCTGATTTGCCTTTTCCTGTTTTGATTCGAGGCAATGTCGACCGAATCGAAGAACGCAACGGAATCATCAGAATCATCGACTATAAGACCGGAAAAGTAGAAAAGCGAAGTGTTGCCTTAAAAACATGGAATGCGCTCACAGACGATCTTAAAAACGACAAAATAATTCAAGTCTTGGCGTATGCTTATATGTATCAAGAAAAATCTGAAAGCAAACCCATGGAAGCTGGAATTATTTCGTTTAAAAATTTAAAAGCAGGATTTTTGCCGTTCAGTTTCAAAGAAGATAAAGAAGCCATTTCTATTATCGATGATCAGATACTGGCTGATTTTACCGAGCAAATAGTTGTATTATTACAAAAAATTTTAAATCAAGACATGGCTTTCGAAGAGAAAGTTTAATATTATTTATTTTAATAATCAAAAGATGAAAAACGAAATCGCAGCATTTGTAAATTACGCAAACAAATCGAACGTGAAAGTTAGTTTAGCAGTAACCATTTTTAGTGTTCTAATGCTGATTATTTCACTTGTAAGCGTCAATTATAACAACGACAATTTAGGAATGATTTGTTTTTTCAGTCTGATTATAGAATTTCTTTACGGAGTCATTCTATCCATTAAAGTCTTAAAAAACAGGGCAGAATACTTACATCTGATTCCTTTTCTGTTTTTAAATTGGTTTATAGGTTGTTTTTGTGCGAATATTTTTATCAATGTTTTTGAAAATCTTCCGGTTTGGGTTTATGTTGTAACGTTTTTGTTTTGCCTTTCTAATTTCTTTGTATACAGTAAACTTAAAAATAAGTATGCTGCAGCGGTGTGTTATTTCATCAATGGATTTTCATTGCTATTGATTGTTTATTTCATGATGTATTTAATTCCTTTTATACCGATTTCACTAATCGGAATTTTCGCTATCGGAATTGGTTTTTACGGATTGGTTCCTTTGATTGTCTTTGTGAGTCATAGCTACACATTAGGAAAAGAGTTTTACAATAGCCAAAAGAACCTGTTGCCTTTTAGCACAGGAATTATTGCTGTTATTGTGGCTTTAACCCTTTTTACTTTTAAGCTTAATGAAGAATGTCAGCATTTAAATCAATACACTGTTACCAAATCATTTGAAAGTAATGACGACTTGCCTAACTATATCGTCATTTCCCAAAACCTCAATCCTAATTTCTTAAATGAAATCTTACTCAAAAAAGACATTGTGTATGTCTGTACCGATAATTTCTTTGAATTTAAAGGATTCGATACGTTTGGAGAAAAGCAATTCAACGAAAGAAAGATACACAACCCATTTATCAATGTGGCTTATTTGTTTTCTGAGGATTTTAATTTAAGCCAAGACGATAGAATTAATATTCTGAAATCGAATTTCGACAAACGATTGGAAACCGAAGAGCAACTCTGGAGCGGAACAGATTTAATCACCAAAAACATCAAAGAAGATATCAAGATCTATTCAAACGACCGCCTGGCATATACCGAAATCACCATGGATGTAGTTTGCGATAAAGATGATCTTTGGGATAAAAGAGAAGCCATTTATTCTTTTCAATTGCCTGAAGGTTCTGTAGCAACATCACTTTCGTTATGGGTAAACGGTATAGAACGCAAAGGTGTTTTGACGACTAAAGAAAAAGCCCAAAATGCCTACCGTCAGATTGTAGGCGTTGAAGCGCGCGACCCATCGTTGATGCAATGGAAAGAAGGTAATAAAGTGGTGGTTAGGGTTTTTCCGATAAGCTATAAATTGCCACGCACTTTTAAATGTGGATTTACAACACCATTAAAAGTGGCAAACAATCAAATGTCCTATCAAAGTTTAAATATCAAAGGACCCAATATATCGAATGCGGAAACGATTTCCAGAATTCAAATGGTAGGCAATCAAAAGTTTACAGCGAATAAAAATTTTCAATTGAATAACGGTTTTTACACCAACAAATCGAAAGGTTTGGAAACATGGGAAGCAATCGTACCTATTGATAATGAAACATTTTCAAGAACCTTTGTTTGGAAGGATAACGAATATAGAATAAACAAAATAGAAAAAGAAACATCCCAATTTACACCTAGTGAAATCATCTTAGATCTCAATAGTTTTTGGACAACAGATGAAGTAAAAGCTTTTTTAAATCAAAAAGATCAAAAATATTTCACCTACTATAACAATCAAAAACAAGAAATTAACGACGCCAATTATGAAGTTGTTTTATCACAATTTATAAACCTGCATTATTCATTATTACCACTTTATTTGCTTCATGAAAACAGTCTTGTTGTCACAAAATGCGGCACTTTTTCTGCAAATTTCGAAGAATTGGAAGCATCCGATTATCTCAAAAAAATTAAATCTGAAGTCAAGCAAAAGCAGATTAGAGTAATCAATATTTCTGAAGATATCAATCCTTTTTGGCAAACCATAAAAGAGCAAAAGTATGTCGAGTATAGCAACACAAATATCAAAAGCGCTATTCAACTCATCAATAACAATCAGTTTATATCATTAAAAAAACCGGAAAACAGCGTTGCTATTGAACCTTCGAACATCTGCATTCAACAGCAACCCAAAAAAGCGAATTCGGTTAGTAACGGTTCTAATCATATCTACAGAATGTATGCTTTTGGAAAAGTTTTAGAGGAACAAGTCAAAATTCAACAAGATTCGACAGCAAGTAATCCCTATGTTACGTTGGCTAAAGATGCTAATATTGTCACACCCATATCTTCGCTGATTGTTCTTGAAACGGATGAAGATTACAAAAAAAATGGTATTGAAAAGAATGTAAATACATTAGGGAATGCCAATATAAATGAAGGTTCTGCCGCACCAATAGGCCATCGATGGATTTTGATTGTCGTTGCTTTGATTTTAGCGTTCTTCTATTTCAATAAAATAAAATTGAAAGAAATGATGTAAATCAAATCGGGTTATATTTTTTTCAAAAATTCACCAATTGCCTTCAAAACTTGGCCCGAATTTTCAATATGACTCATGTGTCCATCGGGAAAAGTAACCAGTTCAACATTCGTGTTTTCAATCTGATTTCGATTTTCATCATAATTTAAAACGCCATCTTTTCTACCCAAAATCAGTAGTTTCTGATAGGGTCCGAAATGCAATAAAACTTCACGGTCTTTCCTAATTTTCATTCCTTCTAAAGCAGCAACAATGCCTTGAAGTGGTGTTTTTAAAGCTTCAAGTTTTACTTTTTCGATTTCCTCAGTCAATCGCGTTCGGTTGTCCTCGCTGAATAAATTAGCAATCGACAATCTAACAAAAGCGGTATAATCTTTCTTAACCGCTTTGATGGCGCGATCGCGATTCGTTTTTCTTTCATCACTATCGGCAAGTGAAGTCGAATTCATCAACACCAAACCTTTCATAAAATCAGGATACAATTCCGCAAAAGCCAATGCCACATAACCGCCCATCGAATGCCCGATTATTATCGCTTTGCGAATGCGTAAACCCGATAAAATATCATGAACCATGTCCGCCTGATCTTCCATTCCGTGGATATAACCCAAACATTCCGTTTGTCCGTGGCCTAATAAATCAATAGTAATGACGCGGTGTTTTTTACTCAATTCGGGAATCATTGCTTGCCACATTCCTTGATTTTCCAAGAAACCATGAAGCAATACAATCGCCGTTCCTTTGCCGGAATCAGTATAAGTGACATGAATATTTTTGTAAAGATGTTGTTTCAAAATTTGTTTTTTCAGAAGCTATTCCCGCTATACGTTCCCAATCTTTTGTTCTGAACCCCAGAACAAAAGGATTTCCACTGCTATCAGGGCTAGGGCTATCCGATACATTTGAGGCGAATTATTTATGAAGCAAAAATAAGGAAATTTACAGCGAATCCGGAAGTAAAAAATCACCATCAACAATCAATAATTTGACCCCATTTTCTGAAATAGAACGGTGGCTGCTCAAATCGTCAGAGACAACATAAGTCATTCCCTTGGTTAATGTCAATTGTTCGCCGGTAGCCAATTCGCTGACAAATTCGCCTTCAAGACAATAAACAATATGGCCTTTCTGACACCAATGATTCGCTATATAACCGACAGTGTAGGTTACAAGACGAATTCTTAATCCTGGGAATTGAATCGTTTGCCAATAGGCAGTTCAGGTTTCACCTTGATGTTCCGTTTTTGGAATTAATGTCCAATCGATAGTTTGAAAAGGAATATTCATAAGTAGTCTTAATTGCGATATAACATCAATTCTTCGTGGTCATCGGGAAATTGAATCGTCGAAATAAATTGCAAACCCAATTGCTCCAAAAGCTTTATAGATGGTATATTGTTAGCTAATGTAATGGCGCAGATGGTATCAAGATTGTAAGTTTCACGAGCCACGGTCATCGTAGCATTGGCGCTTTCATAAGCATAACCTTTTCTTGAAAATTCGGGTAAAAGGCAAAAACCAATATCAGGAAAATCGAGTGTGTCGCGTTTCAAAATACCACACATACCAATCAGTGTTTTGTCGTTTTTAAGTTCGACCATCCAAAGTCCGAAGCCGTGATTTTCATAGATTTTCATGGGTCCGTTTTCGAGATAGATCTTAGCTTGTTCGGTGGTCTTTACATTGCGTTCACCAATAAATTCAATCCATCCTGGACTATTTAGAAGCGTTATGATGAAAGCGGTATCGTCAAATGTAAATTCGCGCAATCTCAGCCGTTCGGTTTCAATTATGGTTTTCATTAAGTATAATGCGCTATCATTTTATAGACTTTTCCAGCCTCGTTGAGAAACATGACTTCCACGGCCATTTTATTCATGACCGATTTATAATATAAAGCTACAGAATCTACGCCTTGAGTTACATCCAGCAATTCGAAATGCAAATCGGGAATTCTTTGAAGCGCTTTGCTCCAATAATCACGCACAGCATTTTTGCCTTTCAAAGAACCACTTTCAATACCTGCCGCGAGCTTAATCATCGGAGTCGTGATTTCAATATCGTCGGTATAATGGTCAAGAATTATATCCAAATCATGTGAATTCCAAGCAGCAATCCAGTCTTTTGCGAATTTTTGAGCATCCATGATCTAAGCGTTCATCAAACTTTCGATTTCATCAATTTCAATTGGAATCGTATGCATCAGATTGAAAGGCTCGCCTTTTTCCTGAACGACAACATTGTCTTCAAGACGAATTCCAAATCCTTCAGCCGGAATATAAATCCCTGGTTCAACCGTAAACACCATATTGGCTTTCATTGGCTCGTTTAATAAACCGTAATCGTGTGTGTCAAGTCCCATATGGTGAGACGTTCCGTGCATGAAATATTTTTTGTAAGCGGGCCAGTCCGGATTTTCATTTTGCACATCGGCTTTGTCTATCAAGCCTAAACCAAGCAATTCTGAAGTCATAAGTTTGCCAACTTCAACATGGTATTGTTTCCATAAAGTTCCTGGCGTAAGCATTTTAGTGGCTTCGTTTTTTACGCGCAACACGGCATTATAAACCGCTTTTTGACGTTCGTTATATCGACCTGAAACCGGAATCGTTCTCGATAAATCGCTTGAATAATTGGCATATTCCGCAGCTACGTCGAGTAAAATCAAATCACCGGCTTTGCATTGCTGGTTGTTTTCGATGTAATGCAAAACGTTGGCATTGTTGCCCGAAGCAATAATGGGTGTGTAGGCAAAACCTTTCGAACGGTTGCGGATGAATTCGTGGATTAATTCGGCTTCGATTTCATATTCCGTTACATTGGGTTTTACAAAAGGCAACAAACGACGGAAGCCCAATTCGGTAATATTGCAAGCTTGTTGAATCAAATCGAGTTCTTCACTTTCTTTGACCGAACGCAAACGCTGCAAAATCGGATTGCTTTTCGCCACTTGGTGCGCAGGATATTTGGCTTTCCACCATTTGACGAAGCGGTCTTCTCGAGTTTCAGTTTCAACGGCAGCGCGGTAATGTTCGTTGGTATTGATGTAGATGGTGTCGCTATACGTCATCATTTCATTTAAAATCTTATGAAAATCCTGCAGCCAATACACAGTTTTGATTCCAGACACTTCGAATGCACGGTCTTTGGTGAGTTTTTCGCCTTCCCAAATCGCAATGTGTTCGCTGGTTTCTTTGAGGAAAAGCATCTCACGTTGGTGTTCGTAAGGCGCTTCAGGAAAAAGCAACAACACGCTTTCTTCTTGGTCAACACCAGATAAATAGAAAATATCGCGGTGCTGTGCAAAAGGCAAACTGCTGTCTGCGGAGACCGGATAAATATCATTGGAGTTAAACACCGCAACGCTGTTTGGTTTCATTTGAGCAATAAATTTTGTGCGGTTTTTTATAAAAAGTTGTCGGTCAATTTGATGGTATTTCATTGTTCTTATTTTTGAGATTGATTTGAACTCAAAATTAAGGAAACAATTTTCTTATCGACTAGCCAAATGGCGTTATTTTATATTTTTCCGGATACGGCTCATGTGTCTTGAGGAAATTCCGAGAAACGAAGCAAGATAATGTAGAGGCACTTGCTGCATCAAATGCGGTTCTGTGGTGAGCAATTTTTTGTAGCGTTCTTCGGGAGTGAGTGTCAGTAAATCAATTCGATAATCATCAATGAGGCAGATTTGTTTTTCGATTAAATTGTAATAGAATTGATGAAAAGCTTCGTTGGTTTTGATGAGTTCACGGAAAGTCTCAATATCTAAAACCCACAACTTGCAATCGAAAATCGCCTTGATGCTTTTGCGAGAAGGTTTGTTGAACAAGAAACTGTTGAGCGAAGCCGTGAATGTATTGCGTAATGCCAGATAAGTAGTTATTTCTTCATCATTGATGACAATCTCGTGTTGTAAAATGCCGTTTTCGACATAGCAGAAATACTGACATACTTCGCCTTCTTTAACTAGAAATTCGTTTTTTTTGAGATTCAATAATTGAAAAGAATCCTTCGATTGATCGACGAGATTTTCCAACGAAACATCACCAACCATGAGTTGCATATCTTCAAGCAAACTGCTTTTCATTTCCTGAGATTTCATTTATCGAATTAAATTTCAACAAAAGTAAAAGAATTGCAATAGGAGTGATGTATTAAACAAGAAATTTCGTTTTTTCAGACATTCAATAAAGCTAATTTTGTTGAAGTAAAGTGTTGAAATTAAAGGTTTAAAACGGTATTCTTTAAACATTTCATAATCTTTTTAATGAAACATTTTAAAATCATTATAAATTACGGCGAAAAGGTTGTAGTTAAATTCAAATAGCCTTATTTTTGTGTGATTTTTAAAACAAACTATTCTAATCTTATGGCAAAATCTGCATTTTTAAAGTCATCCCTAGCAAAGAAATATTGGATGGCTCTAACAGGTTTATTTTTATGCTTGTTCTTAAGTGGTCATTTAGCGGGAAATCTTCAGTTACTGGTTCCTCACAATGCGTTGAATTTTAATAAATACGCTTTGTTTATGACTTCCAATCCGGCAGTAAAAATACTTTCTTACCTCACTTACATTTCCATTCTTTTTCACGCATTCGACGGTATTATGCTGGCTTTTCAAAACAAAGCAGCGCGTCCGATTGGGTACGCGAAAAACAATCCGTCGGCGAACAGTCCTTGGGCATCGAGAAATATGGCGGTTATGGGAACCATCATTTTGATTTTTATTGTAACGCACATGGTGAGTTTTTGGGCCAAAATGCACTTTGATGAAAAGATGCCGTTGCAAACCGTTACCATCAGTGCTCAAGGTCAATCACAAGAATTTTATGTGACTACTGATGGCGGTTATTTGCCAAAAGCGCAAGTGGATCAGAAAATGATTTTGATTAAAGACAGAACGGATTTTTATGATGCAGGTGCTAATGTGAAAATCAAAGAAGGCTACAAAGATTTATACAAAATCACTTTGGCTTTCTTCCAAGATGCGCAATATGGTTTGTTGTTTACTTTGTTGTATGTAGTGTCGATGATCATTTTGGCATTTCACTTATTGCACGGTTTCAGCAGTGCTTTCCAGAGTTTAGGATTGAATCATCCCAAATATACACCGGCAATCAAAGCATTTGGAAAAGGATTTGCGATTGTAGTTCCGTTGTTGTTTGCGATTATTCCAATATACATTCATTTTTTTCTAAAAGCATAATCCAATGGCATTAGATTCAAAAATACCTCAAGGTCCCATTTCAGATAAATGGACAGACTATAAAGACCATTTAAAATTAGTAGCTCCTAACAACCGTCCAAAAATCGACATCATTGTTGTAGGAACAGGTTTGGCAGGCGCTTCCGCTGCGGCTTCGTTCGGAGAAATGGGCTACAATGTAAAAGCATTTTGTTTTCAAGATTCACCACGAAGAGCGCACTCAATCGCGGCTCAAGGCGGAATCAACGCTGCTAAAAATTATCAAAACGACGGTGACAGTACGTTCCGTTTATTTTACGATACAATCAAAGGTGGCGATTACAGAGCGCGTGAAGCGAACGTACACCGTTTGGCAGAAGTGTCATCAAACATCATCGACCAATGTGTAGCACAAGGCGTTCCTTTTGCTCGTGATTACGGTGGATTGTTAGACAATCGTTCGTTTGGTGGAACGCAAGTACAACGTACGTTTTACGCTGCCGGACAAACAGGACAACAATTATTGTTAGGTGCATATTCTGCTTTATCAAGACAAATCGGATTAGGGCGCGTTCAAATGTTCAACCGTCATGAAATGTTGGATTTGGTTAAAGTTGATGGAAAAGCCCGTGGTATTATTGCCAGAAACTTAGTAACAGGAGAATTAGAAAGACACTCAGCACATGCTGTCATTATTGCTTCGGGAGGTTATGGAAACGTTTATTTCCTTTCCACCAACGCGATGGGAAGTAACGTTACTGCAGGATGGAAAATACACAAACAAGGGGCTTATTTTGCTAATCCGTGTTATGTACAAATTCACCCAACTTGTATTCCAGTTCACGGAACCAACCAATCGAAATTGACATTGATGTCAGAATCATTGAGAAACTCAGGACGGATTTGGGTTCCAAAGAAAAAAGAAGACGCTGAAGCTATTCGTGCTGGTCAATTGAAACCAACACAAATTGCAGAAGAAGATAGAGATTATTACTTAGAAAGAAGATATCCTGCGTTTGGGAATTTAGTACCTCGAGATGTAGCCTCAAGAGCTGCAAAAGAGCGTTGCGATGCCGGTTTCGGTATTGAAGCGAATGATACTAATGAAGGTGTTTATTTAGATTTCTCAACTGAAATCCAAAACAAAGGAAAGCAAACCGCTTATGCTAAAGGAAATCACAATCCAACGGCTGAAGAAGTTACGGCTTTAGGAAAGCAATGGCTTGAAGAAAAGTACGGGAATTTGTTTACGATGTATCAAAAAATCACAGACGAAAACCCATATGAAACACCAATGAAAATCTATCCGGCGGTGCATTACACCATGGGTGGCGTTTGGGTTGATTATAATTTACAATCAACAATTCCGGGTTGTTTCGTAGCCGGTGAAGCCAATTTTTCTGATCACGGTGCGAATCGTTTGGGAGCTTCGGCGTTGATGCAAGGTTTGGCTGACGGTTATTTCGTCTTGCCTTACACGGTTTCGGATTATTTGGCAGATGATATCCGAACAGGAAAAATCGCTACGGATTCAGCTGAATTTGATGAAGCAGAAAAGCGAGTGAAAGGAACGATCGATATGTTCTTAAACAACAATGGAACTAAAACCGTCGATCATTTCCACAAACGTTTGGGATTGATTATGTGGAATAAAGTTGGAATGGGCAGAAACGAGAAAGGTCTGCAAGAAGCCATAGCTGAAATTGGTCAATTAAAAGAAGAATTTTATAAAGATGTATATGTTCCAGGAAGTTCAGACGAATTAAATCCAGAGCTCGAAAAAGCACTACGAGTAGCCGATTTCATCGAACTCGGACAATTGATGGCAATGGATGGATTGCAACGTAAAGAATCCGCAGGCGGTCACTTCCGTGAAGAATATCAAGATGCTGAAGGTGAAACATTGCGTGACGATGAGAACTTTAAATTTGTTGGAGCATGGGAATATCAAGGCGATGACATCACCAAAGAAGCACTTCACAAAGAAGAATTGAAATACGAGTTTATTAAAATCGCAGCTAGAAACTACAAATAAAAGATTATGTCAGCAGCAAAAAATATCAATATCAACCTTAAAATTTGGCGTCAGAAAAACCCAAGTGTCAAAGGAAGCATGGAAACGTATAAACTTGATAATGTTTCTACCGCAAGTTCATTTTTGGAAATGCTCGATCAATTGAACGAACAGTTGATCAATGAAAGAAAAGAACCGATTGCATTCGACCATGATTGCCGCGAAGGAATTTGTGGATCGTGTTCATTATACATCAATGGACGTGCGCATGGCCCGGATACCGGAATCACAACTTGCCAGTTGCACATGCGAACGTTTAAAGATAACGACACGATTTTTGTAGAACCATGGAGAAGTAAAGCGTTTCCGGTGATTAAAGATTTAGTGGTCGACAGAAGTGCTTTCGATAGAATTCAACAAGCCGGCGGTTTCGTATCGGTCAATACATCAGGAAATACGATTGACGCCAATGCCACTCCAATTCCGAAAGACGACGCGGATAAAGCATTTGAAGCTGCTGCGTGCATCGGTTGCGGCGCTTGTGTTGCAACTTGTAAAAACGGTTCAGCAATGTTGTTTGTTGGCGCAAAAGTATCGCAATATGCGTTGTTGCCACAAGGAAAAGTAGAAGCTTCGCAACGTGTACTCAATATGGTGCGTCAAATGGACGAAGAAGGTTTCGGAAATTGCACCAATACTGGCGCATGTGAGATTGAATGCCCGAAAGGAATTTCACTCGAGAATATTGCACGCATGAACAGAGAATACTTAAAAGCAAGTATTTCTTAATTCATTTTTAAAATATACTACTCAAATCCCAATCATTCGGTTGGGATTTTTTATTTTTATACGATGAAAGTCGCTTTAATACAAACCGCATTGCATTGGGAAAACCCGCAAGCCAATCGAAATCATTTCGAAAAATTAATCCATTCTATTGCTGAAAAAGTTGATTTGATTGTACTTCCAGAAATGTTTTCTACAGGATTTACAATGCATCCGGCGGATGTAGCTGAACCAATGTTGGGCGAAACGATTGAATGGCTTAAATCGGTTGCGAAATCAAAAGAATCGGCTATAATGGGCAGTTTGGTCATTCGAGAAAACGAGCGTTATTACAATCGATTGGTATTTGTTTTGCCTTCGGGGGAAATCAAAAAATATGATAAGAAACACTTGTTTACTTTGGCTGGCGAAGATAAAGTTTACAAAGCTGGCAACGAAAAATTAATTATTGATTATCAAGGTTTTAAAATCTGTCCTTTGATTTGTTATGACTTGAGGTTTCCTGTTTTTTCCAGGAATACAGAAAATTACGACTTACTGATTTATGTTGCCAATTGGCCAAAACCAAGAACCAATGCATGGGATATTTTACTAAAAGCGCGTGCAGTGGAGAATCAATGTTTTGTGATTGGCGTTAATCGAATAGGTATTGATAAGAATAATCACGAATATATTGGTCATTCTCAAGCAGTAGATTGTCTTGGGAATTATGTGTTAGAACCACAAGAAAATGAAGGTGTTTTTATCATAAATCTTGATAAAAGCGACATGATTGAAACAAGGGAAAGGCTAGATTTTTTATCCGACCGCGATGCTTTTAGTTTTTTAAACTAAAGGTTTGTTGCACGTCCCAATTGGCTCTGACATCGATTTCCTTAGGAAAATAAATCACTTCTTCTGATTGTTTTCTTTCGAGGAAATTTCCAGAATCCCATACGCCATTTTTATTGTCATCGTAGATAACCCTCAAAGTATATAAGTCTGGCTTAATAAGATTAAAATCGATTTGAGCATTGTTTTCTGAATAGTAGGAAGCCTGAACTTCACCTTTCTTATCAGTAAGTTCTACAATCAGCGGAAACTGCTTTATACTCTCTAAATTGAGTCGAAGATTGCCATAATCAGAAGTGTTTTTGGTTTCAAATGTAAAAGTAATTTCTTTTTTATTGGTTTGATCTAAGAAATCTGTAAGCGCATCGGGTAATAATTTGAAGGTGTATTTTTCCAAAGGTTCTTTTTGAAAATCAATGTTCAAAGCTAAATTCATTTCGTCATAGATCATTTTAAATGGAATGGCTGTAGAATCTTTATTAATCAATTGCATTTTAGATTCATCCATTTTAGCAATTGGAATACTGACATTGAGTGTTAAAGTTTCTCTTAAATCGAGTGTTTTAGGAGGTATATTTACTCTCAAACTATCTGTCTTTTGATTTTTAATTTTGAATGTAAAGTCTTTATTGTAATTGTCTTTAGAAACAGAAAGCATGAGAGAATCGACGGCAGATTTTTCTATTTTGAAAGGCTTAAACCACAATTGAAGCGAGTCTTTCTTTGGCATTCTGGTCACATAAGATTTGATGTCTTCACCGCCTCTTTTCAAAGTTAATTTAACGCCTTTCGGGTTGCCTTCATAGCCCATTATTGCTGAGCTTCCGGATGATTGTGACGGTTTAAAAGCTTTGAATTTCTCAGTTTCTTTAAAGAGTTTAACTTCAAAAAGCGAATCATTAGGAATCGAAATAATTTTATTATAGAAACCTATTTTTTCAGTTTTAGGATCAAATCGGTAGTTATTATTGATGTCTTTCAACGCCACCAAATGATACCTCCCGGCTTTAATATTGTCTATTTTAAAAGTTGCAGAACTGTCTAAAGTATTCGTAATATATCTTGGGTTTCCCTTGTAAATTAAGGAATCATTATATTTTTCGTTGACTTCATACAACATCACATTCACATAAGAATCCGGGGTTTTATCCAAAGCATCTTTAATGTTGCCATTTATCGATAAAGAATCAATGTAATGCCCGGTTGAAAAAACATATTTAAATTGACGATACGGATTTCCTTCATTATTGTCTTCTATACTTTGACCAAAATTTAAACTATACGTGGTATTTGGCTCTAAAGGCTCTAAGAAATTTACACTCACAGTTTTGCTGGCAGTAAGCGGCAGTATTTGTGGTTTTTTGGCTATTGGCGGCGAGATAATCAATTGTTTGTTGATGTCTTTGAGCTTTACATATTCATCAAAAGTCAGTTTAATCGATTGTCCCGTAAAATCTGTTGAGAAATTTTTAGGAAAACTCACTTTAAGTACCGGAGCAATTGTGTCTTTAATTCCACCAGATATCGAGCCACGCTTAGCGCAACCGGTAATGACAAGCAGTGAAAGAATAAAAAAATAACGAATTTGTTTTTTCAAGGATAAAGCTTTTTTCGAATGACAAAATAACAATTTATATTCTTGGAATTGAAAAAAAATCACAACAATTATTAAATAAATCTGATGTGGATTTACAGAGAATTAAAATGAGAATATTTTACAATGTAATCATATTTAAAGCGTATTAAATCAGTTATTTAATTATAAAATAGTAGTTATTTACATTAATAATATCATTCAAAAAACTATGCTTTAATGTGTAATGGCCATACAGACAATACTAATTTTTACTCCGGGAATTTTCAATAAAGCACGACTGCATGCTTCTAAAGTTGATCCGGTGGTTAATACATCGTCAATCAATAAAAAATGTTTGCCATGATCTTCTTCGGTAAATACGACATCGAAAACACTTTGATTATTGACTTCCGTTCTCTTTAATAAATTTTTTTTCGTTTGCGTTTTTGAAAATACAGTTCGCTTCAAAATGTTTGGATTGTAAGTGACATCAAGGTTTTTTGATAAAGTCAATCCAAAGGAAGTAACTTGATTATAACCACGTAACCTTAGCTTTTTTGGATGTAGCGGAACTGGAATAATTTCATTTACAGAATCAATACCAATAATCGATTTTAAATCTTCTGCAAACCAATCTGCTAAAAGAATTCCAACGTCTTCAAAGCCTTTGTACTTTAAGTTGTGAATCATTTCCTGAACGATTCCCTTTTTATGAAAAAAGAGCAAACAGCTAACAAATTCGACAGGAATTTTACCATAGAATTTTTTAAAAGCTTCGTTTTTTGGCGTTAAATGATGATTGGTTAAAGGAATGTCATGTCTGCAAATGGTGCAAATGACTTTTTCATTAGACAATAGTAAGGAATGGCAACCGACACAAACCTTTGGAAAGAAGAGGCTTATAATATTTTCGAACATCTTTTTGGCGTTTATGTCATAAAATTATAAAAAACTATGATTCGATGTCGATTTATGTTCATTTTTAATTTCACTTTTATATTTTTGCAGCACTATGGCAAAACAAGAAGATTTATTTAAGAATGTCGTTTCGCATGCTAAGGAGTATGGATTTATTTTCCCTTCGAGCGAGATATATGACGGATTGAGCGCAGTTTATGACTATGCTCAAAATGGCGTTGAATTGAAGAAAAACATTAGAGAATATTGGTGGAAATCAATGGTTCAGATGCATGAAAATATTGTAGGTTTAGATGCCGCGATTTTAATGCATCCCACAACTTGGAAGGCTTCAGGACACGTTGACGCTTTCAACGACCCATTGATAGATAATAAAGATTCTAAAAAAAGATACCGCGCCGATGTTTTGATTGAAGATTATGCTGAGAAATTAAATCAAAAGGCAGAAAAAGAAATTGAAAAAGCTAGTGCACGTTTTGGTGATGCCTTCAATCGCGAAGAGTTTGTTACCACGAATGCTCGTGTGATGGAATATCTTGCTAAGAAAAAAGAAATTCTTGAAAGAATGGCGAAATCACTTGGCGATGAAAACTTGGAAGATGTCAAAGCATTAATTGAAGAATTAGAAATTGCCGATCCGGAAACAGGTTCTAAAAACTGGACAGAAGTGCGTCAATTCAATTTAATGTTCGGAACAAAACTTGGAGCTTCAGCCGATTCTGCAATGGATTTATATTTGCGCCCGGAAACAGCTCAAGGTATTTTTGTGAACTTCTTGAATGTTCAAAAATCGGGCAGAATGAAAATTCCTTTTGGAATAGCACAAACGGGAAAGGCGTTTAGAAATGAAATCGTAGCGCGACAATTTATCTTTCGTATGCGTGAATTTGAGCAAATGGAGATGCAGTTTTTCGTCAAACCAGGCGAAGAGATGCAATGGTATGAATACTGGAAAAACACTCGCTTAAACTGGCATTTGTCGTTGGGCTTAGGACGTGAGAATTACCGTTTTCATGATCATGAAAAATTAGCGCATTATGCCAATGCAGCTGCGGATATTGAATTTAATTTTCCATTCGGTTTTAAAGAATTGGAAGGCATTCATTCGAGGACTGATTTTGATTTGAAAGCACATGAACAGTTTTCCGGTAAGAAAATGCAATATTTCGATGCGGAAACTAATGCGAATTACACACCTTATGTAGTGGAAACTTCTGTTGGTTTAGACAGAATGTTCTTAGCGGTTTTTTCGAATTCATTAAAAGAAGAAACATTGGAAGATGGTTCGATAAGAACGGTTTTGCAGTTACCATCGGTTTTAGCTCCAACAAAAGCGGCTGTTTTACCATTGGTGAAAAAAGACGGTTTGCCTGAAGTAGCCCGTGAAATTATAGAAGATTTAAAATGGGATTTCAATGTGACTTATGATGAAAAAGACGCCGTTGGAAGACGTTACAGACGTCAAGATGCTTTAGGAACGCCATTTTGCATAACTGTTGATCATCAAACCTTAGAAGACAAAACAGTAACAATAAGGCATCGCGATTCGATGAAACAAGATCGTGTGAAAATTACGGAATTGAAGTCCATCATAGAAAATGAAGTATCGATGAAAAACTGGTTGATGAAAGCCAAAGTATAAATTGATGTTTTAATCAATATGAAAGTCCACTTTATCGTGGGCTTTTTTTATGGTTTTAGGTTAGTTTTTTAAGACGACTGTTGAAAGCAGAAAGCGATTCTTTTTTCGAGGTTGAAGTCTCAAACCTTAATTTTTTGCTGTAATAGTTCTGAATAGGATAATTGCGGTTTAATAACTGTAAAAAAATAAACCAATTGTTACCCGAAGTTTTTAATAACGCTATTAAATTGTCAAGATACTTTTTCAATTCAGCATGTTCGTTATTTTGAGGTTTGTTGTTTATTCTTTTGTAGGCTCTTTTGGGTTGATTTGCATTTAAATCGGCTAATAGTTCACTCGGAATTCTACTAAAAATAATGTCATAAAATATTTTTCCTAGGTTTTCGGGTTTGGCTTTTACGGTATGCCAGTTATAGTTATGAATTTCAAAAATGACGGCATAAAATTCATCCGGAAAAGTTCTCAGCCATAGCGCAACATCATCTTCGAGTTGGGTTTGCATGTATTTTTGTAATGAATGCTTTACATGTTCTTTGAAAATAGTATAACCGGTTGCAATGTCAATTAAATCATCAATATTTTGATCTTTTGTATGCTTTAGAATGGCTTCTGCCGTTTTTGAAATTTTAATCAAATTGGCGCCTAACAATCCGTTGTTTTTTGCTTCAACAAACGTTTTACAAGTTTCTATAAACAGATTAGAATCTATCAGTCCAATAATTTCTTTATGCGCTTTTGAATGGTTTGTCTCAATTTTTATGGGACTTTCATATGCTTGTAATAATTCTTTTTGAATTTTTGTGAACTTGGAAATGGTGTTCAATATGTTGAGCAACCAAATTTCAGATTTCCCTTCATAACCAAATAATTTATGAATTCCACTAATAGGGAGCACATGCTTTTTGTCATTTAAAATGAAGCAAGGTATTTCCAGACCGCTCATTTTTAAAAGTAGTTGAGGAGAACCGTACGCTATTTTTAAGGCATTTGAATTCATTTTTTAAATTGATATAAAGCCAGCCAATCCATAAGGTTTAGTTTATCTTCTTGTTTTTCGACTGCCATTTTGTTTGCATTAGATAGTTGAAATGAAAGAGAACTTTTCTTCCCATTCGGTAGGATGTCTTTTTCCAACTGATAATATGATTTAATACGCTTTATAATATACCAAGCTGTTTTTTGAGTAATATTTAATTCTTTACCTAAAGCGACGGAAGTCATATTTTTTTGAGATTCAGTAATGAGCCAAATAGCGACGAACCATTTTTGTAATTCAATTTTAGAATTGTGGAAAATGGTTCCTGTTTTTACGTTGAAATATTTTCCTGAATTTTTGCATTTGTAAGTATTATTAGGACACTGATATACCTTTGAACTAGCATCAAACGGACTTACAATATAATATTCCCATCTTAATTTTTCTAAGTGATCAATACAGATTTGTTCGCTTGGAAAAGCTTTTGAAATATCAGGAATGCTTTTAAACTCATGGTTTATCATTTTATAGTAAAAATTAAAAATCCAAAACAAAATTAGTGTAAATAAATATATAATACTATTATTTTCCATATTAAAGCATTCAAATTATCTAATCATAATGCAGTTCAGCGAATATTTTTACCGTTCGTAAAATAATGTTAACAATCGATGTAATTCTATTAACAATCGCAAAATAGAATATTCAAAAACTGTAATTTAGCCGACGGTTTTAATTTTAAAATCAAAATAGTAAGCCCCAAGCTACTTTTATATCCTTGAATCCGACAATGCTTTACTAAACATAATTTTAGGAAAAGTAATTGATGAAGTATTCATATATCATTATTGATGATAGTGCAGAAAGCATTCTGAAAACGTTGTCCGTAGCGGCGCGATTTCAGAATTTACAATTTCTGGCTTCTGCTAATTCCTATAGTGAAGGTTTAGATTTAATTTTAGAACATCACCCGACATTCGTTTTCTTAGAAATTAATCCTAGCAATAAGGACAGCAATTTGTCATTACTACTTATTAATGAATTGCATCGTTTCCTGAAAGTACTTCCTAAAATTATTATTACAACAAACAATTCAGCATCAGCAATAGAAGCGATTCAGCATGGTGCTTTTGATTATTTATCAAAACCGATTGATGGTAATGCTTTGAGAAAGTCTATTCTTAAGTTTGAGAAAACGAATGAAAACTCAAACCTATTTTCAGCAAATCCAAAAATAGCTTCACAACAACAATTTACTCAGACCGTTAATGAGGCGCCAGATCATAACACTGTAAATAGCATATCAATAGAAGATATTTCGGTAAAACACGAAATTGTCGAGACGGAAGATGTAGTTGAAACGTCACCAGGAATTGGATTGGAAGAAAACGCCATTTTAATTGAATCTGAAGATGCTGAGGTCCCAATAAAGAAAGTATTGTCAAATCTCGAAACTTATAAAGAAGACAAACCACTGATTATTTGCGTGAAATCTTATGGGGATTACAGGTTTATAGAAGCTAAAGACATTTGTTATTTGCAAGCCGATAACAACTCAACAGATATTCATTTATATAATGGAGAAATGATTACTGCGTTTAAAACACTAAAGCATTTTGAAAATGTCCTTTCTTCACCGTTTGTGCGAATTCACAACAGTTATATTGTCAATATCGATTATGTTTCCAGAATACATACCGGAAATTCGGTTTGTTATATTAAAAACACCACTACGAAGTTGCCGTTTTCTAAATCTTATAAAGAAAATGTAGATGCAATCATTAATAGCATCACAAAAGGCAATTATATAGAGATTTAGATCAAATCGTCAAATTCATTCACCAAAATTTGACACCCATACACTATCAAACAAACACCATTCACCACAAACGCCTGCAAACACTAGGCACAACGAGACATGCTATGTAGTTTTACATCGTCAATCATTAATAGGTTCTCGAAAAATCGAATTAAACACATAACAATATAAAAGTCTCAAATTATGAAAAAAGCAATTTTAACATTCGGATTATTTTCTTTGATGATGGTCTTGACTTCGTTTACAAGTCCTGAAATTGGAGGAGGACAAGTCGCTAATAGATTAACAGAAATTGGAGGAGGACAAGTCGCCAATAGATTAACAGAAATTGGAGGAGGACAAGTCGCTAATAGATTAACAGAAATTGGAGGAGGACAAGTCGCTAATAGATTAACAGAAATTGGAGGAGGACAAGTCGCTAATAGATAATACTTTCGTAAATAAACTTTAAATAAAAAAAGGCTTTCATTTGAAAGCCTTTTTTTATTTAATATAATTTGTTATTTTAGCATAATTCAATTTTTATCTATTGAAAAAATATTTTTTAATATTGTTATTACCGTTAGTTTTTTTTACAAATTGTAATAAGACTAAAAATACTGGGGATTCTGATAAGCAAACTATAGATAGCTTATCAGATTATTTTTTTTACGCTCAAAATAAGTCTCTTCCTAAGAATAAAAGAATTAGATACAACAATAAAGCTTTTTTGATTGCTCAAAAAACTAAAAACAGTCAAGAATCAAGAAACAGTTTGATTAATGTTTTAGAATTGTATTATGATTTGAAATCGAATAATGAGTTTAAAAAAGCATATAAAGTTATTGTTGAGAAATCTATTGAAAGCAAAGACACAATAAATATTGCTAAATCATATAATTTATTAGGAAACTTTTATATTGATTCTGGTAAAAATGATAGCGCTTATTATTTCCTTTTAAAATCTGAAAAATTATTTGCAAAAAAAAAAGACAGTCTTAATTTAGGAAAAAATTATATTGATAAGGCATTTGTTCAGCTTTATGAAAGTGACTATTCTAACTGTGAGCTTTCTTCTATTCAAGCATTGAATTTTTATAAAAATCAAAATAGAAGACAAAAAGAGTATGACGCTTTCAACTTAGTTGGAATTTGTTCTAATGAATTAAAAAATTATGATAATGCAATTGTTTATCATAAAAAAGCATTGGATTATGTAAATAGATATGAAGTTATAAGTAAGTCTAAAACTCATTATAGGTCAAGCACTTTAAATAATATTGGTTATGTTTATTTAAATTTAAATAATTATAAAGAAGCAATTAATAATTTTAATCAGGCACTTTCAGAAAAAAATTTATTGATTGACAACCCTTATGTATATTCTGCGATAATTGATAATTTAGCATACTCAAAATTTAAAATAGGAGATTATACCAATTTACCAAGTTTGTTTTTTACATCTTTAAAAATTAGAGAGAAAAACGGATTGTTTTCAGGAGTAATTGCAAATAAGATTCATTTGTCAGAGTTTTATTTAACGCTAAAGGATTCTATCAATTCACAAAAATTTGCTAATGAAGCTTTACAATTAGCAAAAAAAACAAAAATTTCCGGAGATTTGTTAGGCTCATTAAAACAATTATCTCTTGTAGATCATAAAAATGCAACTCAATATTCTAATGAATATATTAAAATCAGTGATAGTCTCCAATTAGAAGAACGAAAATCAAAAGATAAATTCGCTCGTATCGCCTTCGAAACTGATGAAATCATCCAAGAAAAAGACAAGCTTACCGAACAAAATAGAACGTTACTTTATTTCTTCATCGGCACCTTATTTTTAGGAATATTACTTTTTGTTATCAGAACACAACGTGCTAAAAACCGAGAACTTTTACTCAAACAGCAACAACAAAAAGTGAATGAAGAAATTTATAACTTAATGATTTCTCAACAAGCCACGATTGAAGAAAACCGCGTCAAAGAGAAAAAACGGATTGCTCAAGAATTACACGACGGTGTTTTGGGAAGACTATTTGGTGCTAGGTTAAATTTAGACAGTTTGAACCGATTTAACGATGAAGATTCAATCAATAGTCGTTTTGATTATTTGGCGGAATTAAAAAATATTGAACAAGATATTCGTGAAATTTCACACGATTTGAACCGAGAGAAATACGTGTTAATTAATAATTTTGTGGCAATAGTCAGCAATCTATTAGAAGAACAAGCCAATTCTTTTGAAGCTCGTTTGACATCTGCATTAGACGAAAGTATACAATGGGACAAAGTGTCGAATGCCGTTAAAATAAACCTATATCGTATTCTTCAAGAATCACTACAAAATATCAATAAATATGCAAATGCCAAACATATTTCGGTGGAGTTTAAAAATGATAACGGACTAATATTGCTTACTATAACCGATGATGGAATTGGTTTTGATGTCAATACCAAAAAGAAAGGCATTGGGCTTCAAAATATGCAGTCAAGAGTTGATGAGTGTGAAGGAACCTTTGATATTAAATCGAAAAAAGGAAAAGGAACCATCACGATTGTTTCGATACCAATAGAGAAAAAAGCGGTTGAAGTGCCATGAGAAACGGATTAATAAGTATATTAATAGTGGATGATCATCCTACCATGATTGAAGGATATAAGAGTATTTTGAACTCAAATTATTCTACTGAAAACCTTGTAATTACAGTTGCTTACAATTGCGAAATGGCTTATGAATATATTACAAAAAACAATCAGGCATACGATATTGTTTTACTCGATTTGGCGCTACCACCTTACGAAGCTGCAAAACTTTTTTCAGGAGAAGATTTGGCCCTGTTGATAAAAAAACTTTGGAAGAACACTAAAATAATGATGCTTACTTCCCACGCCGAAGCATTTATACTCTACAATTTGATTAAGAAAATTAATCCGGAAGCGTTGTTAATCAAAAGTGATTTTGCATCCGAAGAGCTTCTAAAGGCATTCCAAAGCGTGCTCGATGGGCAAACCTATTATACCCACACGGCGCAACAAAGCATTAGAGAAGTTGGAACCAAACATTTTGGTTTAGATTCCTACGATCGACGCATTATTTCTTTATTGGCCAAAGGCATAAAAACTAAAAACCTTCCGGAGCACATGGGCATAACCATTAGCGCTATCGATAAAAGAAAGGCACAGATAAAAGTATTTTTTAATCTCCAAAAAGGTGATGATGAAGATATTATTATGGAGGCTAGAAAAAGAGGATTGGTTTAGGTTTAACATTTACTGAGGAAAAACTAGAATATAACTTCCATTAATTTTTCTATCTTTAAAGGAGTATAGTTTCTTAATCCTAAAAACAGAAATATTGAAAAACCTTTTTGGAGTTATTTTTTTAATACTAATATCATTGTTTGGATGCTCAAAGAGTAAGTCTATAGCCGATTATACGACAAAAGACAGTGTGGCAATTTATATGCAAAAAGCGGAGAGCTTAAAAACTCCATATCAATTGCGTATAATGTATACAAAAAAAGCGATGGAAAGTTTGGTTCAACAAGAGAACGATTCTTTGAATAGAGACAAACTTATTAATATTGCTCACAATTTTTATGTATTGAATTCTTGGAAAGATTTAAAAATCACAAGCGAAATAGAATTAGTAAAAAGTGTTGAGAAAAAAGACGATTATTTCATGGGACAATCGTATCGATGGCTAGGGATTTACTACGAGAACATTAGTGCTAATGATAGTGCCTTTTATTTTTATTTGAAAGCAGAAAAAATATTTAAAAAGATTAACAATAAAAAGTACTTAGGCCTAATTTATCACGACAAGGCTCAAGTTCAATTTTATAGTAATGATTATTTAAATCAAGAATTGTTTTTAATTAAAGCATTGAAAATAGCGAATGAATTAGAAGATATAACAGAACAGTATAGAATAAATATAGACTTAGGAGTTAGCTCAAATGAACAAGGAGATTTTAAAAAAGCATTTTATTACTATGAAAAGGCTCTAATTTTGTCAAAAGATAAAAGAAATACAATAAATCATTCAAGTGCTTATTGTCTTAACAATATTGGGATAAACTATTTAGACACAAAGAATATAAAAAAAGCAATAGAGTTATATTTAATAGCATTAAAAGAGAAAAATCTTGAATTCGAATCTCCAATAATATTTTGTAGATTAATTGATAACTTAGGGAATGCTAAATTAAAATTAAAAGACTATAATGGAATTTATAATTTACATAATAAAGCTTCTAAAATTTATAATCGAATTAATAACAAACAAGGTATAAATGCAAACAAATTATTTCTTTCAGAATATTACGGAGAAATTAAAGATACTATAAATGCAAAAAAATATGCTCACCAAGCTTACAGTCTTTCTAAAAATTTCTTTTTAGCTAATGATGTACTCCTTTGCCTCAAACAACTCTCCAAAGTAGACACAAAAAACGCCCTAAAATACTCCCAAGAATACATCAAAATATCCGATAGTATGCAACAACTCGAAAGAGTTACACGCAATAAGTTTGCTAAAATCGCCTACGAAACAGAAGAAATCACCACAGAAAAAGACCAAGCCATCAAACAAAAATGGGTATTTTTTGGCATCGCCTTGTTGATACTGCTGATAGGAATTTTACTATTTGTCATCATTCACCAAAGAAACAAACAAAAAGAATTACGGTTTCTTCAAACACAACAAAAAACCAACGAAGAAATCTACCAACTCATCCAAAACCAACAAACTAAAATCGATGAAGTGCGGCAAATAGAAAAAAAACGCATTGCCCAAGATTTGCATGATGGAATTATGAATCGCTTGGCTTCCACACGTCTTAACCTGCATATTATTGCTGAAAAGCCATCACCGGAAGCCATAAAAAAATGCCTGCCGTTTATTGATGGAATTCAAGATATTGAAAAAGAAATTCGTAATATTGCGCATGATTTAAACAGCAACGTATTAGCCAATAAGACTAGTTTTATAGCCGTTATAGAAACGTTTATTGAAGAACAAAAAAGAATTTCAAATCGCAATTATCACCTTGAAATTGACATGTCAATCAATTGGGAAATGCTTGCTGGATTTAAGAAAATTCACCTTTTTAGAATACTACAAGAAGCCGTCCAAAATATCGAAAAACACGCACAAGCTAAAAACGTTATTGTCAGTATTTTAAAAAAAGACAACCACCTTTTATTAGAAATTTTTGACGATGGAAACGGATTCTCGTTAAACAGAAAGAAAAAAGGTATAGGTTTGCAGAATATATTTTCAAGAGCAAAATCATGTGAAGGTAGTGCAGAAATTAAATCAAAAGTAAACGAAGGAACTACCGTCATCGTGAGAATACCAATATAAAAAACACAATCATGGCAACACCAATAAACATTCTAATTGTAGACGATCATCCTTTCATCATCGAAGCCTATAAGAACGCCATAAAAGGATATAATGCAAAAGGCGAATATGAGTTTTCGATTACCCAAGCTAAGGATTGTAAAACAGGATACGAAGCCATAACGGAAGCTCCGGAACCATTCGGAATTGCTTTTTTCGATTTGAGCATGCCGGTTTATGAAGAGAAAAGTATTTTTTCAGGCGAAGATTTAGCACAACTCATTAAAAAAGAAATGCCCGATTGCAAAATAATTTTGCTGACGATGCATACAGAGTTATTAAAAATAAATACCATCATTAAAAATATCAACCCTAACGGATTGGTGATTAAAAATGATTTAACGTTTGATGAACTCTTATTGGCTTTTGATAAAATACTCAAAGATGAAAATTATTATAGTCAAACTGTAGTGAAATTGGTGAGTCAGATTCAATACGATAATATCGAAATTGACGCCTTCGACAAACAAATTTTATTTCACCTTTCTAAAGGAACCAAAACCAAAGATATTCCACAATACGTCCCGCTGTCACTTAGCGCTGTCGAAAAAAGGAAATTGAATCTAAAAGATATACTCGAAATTAAAGGTGGAAGTGATATCGACTTAATTCGAGAAGCCAAAAACAAAGGAATGATTTAACTGTTGCGGGAAACCGTAATGAAAAATGCGGGAAACCACAAAAGGTTTTGAGGGAAACCTCAGACGCCAATGCAAGCTTTCATAGTAATTTAGCAATATGTTATTGAGGTAGTAGTCGTATAACATAAGCATATTACAAAGTAGTGAGTATCGCATAAAATCCTTTTTGGCCCAATCAAGAAATACCTATAACTTACTTACTACAAAGTATAAAAAAAAGCGACAAATTAGGGAGTGTCGCTTTTTTTGTGTCTATAAGTGAACAATCTATTCTTCTTGTATAGCATTCCAACCACGGGCTTTTAAAGGAATTTTGGTATCAGCTCTTGTAATCAGATGAATGCCTTCACTTTCCTGAACCATATGACCAATAACTGTGAAATTAGGATTTCCTTTAATTTTTTCGAAATCACCCATATCAATTGTAAACAGCAATTCATAATCCTCACCGCCATTAATCGCAACGGTTGTACTGTCTATTTGAAATTCTTCACAAACGTTCATAAATTGCGGATCTAAAGGCAACTTGTCTTCATACAAATTACATCCTACAGTAGATTGTTTACAAATATGAATAATCTCTGAAGACAAACCATCCGAAATATCAATCATCGAAGTAGGTTTGATTTCCAAAGCATGCAACAAAGTTCGAATGTCTTTGCGCGCTTCAGGTTTCAACTGACGCTCGATTAAATAAGTATAAGCATCTAAATCTGGCTGTGAATTCGGATTCACTTGAAACACTTGTTTTTCACGCTCCAAAACTTGTAATCCCATATAAGCCGCACCTATGTCGCCGGTAACAACCAACAAATCATTTGCCTTAGCACCATTTCTATAAACGATTTCATCCTCATCCGCTTCACCAATCGCCGTGATACTAATGGTCAATCCTTTTTGGGAAGAAGTTGTATCGCCGCCAATCACATCGACTTTATATTCGTTCGCCGCCAAAGTAATTCCCGCAAATAATTCCTCTAATGCTTCCAAAGGAAATCTATTCGAAACCGCTACTGAAACTGTAATCTGCGTTGCCTTTGCATTCATCGCACAAATGTCAGACACATTCACAACAACCGCCTTGTATCCCAAATGTTTCAAAGGCATATAGGCCAAATCAAAATGAATACCTTCCACCAACAAATCGGTAGAAACAACAACTTTCTTATCCTTAAAATCCAAAACTGCAGCATCATCGCCAATCCCTTTTAATGTTGAAGGTTGATTGATTTCAAAATTTTTGGTCAAGTGATTAATCAAACCGAATTCTCCCAATTGGGCAATGCTAGTGCGTTGTGGGGTTTTATCTTCTATCATTTTTTTTATTTTATAGAGCACAAAGGTACAAAGATGCAAAGGTTTTAAAGAGTAAAGAAGTGTTGTTTTTTAATAAGAGTTGGGGATATTCGGTATATTTTGCCGACCTTTAAATGAAAATGAAAGAATGAAATCCTACGATATCATAACGCTTACGGTCAATCCTGCCCTTGATAAAAGCGCTCAGTTTTCAGGCTTGATCGCCGAGCAAAAAATCCGTTGTGAAGAACCACAGTTTGATGCCGGCGGCGGCGGAATCAATGTGTCTAAAGCCATTCATCGCTTAGGTGGCGAAAGTTTGAGCATCTTCACTTCCGGAGGACCAATTGGAAGCATGCTCGAAGCATGTCTTCAAAAAGAAGCCATTCCAACACTTGTAATTCCAACAAAAAATTGGACGCGAGAAAATTTTGTCGCCTTCGATATCCACACCAAATTACAATATCGATTTGGTTTTCCTGGAGCTACACTTTCAGAAGCGGAACAGCAACAAATAATACAAATTTTGAAAAGCACATCCTCGAAATATCTTGTACTTAGTGGCAGCCTAAACAAAAAGTTATCTGCTGATTTTTACCAACAAATTGTAAAAGCGATAGTCCCTGAAACAAAAATAATCGTTGATACATCCGGAGATGCTCTCAAAAAGGTACTAGAATCCGGAGTTTATTTAGTAAAACCAAACGTAGGGGAACTTGCAAAACTAATTGGTGTAGAAAAATTAGAAATGGACGAAGTAGCCGATGCAGCCAAAAAACTAATCCTAAAAGGGAGTGCTCAAATTGTGGTAGTTTCTCTTGGTCCGCATGGAGCAATTTTGGTGACTAAAGATCAAACAATTGTAGTGCCCGCTCCCAATGTAGTTCGCAAGAGTACTGTAGGAGCGGGGGATAGTATGGTTGGTGCAATGGTTTGGGCATTATCCAAAAACAAACCATTAAAAGAAGTGGTACAATGGGGTGTTGCCTGCGGATCCGCTGCAACAATGAACGAAGGCACGCAACTATTCAAAGTAGCAGAAGCCAAACGACTTTTCGAATGGCTACAAAAGGAATAAAAACAAAAAACCCGACCACTTTCGCAATCGGGTTTCTCTTTATTAGTATGTTTTGATTCTCTCCTGATAATGCCTCAAACCTATAATTAATCATTAAGTTTCAACACCGCCATAAAAGCCTCCTGCGGAATCTCCACATTCCCAACCTGGCGCATTCTCTTCTTACCTTTTTTCTGTTTCTCTAATAACTTACGTTTACGCGAAATATCACCACCATAACATTTGGCAGTAACGTCTTTTCTAAGCGCTTTGATGGTTTCGCGCGAAATCACTTTCACACCAATCGCCGCTTGAATAGGAATATCAAACTGTTGACGTGGAATCAACTCTTTGAGTTTCTCACACATTTTCTTACCAATATGATAAGCATTGTCAACGTGAATTAATGAAGACAAAGCATCAACGATAGTGGCGTTTAATAATATATCCACTTTTACCAAATTCGAAGTACGCATTCCAATCGGAGAATAATCAAACGAAGCATATCCTTTTGAAACAGTTTTCAACCGGTCGTAAAAATCAAATACAATTTCCGCCAATGGCATATCAAAAGTCAACTCTACACGTTCGGTTGTCAAATACGTTTGGTTCGTAATCAAACCTCTTTTTTCGATACAAAGCGACATCACATTACCCACAAAATCTGCTTTGGTAATAATCGTAGCTTTGATGTAAGGTTCTTCTACACGCTCTAATTTAGAAGGCTCCGGAAGGTCAGAAGGGTTATTCACCACTTGCCCTTTCTCAGGATCTTTCTTAGTATAGGCCAAATACGAAACGTTCGGAACTGTTGTAATTACAGTCATATTGAACTCGCGCTCGAGACGTTCCTGAATAATTTCCATATGCAACATTCCCAAGAATCCGCAACGGAAACCAAACCCTAATGCCGCAGAACTTTCAGGCAAAAAAACCAACGAAGCATCGTTTAATTGCAGTTTCTCCATCGAGTTGCGTAACTCTTCATAATCTTCAGTATCTACAGGATAAATTCCGGCAAAAACCATCGGCTTCACATCCTCAAATCCTGTAATCATATTGGTCGTAGGCGTTTTGGCGTCAGTCAACGTGTCACCAACTTTCACTTCTTTTGCTTCCTTAATTCCAGATATCAAATACCCAACATCGCCCGCAGAAATCACTTGTTTTGGAACTTGGTTGAGTTTCAATGTGCCAATTTCATCCGCAAAATATTCATTGCCCGTAGCCATAAATTTAATCTTCTGACCTTTTCGGATTTCACCGTTTTTCACACGAAAAATTACTTCAATACCACGAAACGGATTGTATACAGAATCAAAAATCAAAGCTTGTAAAGGCTCGTCAACATTACCTTTAGGCGCCGGAATTTTTTCAATAATAGCCGCTAAAATATTTTCAACACCGAAACCGGTTTTTCCAGAAGCATGAATAATATCTTCCAATTTACAGCCTAGCAAATCAATAATGTCATCACTAACTTCCTCAGGATTCGCGCTTGGTAAATCCACTTTATTCAAAACCGGAATAATTTCCAAATCGTTTTCTAAAGCCAAATACAAATTCGAAATCGTCTGAGCTTGGATACTTTGAGCCGCATCCACAATCAAAAGCGCACCTTCACAAGCCGCAATCGATCGCGAAACTTCATAAGAAAAGTCAACGTGCCCTGGCGTATCTATCAAATTCAAAATATAGTCTTCACCTTTGTAAGTATATTCCATCTGAATCGCGTGACTCTTAATCGTAATCCCGCGTTCGCGCTCCAAGTCCATGTTGTCTAGCAATTGTGCTTTTTCCTCACGAGCCGTAACGGTTTGCGTCGCACCTAAAAGGCGGTCAGCTAATGTGCTTTTCCCGTGATCAATGTGCGCAATAATGCAAAAATTCCTTATGTGTTTCATCTGTCTATTTGTCTTGTCTCTTGATTCTTTTCTCTTTCATTTGGGCGTTTCCCTATGGGTCGGGCTTTCCGCACTCGCTTTTTTCCGCCGAAAGCCAGCGCAAAAAGAGCTCAAACAAAAATGCTCCAATCCCTAACGCGGCTCAGTACCCCGAAATTAGTCTGCAAATATAATCCAAACTTCGTCAGCCTCAAAGCACTAATGCCATAAAAGAAACGAATCTCTATTTCCTGAGCACAATACCATCTCAGAACCTTAGCGCCTTTTTCTCAGCAACTCAGGCACTCAGTAGCTCAGTTTCTCAAAAAAGTGTAATTTTGCCCCAAAATCAACCCATGATCAAAATCGGCAACATAGAACTACCAGATTTCCCACTACTTCTTGCACCCATGGAAGACGTGAGCGATCCACCATTCCGTCGTTTGTGTAAACTGCACGGAGCCGATTTGATGTTCAGCGAATTTATTTCTTCCGAAGGACTAATCCGCGACGCTATCAAAAGCCGTCAAAAATTAGACATTTTCGATTACGAACGTCCAGTCGGCATTCAGATTTTTGGGGGTGATGAAGAAGCTATGGCGATGTCATCAAAAATTGTATCTACGGTTAATCCGGATTTAATTGATATTAATTTTGGATGCCCGGTAAAGAAAGTCGTTTGCAAAGGCGCCGGAGCCGCGGTTCTAAAAGATGTTGATTTGATGGTGCGTTTAACCAAAGCCGTAATCAGAAGTACCAATTTACCCGTAACCGTAAAAACCCGTTTGGGTTGGGACGATAATTCGATTAATATTGATGAGGTTGCCGAAAGATTACAAGATATCGGCGTGCAAGCGTTATCGATTCACGGCAGAACGCGTGCACAACTTTATAAAGGGGAAGCCGATTGGTCGCACATTGCCCGTGTTAAAAACAATCCTAGAATCACGATGCCCATTTTCGGAAATGGCGACGTGACTTCGGTAGAAAAAGCATTAGAATATAAAAACAAATACGGTGTTGATGGGATTATGATTGGTCGCGCTGCGATTGGTTATCCATGGATTTTCAATGAAATTAAGCATTATGCCGCTACAGGAACACATTTACCAAAACCTACAATAGAAGATCGAGTACAAGCTGCCAAAAACCACCTTCAATGGGCGATGGATTGGAAAGGCAAACACCTCGGAATCGTAGAAACCAGAAGACATTATACCAATTATTTTAAAGGATTGCCGAACTTCAAAGAATACCGAACTCAAATGGTAACGAGTGACGAACCGGAAGTAATTTTCCGAACATTTGACGAAGTGCTGGAGAAATTTAGTGGCATGGAAATACTATAAATCCGTGTTGCATTTTTAAATATTCAATTTTAAAGGAGATACATTATAGTTTCCGAATTGTTGCGTTAGGGATTGTAGCATTTTTGTTTGAGCTCTTTTTTGTGGCGTTTACGCAGCAAAAAAAGCGAGTGCGAAAGCCCGACCTTTAGGGAACGCCCTAATTAAAATTCTTCCAATAATTTTTTAGTCACACGACTCGAAGCAATCCAAGACGCTAAAACGCCTAACAACACTATCGTTGCGAAAACAATCAACACATTTTGAATCGAGAAAACCACAGGATAAGCGAGTGTTGGAGTTATCATAATAATTTGAAATCGCTGTTGCGCCAACACGATGATAATGCCCAAAACCAAGCCGATAATACCGCCAAATAAAGACAACAGCGAACCTTGCAATAGGAATATTTTCCGCAAATCACCCACTTCAGTACCGAGATTGAACAGCGTTTTGAGGTTGCCTTTTTTGTCTAAAATCATCATGATTAAGGCACCGACGAGGTTGAATAAAGCTACAATAATCACCAAAGTAAAAATCAAATACACCGCAATATTTTCGGTGTTAAGCATTTTATAAAGGCTGTCGTTGAGTTGCGCGCGGGTTTTTACCGTGACTTTATTTTTAAAGATTGAGTTGAGTTGATTGATGATTGCTTTTTCATCTGCGTTGGGCTTAAGTTTAAACTCAATGCCCGAAATCTGATCGGGTTTGAATTCGAGCAACGCTTGTGTCAATGCCAAATCGGCAAAAACAAACTTCGAATCTAAGTCTTCACTAATCGCATAAATCCCAATTGGCGCGAGTTTGCATTTGTTGAAAGCACTTTCGGGTGTTTCAATCGTGCCACTTCCGACTTTGGGAACGAACACCTCAAACGGATTGTTGAAATCGAACAAACCAAGCGATAATTTCTGGCAAATGCCATAACCAACTACAACTTGATTCGTATTATTTTGCAACCATTCGCCTTGGTAAATGTTTTTTTTAACAGGATTAACATGACTAAAAAGCGAATCAACGCCTTTGATATAAGTCACTTGCTCTTTACCATCAAATAAAAAAAGAACGCGTTCTTCGATGATTTTGCTGCTGCCGGCAATGCCGTTTATTTTTTTGATTTGCGCTTCTTGTTCTGGAGCAATGTGAAATGATTTTCCGTAAGTACTAGTCATTTTCAAATCTGGATCGAAGTCGTTGCTAAACGATAAACTGAAATCTTTGAGTCCGCTAAATACCGAAAGCACTACAAAAAGCGCCATCGCACCAACGATAATACCCACCGAAGCAATGCCATTAATAATATTGATCGCGTTGTTTTTACTCGCGCTTCTAAGGTATCGTTTGGCTATGTAAAGAGGAAAATTCAACTTACGATTTTCTGCGACGTTCTAATAAATCACGGTTTTCGATAGGGTTTTCTTTGGAAGCCAAAGCATGGTCGATTTTCTCGATATAATCTAAAGAGTCGTCAATAAAAAAAGTAAGATTCGGCACTTTACGCAATTGCAAACGCACACGTTGCGACAAATCGTGTTTGATTAAAATCGAATTCGATTTGATAGCAGCCAATGTTTCTTTGGCTTTTTCTTGAGGAAAAATACTCAAATGCACTGTAGCCACTGATAAATCGGTAGTAACAGTAACTTTAGAAACGGAAATAATCAGGTTCTGAATACCATTTTTTCGCACTTCACCTTGCAGAATATCCACCAAATCTTTTTGGAGGACACCGCCTATTTTTTTCTGTCTGTTTGTTTCCATGCGACAAAAGTACAATTTTTAGTTGAAAAAGGAACTGAGGTTCTAAGGTTCTGAGGTTTTTTTAGGAGCCGGGAACCTGCTATTCGCTATTATCTTTTCCGCCGAACACCGGCGCAAAAGGATAACCGCTGCTATTAGGGCTAGGGCAATAGATTTCACATCAACTTTGCGGACTTTGCGAAAAACTTTGCGAACTTTGCGGTAAAATAAATCCAATGCGAAAAATTGAACATATCGGTATTGCTGTGAAAGACTTGGAGGTTTCTAATCTCATTTTCGAAAAACTTTTTGGCGCGCCATCCTACAAATCTGAAGAAGTTACCAGCGAAGGCGTTAAAACTTCGTTCTTTCAAAACGGCCCGAATAAAATCGAATTGTTGGAAGCTACAAATCCTGAAAGCCCCATTGCCAAATTTATCGAAAAGAAAGGCGAAGGCATTCATCACATCGCTTTTGATGTCGAAGATATTGAGGCAGAAATCAGACGTTTGCAATCCGAAGGTTTTATTGTTTTAAATGAAATCCCTAAAAAAGGCGCCGACAATAAACTAGTTGCTTTTCTACATCCAAAGTCAACCAATGGTGTTTTGATTGAATTGTGTCAAGAGATAAAATAGATTTTTAGTTTACTCGATTTTTTAGATTGTCAGACAAGAACGCTAATGGTTAAATTCTAAAAATCTGGCAATCCAATAATCTAGCAATCCAACAATCTAAGTAGTCTAATTAATCCAACAAACATTTGGAACGGAGCAAAATTAATAGTAATATTGCAACCTCATAATTGGTCCTATAGCTCATTCGGTTAGAGCAACTGACTCATAATCAGTAGGTGCTTGGTTCGATTCCAAGTGGGACCACAAAAAGGCTTTCAAAACGAAAGTCTTTTTTTTTCGAACCGAAAACTATAATTCACCGTAAGTAGAATAAAGTTTTTGATTTAGCGTTATTAAAAAGTTAAGTAATTAACAGAAATAACGCCTAATGTTGTATTTTAAATATTAATAGAAAAAAATTTTGACGAAAGGAAATTTTATTTACTTTTACGGCCTATGAAAATTGTCCCAGGAATAATTTTAAACTTTTTAATCCTATTTGGAGCGTCAGCTTATGCGGCTCCAAGTGGACCACCACCGCCAGGAGTGCCGCCGCCGGGACTTCCAATAGACGGAGGTGTTGTTCTATTGTTTGTAATAGCGCTGGGATATGGGATTTATAAAATCAATCAATTGAAAATCAATAAAAAAACTCCGATGTAAATCGGAGTTTTTTATTTTATAACCATTATTTACTTTTCTAAAGAATACAATCGCGAGACATATTTCCCGATGACATCAAATTCTAAGTTGATTTTCGAGCCAATCCTGAAATGTTTAAAATTAGTATGCTCATAAGTGTAAGGTATAATCGCCACACTAAATTCATTCTTTTTCGAATTAACTACCGTCAAGCTCACGCCGTTTACTGTGATAGATCCTTTTTCTATAGTGAGATTGTTTAATTGAGCATCGTATTCAAAAGTAAAATACCAACTTCCATTAGCCGATTCAATATTTTTGCAAATAGCGGTTTGGTCAACATGTCCTTGAACGATGTGCCCGTCGAGTCGATCGCCAAGTTTCATAGCGCGCTCTAAATTGACTGCGTCACCAATGCGCCAATCGCTTAAATTGGTTTTTTCAATCGTTTCGCGGATGGCCGTTACGGTATATTGATTTTCTTTTATTGCAACAACGGTCAAACAAACGCCATTGTGCGCCACACTCTGATCGATTTTGAGCTCATGGGTTACAGCCGATTCTATTGTTACGTGAACATTGTCGCCTGTTTTTTCCAATTCCTTGATAGTCCCAAGTGTTTCTATAATTCCTGTAAACATTCTTGTTTTATTTTACTAAATTTGCACGTCAAAATTAGCAATAAATAACGCGAGCAGCATGAAAAGAGCAGAAAATATAATCGTCGGAATATCCATTGGGGATTTAAACGGTATTGGAAGCGAAGTAGTTTTAAAAACTTTCGAAGATTCGCGCATGCTCGAATTCTGTACGCCGGTAATTTTTGCCAATGTAAAAATCTTATCGTTTGTCAAAAAAACTTTCGAATCGACTTCAACCTTGCATGGTATTGATCATCTGAATCAAATTATTCCTGGTAAAATCAATGTGTTGAATGTATGGAAGGAAGGAATTGATTTGAACTTTGGGGTTAATGATGAAAATGTCGGAAAGTACGCCATCAAATCTTTTACCGCTGCAACTCAAGCGTTGAAAGAAGGATTGATAGATGTTTTAGTGACGGCTCCAATTAATAAATACAACATTCAATCTGAAGAATTTAAATTTCCGGGGCATACGGATTATCTCAATCAAGAACTTGAAGGCAATGCTTTGATGTTGATGGTTCAAGATAATTTACGTGTTGGTTTGTTAACGGATCATGTTCCTGTGAATGAAGTGGCAAAACATTTAACGCCGGCTTTAATTAAACAGAAAATCGAAACCATCAAACAATCATTGACTCAAGATTTTGGAATTAATAAACCAAAGATTGCTGTCTTAGGATTGAATCCACATAGCGGAGACAATGGTGTCATCGGCAAAGAGGAAATAGAAATCATCATGCCAACGATTAAAGATTTGTTTCAAAAGGGAACTATGGTTTTCGGGCCATTTCCAGCTGACGGGTTTTTTGGAAGCAACCAGTATGAGAAGTATGATGCGGTTATTGCGACTTACCACGACCAAGGATTGATTCCGTTTAAAACATTATCGTTTGGCAAAGGCGTTAATTATACGGCGGGTTTAAATAAAATCAGAACTTCTCCCGATCACGGAACGGCTTATGACATTGCTGGAAAAGGAATAGCCGATTATAACTCATTCAAAGAAGCTGTTTATCTCGCGATTGATATATTTCATTCGAGAATTCAGCACCAAGAGATTAGTAAAAACCCAATGAAAATAAAGGAAAAACAGCTCGAAAAAAATAATCGCTAAAAAAATTCGCTCAACAGTTTTGAATGTACAATAATTTTATATCTTTGCGCTCCCATTCCGAAGCTTCGGAATCGGTCAAATTGTTGTTGAAATGAAGCAGTTAAATGAATTTTTAATTCCATTTATAGGATTAAAGTTAGGAAAACATCAGTTTGAATATCAAATAAATAAATCGTTCTTTGAGAATTTTGATTATGACGAATTTGAAAATTCAGACATCAAAGTCAATGTAGTTTTAGAAAAGAAAAGCACGCTGATGGAGCTCGCTTTCAAACACAAAGGAACAGTCAATGTGCCTTGTGACTTGACAGGAGAGCTTTTTGATTTGCCCATCAAAGGAAAAATCAAAGTCGTTGTGCAGTTTGGGGAACAGTTTAACAACGACAACGAAGAGTTGTTGATTTTGCCGCATGGTGAACATCAGTTAGACATCAAGCAATACATTTATGAAATGATTGTGTTGTCAGTTCCATTGAAAAAAACGCATCCAGGCATTAAAGACGGCACATTACAAACACCCGCTCTTGATAAATTAAAGGAATTAACCGTTAACAATCAAAAGCAAAGCATAAAAGAAGAAGAAATTGACCCGCGTTGGGACGAATTAAAGAAACTATTAACGGATAAATAATATAGTAAAATGGCACATCCTAAGAGAAAAATCTCCAAAACAAGAAGAGATAAAAGAAGAACTCACTATAAAGCAACTGTTGCTCAAATTGCAACCTGCCCAATAACTGGAGAAGCACATTTATACCACAGAGCTTACTGGCATGAAGGTAAAATGTACTACAGAGGACAGGTAGTTATTGACAAATCGGTAGCTGTAGCATAATTTAAGTTTTTTACAAAACTAACTCTCACTTTGTGGGAGTTTTTTGTTTTAAAGAAATTTAATAAATATCCCGCCTTAAAACGCTTTAGGTAATTTTTTTTTTTGTAATTTCCACAACTTTTCGCGCTCAAAAAAGCGGAAGGAAAAACACCCTATTTATGAATACAATCACAGCCGCAATCACAGCAGTTGGAGCTTATGTTCCAGAATTTGTACTCTCAAATCAAGTACTGGAATCAATGGTCGATACCAATGACGAATGGATTACCACTCGTACAGGAATCAAGGAAAGAAGACTATTAAAGGAAAAAGGGAAAGGCACGTCTTTTATGGCTATCAAAGCCGCTCAGGACCTAATTGCCAAATCAAAAATCAACCCGGCTGACATCGATATGGTTATCATGGCAACAACGACTCCCGATATGCCCGTGGCTTCGACAGGAGTTTTTGTAGCAACTCAAATTGGTGCCGTTAATGCTTTTGCCTATGACCTGCAGGCTGCCTGTTCCAGTTTTTTATACGGAATGTCAACCGCCGCAGCTTATATTCAATCAGGTAGGTATAAGAAAGTACTTTTAATTGGTGCCGATAAAATGTCTTCCATTATTGATTATACGGATAGGGCGACTTGTATCATCTTTGGAGATGGTGCGGGTGCTGTTTTATTCGAACCAAATTATGAAGGTCTGGGACTGCAGGATGAGTTTTTAAGAAGTGACGGAATCGGCAGGGAATACCTGAAAATCGATGCCGGCGGATCTATACTTCCTCCTTCAAAGGAAACCGTTGAAAATGGTCAACACTATGTGTTCCAGGATGGAAAAACAGTTTTCAAATACGCAGTTTCAGGAATGGCAGATGTTAGTGAAAAAATCATGGAGCGTAATAATTTGTCAAAAGACGACGTAAACTGGCTGATTGCACATCAGGCCAACAAAAGAATCATCGATGCCACAGCTAGCAGAATGGGACTTGACGAAGAAAAGGTATTGGTAAATATCCAAAAATATGGTAATACCACTTCGGCTACATTGCCTTTGCTGCTAAGCGATTTCGAAGACAAACTTAAAAAAGGAGATAATTTAATTTTTGCAGCATTTGGTGGAGGATTCACTTGGGGTTCTATCTATTTAAAATGGGCATACAACAAACAATAAACTAACTAAAATAAACTAATCATGGATTTAAAAGAAATTCAAAACCTAATCAAATTCGTATCCAATTCTGGAGTTGCTGAAGTAAAGCTGGAAACCGGAGAAGTGAAAATTACCATTAGAACTACATTAGAAGGGAATTCACCAGATATCACCTATGTACAACAAGCGCCAATGCAACAGGCAATGCCAGCTGCACAAGCACCAGTTGCCGCTCCGGCCGCACCAGCTGCGCCAGCTTCATCGGATGATAATTCAAACTTCATCACTATAAAGTCTCCAATGATTGGAACATTCTACCGCAAACCAGCGCCAGACAAGCCTACATTTGTTGAAGTGGGAACTTCAATAGGCAAAGGTGACGTTCTTTGTGTGGTGGAAGCGATGAAATTATTCAACGAAATCGAATCAGAAATTACTGGGAAAATCGTTAAGATTTTGGTTGACGATATGTCACCAGTGGAGTTTGACCAACCATTATTCTTGGTAGATCCTTCTTAATTTGAAAAAAATGTAACCATTTGAATTCATTTTCAAATTTTCAAATTGTCTAATTTTCAAATTAAAATTATGTTTAAAAAAATACTAATTGCCAATAGAGGGGAAATTGCACTTCGTGTAATCAGAACCTGTAAGGAAATGGGAATCAAAACGGTAGCGGTTTATTCCACTGCAGATGCCGAAAGTTTACACGTAAAGTTTGCTGACGAAGCCGTTTGTATAGGGCCACCGCCAAGTAACCTTTCGTACTTAAAAATGTCCAATATTATTGCCGCCGCCGAAATTACAAACGCCGATGCAATCCACCCTGGATATGGTTTCCTTTCTGAAAATTCTAAGTTTTCTAAAATATGTCAGGAACACGGTATCAAGTTTATTGGTGCTTCACCTGAAATGATTGACAGGATGGGCGATAAGGCCTCTGCCAAAGCTACTATGAAAGCTGCCGGAGTTCCTTGTGTACCAGGTTCAGAAGGACTATTAGAGTCTTACGAACAGGCATTGGAACTATCTAAAGAAATGGGATTCCCGGTAATGCTGAAAGCTACTGCAGGTGGTGGAGGAAAAGGAATGCGTGCGGTTTGGAAGGAAGATGAATTATTGAAAGCATGGGAAAGTGCCCGTCAGGAATCCGCTGCGGCTTTTGGAAATGACGGAATGTATCTTGAGAAATTAATCGAAGAGCCACGTCATATCGAAATACAGGTTGTGGGTGATTCTTATGGAAAAGCCTGTCACTTATCAGAAAGGGATTGTTCGGTACAACGTCGTCACCAAAAATTAACCGAAGAAACACCATCGCCATTTATGACTGACGAATTGCGTCACAAAATGGGTGAAGCTGCCGTAAAAGCTGCAGAGTTTATCAAGTATGAAGGTGCCGGAACTGTGGAGTTCCTGGTGGATAAGCATAGGAATTTTTATTTCATGGAAATGAATACGCGTATTCAGGTAGAACATCCAATCACAGAACAGGTTATTGATTATGATTTGATTCGCGAGCAGATTTTAGTGGCTGCCGGTGTGCCAATTTCCGGTAAAAATTACTTGCCACAATTACACTCCATAGAATGCCGTATCAACGCTGAAGATCCCTACAACGATTTCCGTCCTTCACCGGGGAAAATCACTGTATTGCATTCGCCAGGTGGACACGGAGTGCGTTTAGATACTCACGTTTACGCAGGCTATACTATTCCGCCAAATTATGATTCGATGATTGCCAAATTGATTACTACTGCTCAAACAAGGGAAGAAGCCATCAACAAAATGAAACGTGCTTTAGATGAATTTTATATTGAAGGAATCAAAACTACCATTCCTTTTCACAGACAATTGATGGACGAACCGGATTATGTTGCCGGAAACTATACCACCAAGTTTATGGAAAGTTTCAAAATGAAAGGTTCAGAATAAATTTTCTGATTCTATTATAAAATAAAAGCCTATTCCCCAGAGAATAGGCTTTTTCCTTTTATCGTAGCTGTTGGATTGTGAAAAAGGAATCTGTTTTATTGCTAAGCGATCCCGCATTGATTAAATCGTTATGTGTCACCAACAATGAAGTTTAACCAAAGGTTGTACCACTCCGACTGGTGGCATAACATTTAATCTTCAATAAAGAATATTTCTTATAAATTCACTTTTGGATTTTCAAATTGTAATAAAAAAAGCCCTGATTCAAATCAAGGCTTTTTATGTAGTACTTATTATTTTTTTACAATGTTTCTTTCAGCCATTTAAAAAATTCACGCTGCCAAACCATTCCGTTTTGAGGTTTTAAAACCCAATGGTTTTCTTCCGGTAAATAAAGGAAACGGCTTTTGATTCCGCGTAATTGAGCTGCCTGGAAAGCTTCCTGCCCTTGCCCTATTGGCACACGGTAATCTTTTCCGCCCTGAACTATAAGAATGGGTGTATTCCATTTATCTACATAGTTGATTGGGTTGAATTCATTGTAAGCTTTTTGCGCAACGGCATTGTCTTTTTCCCAATAAGCACCGCCAAAATCCCAGTTGTTGAAGAATACTTCCTCTGTGGTTCCAAACATACTTTGCGTATTGAAAACACCGTCATGGGCAATAAAAGTCTTGAAACGGTTTTTGTGTATTCCGGCCAGATAGAAAACAGAATAGCCTCCATAACTGGCACCAACACAGCCTAAACGTGTTTTGTCGACATAGTTTTCCTTAGACACATCATCAATAGCCGAAAGATAGTCGTCCATTACCTGGCCGCCCCAATCTCTTGATATTTGTTCGTTCCAGGCTTGGCCCTGACCGTACATGCCTCTTCGGTTTGGTGCTACTACAACATAACCTTGTGAAGCCATCAAAGAAAAGTTCCATCGGAAAGAGTAAAATTGTGTTAACGGAGATTGTGGTCCGCCTTGGCAATAAAGCAAGGTTGGATATTTTTTGGATTTGTCAAAATTAGGAGGAAGGATTACCCAAACCAACATTTTTTTGCCATCGGTTGTCGTAACATATCTTCTTTCATATTTAGGCATTGCCAATTTGGAATAGATATCAGCATTGGTTTTTGTGAGTTGCGTGAATATTTTTTTCTTCAGGTTATACGAATAAAGCTCGGCAGCATGATTCATATCGGTTCTGGTGATGATGATGTTGTCTCCGTTAAGACCAACAATGTCATGAACGTCAAAATCACCTGTAGAAATTTGTTTTACACCGATAGCGATTCTTTTTGCGCCAGGAAAATTAACTTCAAACAATTGTAAAGTTCCGTCAACTGCAGCAACGAAATATACTTTTGAGCCATCTGCACTCCATTTAAAACTCTCAACTGAACCATCCCAATTGATGGTCAGATTATAATCTTCATTCCTAAAACGTACAATAATATCATTCTTGTCGGCTTCATAACCATCACGTTTCATCTGTAGCCAGGTCAAATCGCCTTTTGGTGAAAAAACTGGATTGGTGTCGTAACCAGGATTGTTTTCCGTTAGATTTTTTGTGGTTTTGGTTTCAAGATTGTATTCGTATAGATCGGTATTTGTAGAAATCGCATAAGCGGTACCAAATTTCTTTTTGGAAACATAAATGATGCTTTTGCCGTTGGGTGACCAAATATAATCCTCATCTCCACCAAAAGGTTTCTGGGGAGCATCATAAGGCTCGTCTTTCATAATGTCGGTTAGAGTTGCCTTATCCACATTTTCTGCGTAAAAAACATGATTATGGGATCCATTGTTCCAGGTGTCCCAATGACGATAATCCAAGCCATCATAAATTTGGGCATCCGATTTATCCAATTCGGGATAAAAATCCTTTCCTAAAACATTTTCTGTTTTTACTTCCTGGGTGGATAAGATGTACTTACCGTCAGCAGAAACATTTTTATCTGCCAGCAATTCCTTGGTTTTTGCTTCCTGGACTTCAACAGCATTGCCGCCATTTACAGGAATAACATAAAATTTTGAATTGGATTTGTTCTCTTCCATAGAAGGAGTCGAAACCTTGTATACGATTGTTTTTCCGTCCTTCGAAATTCCCAGAGCGGTAACTCTTCCTAATTTCCATAAAATTTCCGGAGATAAAACTTGTTGCGCCGATGCTGCTATGCCCATAGTGCTAACTATTAAAAAAAGGATTTTCTTCATTGGTAATCATGATTTTTTTGAATGGCTAAAAGTAGCAAATTTAATTGTGTCGGAAAATATTAGCAAACTAAAGTTTGAATACCTCACTGCCACTGGCAGTGCTCCTTTTAATTTCAAATATAAAAAAAGCCACACTTTTCAGTATGGCTTTTCTATTCTTATTAATTATTTATTCTTTGATAAAGCGTTTGGTTGCGGATGAAGTTCCGTTAGAAATTTCGATTAAGAAAGTTCCTGTAGTCAAATTTCCAACATAAATCGCATCATTTTCAATTTTACCTGTTCCCAATTCTTGTCCCATCATATTATAAATTCTATAAGTCGATGGTGATTCAAGGTTGGCAATGTTCAGGATTTCTCCCTTTACAGGATTTGGATATAAATTAAATGAAATTCTTGCAGGACTAGTTGTTTCGTCAATTCTTGCAGCTGCTGTAATGTTTACAGTATAATCTTCAACTTGTCCGTATGTGAAAACCTCACATGCGGTTGGAGTTGCGTTGTATTTCATAGAAACACGCATTCTTGTAGCTCCAAGCGTAGCAATCGCAGGAATCGTAAACGAGCCTGAAACCGGAGTTGTTTTTGATCTTGCTTTTGTTAAAACAGTTTCGCCAGAATCAGCAAAATCGCCATCTTGATTGTAATCAATAAACACAGCATAACCTTCGTTGAAAGTAGAACCGGTCCAAGTTGGAGTAATGGTTATCGTATTTGATGAACTTCTGGCCACATTGGTAGAAAGCGCTGTAAAGTTTTCATAACCGGCAGTTCCGGCTGAGGTGTTATTGATGGTTCCCAACACTACTTTTCCGATTCTTTCATCCGCAGTATTGTTACCTTGAGAAGTACAGTAAGTTACTGTATTGGTAAGAGTGGTTACACTTACCGTATTGCTGTTTGCAGAAACATTCCCGGCAGCATCTTTAGCTTTTACATTGAAAGTATAAGTTGTTGAAGCGGTCAGGCCACTTACTGCATAAGTGGTAGCACTTGTTGTTGATCCCAATAAAGAACCATTTCTATAAACATCATATCCGGTTACAGCAACGTTATCTGATGCACCTGACCAAGATAAGTTTGTAGTTGATGCAGTAGTTCCTAAAGCAGTCAAAGTTGGAGCCGTTGGAGCTGTTGTGTCCGGAGTTGGAGTGGTAATGCTTACAGTATTGCTGTTTGCAGAAACATTTCCAGCCGCGTCTTTAGCAGTGACATTAAATGTATATGTAGTGGAAGCGGTTAAACCACCAACTGCAAAAGTAGTAGCACTTGTTGTAGATCCCAATAAAACGCCGTCTTTATATACATCATATCCAGTCACAGCTATGTTATCTGTAGCGCCAGACCATGATAAAGTCGTATTGGTAAAAGTGGTACCCGAAGCTGATAATGTCGGAGCTGTCGGAGCTGTTGTGTCAGGAGCCGGAGCCAAGGTAGTTACACTTACAGCATTACTTGCCGCTGAAACATTTCCGGCTGCATCTTTAGCTTTCACAGTGAAAACATAAGTGGTGGAATTGGTCAAACCAGAAACATTATAAGTTGTTCCGGAAGTTGATCCAATCAAAACGGCATCTTTATATATATCATATCCGGTTACGCCTACGTTATCTGTAGCGCCCGACCATGACAGATTTGTCGTTGTTTGTGTAGTTCCTGATGCTGATAATGTTGGAGCTGTTGGAGCAACAGTATCAGTAGAACCTGCAGTAATGGTAAAGTTACTATTAGAAATATCAAAGAAAATATGATTGGTTCCTTTTACCATAATTCGGTTTGTTGTTCCGGCAGTATTGGGAATAACCACATTTTCTGAACCGTCATTTGGCGTAGCTGCCAATAAGGTCGTCCATGTAGTCCCTGAATTGGTAGAGATTAAAATATCAACATTGGCACAGTTTACACTGTTAGCAGTTGTTCCTGCAACATTCCAGGTTACTGCCTGAGTACTTCCACCCGCATAAGAAATTGCGGTATTTGGAGCAGTTACATTAAATGGTCCTGGAACAGCGTTAACGGTAACAACCATGTCATCACTGTTGTTTGCTGGTCCGCCCGCTCTGTTATCTCTCACTGTCACTCTGAAATTCAATGTTCTGGCAACAGATGATAAAGCTTCAACAGTAATTTCGCTTCCTGCAGTTGTAGTACCACCAACTAATAAAGTCGCCATTCTAGGGAAATATCTTGTTGGCGAAGTAGAAGAATTGTACGATCGGAAATTTACTCCGGTAGTTTTTGTAGCACTTGGAGCTGCTGAGGTCGTTTGGTTATCCATTTCTTCCCAATTGTAGGTAAGGGCATCACCATTGGCATCTGTTGCTGTAGCAGTAAGCATAAACGGAGTGCTTTTTGGAATCGTATAATCTAAACCAGCAGAAGCTGATGGAACCGAATTTCCGGTAGCAATATTTACTGAACAAGTTTTAGCTTTAATGTTGTTTGTAACCTGTTGGATACTAACCGCATGAAAATAAGCATCAGAGTGAGGTTGCACATCCAAAGCAGTAATTCCTGCATAACCCATAATGGTTGATCCTGAACCTGGCTCCATCTGAACGCCTGTGCCTTCGTTGCTTTGTGTAAAAGTATGGTTAGCCCCCATTTGGTGGCCAATTTCATGAGCTACATAATCAATATCAAAATTATCTCCAGATGGAATTCCATCACCAGGAGAAGTATATCCGCTTCCTTTTGAACCATTTGAGCAAATACATCCAATGCATCCGGCATTTCCACCACCACCAGTGGCACCAAATAAGTGCCCGATATCATAATTTGCTTCTCCGATAACAGATGTTAAAGTCGATTGCAGTTGCGAATTCCAGCTAGACATTCCAGATGCCGCAGAATAAGGATCAGTTGATGCACTTGTATAAATCACTGCATCTGTATTGGCAATAATAATCATTCGCGCACCAAAATCTTTTTCAAAAACTCCATTGCATCTTGTGATAGAGTTATTGATAGCCGCTAAGGCCAAAGCTTTTGTACCACCAAAATAAGCGGTGTATTCTCCTGTACAGGACATAGCCAAACGGAACGTTCTCATAACGGCATCATCTGCATTAGGTCTTGCAGCAGCTCCGTCAACCTGAGGAATAGCCTGGTCAATAACGCTACACTCAAAAGGAGTCAATGATTGCTTTTTATCTGATTTTCTATAAACTGTATACGTTCCTAAATCGGCAGAAATTGGCTCAATGAAAACTGCAGACTTATCAGGTGCCAAAACCATAGATTTGAAACCTAATGGCGAAACACTAAAATAAGCAGTCGCGTTTGGATTGTCAATACCGATTCCGATATAGGATTTGATTTCAGGATATTTAGCTGCTAAAGCAGGATCCATAATCGGGTTTTCATACACGCTAAATCTTTCTAAAACGCCATCAGCATTTGGAATAGATAAGATCGTGTTTGATAGTTTGGCATTTGCCATTCTTGCAGGCGCAGCACTTAAACTAGATTTTAGGGTAGCAAGATTTAAATTAAAAAGCTTGTTTTCCGGAAGCGTCATTCTGGCCTCAAGAGGCACCATGTTGCTTTTTTTAGAAGTTGCACTCCAAAGCGAACCCTTGTTTTGGGCGAAGGAGAAGCTTACTGTTGCCAACAAGGCAATTATTAGTAATTTACGGTTCATAATTTTTCGGTTGAAATTAACCCTTCAAAAATAAATGCTTTTTCTACAAATCGATAAAAACTGTTAAAAAATCGATGAACTACACTCTTAATTAATAAAATGCAGGAAGAATTCGTATAAAAGCGATAAATTTTTTAGAAATTGTCCTGCAATTTATATAAATAAGTAATTTTAGAAAAAAATCAAAACAAATGCACCTTAGCTATTGGGAACTTAAAAATTGGTTTACAAATGTAGATTTCACTATCGTTGGCAGTGGGATCGTTGGACTTCATTGTGGTTTGGCCCTTCGTGAAAAATTTCCAGAAAGTAAAATATTGATTTTAGAAAAGGGAATGTTGCCTCAAGGAGCCAGTACTAAAAATGCAGGTTTTGCCTGCTTCGGAAGCATATCTGAAATCATAGATGATCTGAAGTCGCATAGCGAGGAAGAAGTGGTGCAATTGATTCAAAAACGCTGGAATGGACTAAAGTTGTTGCGCAAAAATCTAGGCGATGAAGTTATCGATTTCAAACCCTACGGCGGCTACGAACTGTTTCTGAAGCAAGATGAAAACACCTATAATGAATGTCTGCAAAAACTTCCTTTTATCAATGAGCTGCTGAAACCCCTTTTCAGAAATGATGTTTTCGCCAAAGAAGTCGACCGGTTCGCCTTTAAGGGCATTCAGGAATATGTGGTTTTTAATCCGTTTGAAGCACAGATTGATACCGGGAAAATGATGAATGCGTTATTGCAAAAAGCCATTGTTAACGACATTAGAATACTGAATCAGGTAGAAATGACATCTTATCAGGAAAAAAGCGACGGAGTGGAAGTAGCTTTGGCGAGATTTAGTTTTCCCACCAAAAAATTATTGTTTGCCACAAATGGTTTTGCCGGGCAGTTGACAAATAATCAGGTGAAGCCCGCAAGAGCGCAGGTTTTGATTACAGAACCCATTCCGAATCTGGATATAAAAGGAACCTTTCATTTAGATAAAGGGTATTATTATTTCAGGAATATCGACAACCGCATTTTATTGGGCGGCGGAAGGAACCTGGCCTTTGAGGAAGAAACCACAACTGAATTAGGGCAAACGGAATTAATCCAAAACCGTTTGGAGGAATTATTGAAAGAAGTAATTTTACCTGACACGGAGTATAAAATCGCTCATCGCTGGAGTGGAATCATGGGATTAGGCTCAACAAAAAAACCAATAGTAGAACAGCTTTCAGAGCATGTTTTTTGCGGCGTCCGCTTAGGAGGAATGGGAGTTGCCATCGGTAGTCTGATTGGTCAGGAATTAGCAGATTTAGTTTAAAGTATTATATTGCAACAAAATAACCATTAGCGATGAATTCAAAATTACATTACTGTTTAGTATTATTGTTTTTCTTTTTTAAAGGACATTCTATAAACACTCCTTTTACCGTTGCTTTAAAAATAGACGGAACTGCATTGGTCACTATTGGAAGCCTTTCTGCTGGTGACACATGGCAATTTGAATATGGGCCATCCGGTTTTGCGGAAGGAACAGGGACGCTATCTAATTTTACGGGTTATTATACCATATCTTATAAGCTGGATCCTTTTCAAACATGGGATTTTAGAGTTAGGAAAAAATACCTTAGTTTCCCTACTGGTGAATGGTCACAGGTAGAAACGCTAAATAACAGCTGTACCAGCAGTCCGCATTATGTTGGGTACACGGCTGACTTTGATACTGATCCGATTCAGCAGTGTTGGAGAGGATATAAATCGAATATAATTTCGACATCTGTGCAAATCAATATTGAAAACCAAAATTATGATGGCAACACCGGAAAGTCACTATTGATGTATTGTGGCAATGCGTATACTGCTATGCTGGTTTCGCCAAGGTTAGAGGATTTAGCATCTGATAAAAGGATTAAATTTTGGTTAAAAGGAAATGGGAATAGTGGTCAGGTAAAGGTCGGAACCATTACCAATCCATACGATCCGACAACATTCCATGAATTGGCCAGTTACACCGGCATAGGCAGTACTGCGTTTACACAAAAAACAATTCTTTTCAATGACTATAACGGTACTGATAAGTACATTGCTTTTAAATTAAAAGTAGATTTCTCAGCTGAAGCCTGCCTCATCGATCAGTTCAGTTATGAGCAATCCGTAAATTGTATTGCTGCCGGAAATTTTAATATTTCAAATATTACAGAGCATAGTGCCCAAATGGATTTCGATACATCAGGGCAGACCAATTGGGAGCTCTATGTAAAAAACATGCTTACCACCCAGGTGCAGACCATCACAATCAATAATGCCAATTATGTCCTAAATAACTTGACAGGAAACACCACTTATCAGGTTAAGCTACGTGCTAATTGCGGTGATGGAATATATTCTCCATGGACTGCTATGAATTCCTTTACAACGCCATGTGAAAATGTCGTTCCCGGATATTATACGGGTTTTGATGAATCTGCCTATTTTAATCCGTGTTGGACAAAAATTGCGACCAATTCTTTCTATACGATCAACCTGGCACCATCATCAGCATCAATAATGGCAGCTTCAGGAACCAAATACCTTTCGTTTGACGGGACTTCCGATACTACCTATAAGACTATACTTGTTTCGCCGTATGTTCCTGAATTGGATAATAACAAAAGGATACGATTCAAGCTGTATGATAACAAAAGAGCCTATTTCCTTAATTATCCTTTTACTGTTGGAACATTGTCAAATCCAAATGATCCAACAACCTTTGTGCCTTTGGTAACCCTAAATCCTTTAGACGTTAATCCGGTTGGACTTTTTGAGTTAGGTTCTTTTTGGCAGCAATTTATTTTGGATTTCAGTAATTATTCGATACCGGCGGGCCATCACTATATTGGCTTTAAGATTGAACCAAATGCTGCGTCTTTTCAGCAAAATATTGCATTTGATGATTTTTATTTTGATGAAATCCCACAATGCAAAGAGCCCACCAACATTCAGGTCATAAGCTATGACTATGATAAAGCTACTGTTTCCTGGAACAGTGCTTCTTCGGCAACTTCTTGGCAGATTGAGTATGGGCCAATTGGCTTTGTCCCTGGAACAGGAATAATCGTCGATGCATCGAGTTCGCCTTTTACGCTTGCTAATTTGACTCCCGATACAAACTATGATTTTTATGTAAGATCGGTCTGCGCGGGCGGAAACAGTCTTTTATCATCCAAAGGAATCTTTAAAACCCGATGCAGTGGAGTTACGGTAGGATATAGCGGAGGATTTGAAAATGAGTCATTTGATCCGAATGCCACCTGCTGGAGAAGAACCGTGCCTATATTGAGAAACTATTCGTATAGCCCAAGATACTTTATCGATATATACAATAACGGACAATACGGATCTTACACAGCCCATACAGGCACCAAATTTGCGAAGATATTTGGCGGAAACGATTCTCCAGATACTGATGAACAAAACAAAACGGTGTTGGTTACGCCGAGATTGATAGATCTGGACAATACTAAACTGCTTAAATTTTGGGCTTTTTGTCCTAATGATGCCTATTCAACTCTTCAGCAAATAGTGATTGGAACCTTATCCAATCCGGATGACTATTCCACTTTCACTCCGTTTCAGACAATTACTGGCCCGTACACTCTTGGGCAATGGAAACAATATACGGCTGATTTTTCTTCGTATTATGGTACAGATAAATATGTCGGGATTAAGCAAATTTCCTCTAATGGAAGGTATATTCTTTTTATAGATGATTTTGAATATACTGATAACCCATGCCGGAAGCCAACTGAGTTAATGGCTTCACAAACAGCACAGACTAGCGCAACGTTGTTATGGAATTCCAATATTACAGTCGATGGCAGCACGACCTGGCAGTTAGAATACGGTGAGCTTGGATTTGTTCCAGGAACCGGGACATTCTTGACAGTAAATACAAATCCGTATGTATTAAGTGGCTTGCAATCGATAAAAAAATACCAATTCCGCGTAAGGAATATTTGCGCTAACAATGCCACGAACTGGAGCGATTTGTATTCCTTTAAAATAACCTGTTCCAAAACTGTTCCTTTTTATGAAAACTTCGATCAATATAACAGTATCAGCGGAGGATTCGTTACCATGGATCCTACCATTTGCTGGACTTCCAACAACACTATGTATGCAGGCGTGGTTCAGTATTCTATGAATAATGTTAGTAGTGCGCCAAATTGTGCCGAGGTGGAGAGCTCCGGCCTTCAGAATGGAGTGCGTACTGAGGGGATAATGATTTCTCCTTATCTGCCGGATTTTGACAATACGAAACAACTTAAGTTTTGGGCTTATTTTCCTGATGGGTATTCGGTGGATACCATGGACTTGATTGTCGGAACAGTTAAAAATCCTTTAGACCTTTCTACTTTTGTACCATTCCAAACATTCCATATGGACGGACAGGCGCATAGCGGAATGGAGTATGTCGTTGATTTTTCAAGCTACACTGGCGACAGCAAATTTTTCGCGTTCAAATCGAGTGGTTTTACTGAAAACACTTTCGTAAGCAATCGAATCTATATCGACGATGTATATTATGAATCGCTTCCGTCTTGTGCGGAACCTCTCAACATCCATACAGAATTTGTAAACGGAAATGCGACCCATTTCCTTTGGCAAAATACCGGAACGCGCAACGTTACGATAGAATATGGACCGGAAGGGTTTACGCAGGGAAGTGGAACACTACTTACTTCCACCACCATGGATGTAATTGTTTCCGGACTTTTGCCATCATCCAATTACGATTTTTATTTTACGACTAATTGTACCAATGGTAATTCAATCACTATTGGGCCAAAGAAAATCACAACAACCTGTTTGGCAGAGAGCCTTCCATGGTATGAGGACTTCAACGGACTAAGCAATTACGGATTGAATGTTTTGCCACAATGCTTTAAAGACAATGCTGCGAATGATTTTCATGCATACAACACTTCATTAAGTACGTTGGGTCTTGGCTCCGGATATGATCCTGATAATTTGATGACAGGCTATAACGACACAACCTATCTGCATTTTGATGATTCTTTTTTAAGTGGAATCTATACGCCTGTTTTTCATTTGACTGCAGGAGTGTCCTATAAATTTTCATTACAGGCACGGAAGGATTATGAATATGATTTTGCAACGCTGAAAGCAAGTGCCGTAAGAGGCCAGGAATATTATTTCAGGGATGCAATGCTTCACAGGGAAGGAACGCTTACGGAATATAATTATGAAAAAAATTCATTTTATTACACTCCCATACAGAGTGCCGACTACAGCTTTAACCTGATTTTAAGTGATAGTGGCGGAATGAATATGATACTGGATGACTTTAAGGTGGACGAAGGTTATGAAGATGTCCTGAATTCTTATGGAAGGATTTATTTAGGACAAAGCCACAATGGCCTTATTGTGGAGCAAACACAAACTGCCACAGCCATCCAAGTAATAGAAGAAAACGAGAGTGCGCTAAAAATGACAGGTTCTACAAATACCGATTATATAGTAAGCACCAATCCATGGGAAGGCAATCAAAATTATATTACCAAAGCCAATTTCAAGGTAAATGCTTCGGGACTAACTTCGCTTTATTTGCGATTTGACCTCAAACAGCTGTATAATCAGAATGCTGCAGATTCTGGTTTTAGGGTATTGGTTAATGGCACTGTAATGGGTGAGATTATATATCCGCAGTCATCAAAACAAATTTCTTTCCAGCCTTTTGAGTTTAATTTGACTCCTTATGTTGGAGGCACTATTTATATTTCACTGCAACATATCGGCAAAACAACAACAGATATTGCCTATTTAAAGAATATCGATTTAAATCAGGGTAGTACTTTGTCGATTAGTGATTCGGAAAGCTTTAAAATTAAAGTGTGGCCCAATCCAACCAACAGTATCTTGAATATTGAATCAACCTCATTCATAGAAAAATTAAAGGTTTCCAACATCAGCGGGCAAATTATAAAGGAAATCAATGTCAATGATATAAAAGCAACGGTTGATATGGCTGATTTTTCAAGAGGAGTATATTTTGTTACAGTAACTTCAGAAGGGAAAAATAAAACCCTGAAGATACTTAAACTCTAAAGCTATAGAGAATATGATAAAAAAGATTTTTCGCTGGATTTGGAAAGCCATGCTTTGGTTCTTTGGATTATCAATCCTATCGGTCATTGTATTCAAATGGGTTCCGATACCGTTTACCCCTTTGATGGTTACCAGGATTATCGAATTTAAGCTTGATAGCAAGGGCGATGCTATTTACAGCCACAAATGGGTTCCTTTGGAAGAGATTTCTCCTAACCTTCAAAAAGCGGTAATCGCCAGTGAAGATGGAAACTTTTTAAAACACAGTGGCTTTGATTTCAAGGCAATGGAAAAGGCATATAAAAGTAACAGTAAGGGAAAGAAGCTCAAAGGAGGCAGTACGATTTCACAACAAACTGCAAAAAATGTGTTCCTATGGCAGGGCAGAAGTTATTTGCGTAAAGGATTGGAAGCCTATTTCACAGTGTTAATTGAATTAGTCTGGGGCAAGGAACGCATCATGGAAGTGTACCTGAATAGCATAGAAATGGGTAACGGTGTTTACGGAGCACAGGAAGCGTCACGACATTGGTACAGCAAAACCGCGATAGATCTGAATGCAAAGGAAGCTGCAGGTATTGCAGCTATTTTGCCCAATCCAAGAAAATTCAAGGCATCAAACTCTTCTTCTTATATTAACCGGAGAAAAGAAAATATAATGAGAGTGATGAGACATCTTGGGAAAATAGACTATAATAAAAAAGCCGACAAGTAATTGCCGGCTTTTTTATTGTATATAAGATTCTAATAAAACAAAGGTTTGTATTGTTGCCAATGTTTGAATATTAATATCGCATTGAAGAGTACAATCACCAAAGCAACCGACAATCCCGGAATGTCTAAAAATAAATGGAATAGTAAAATGTTAAGTGAAATCGGCACCAATAATATCAGTGCAAAAGCTACCCACTTTTTCAACAAAAGCATGGCGCCAATAATAATTTCCATGAAACCTACCACAGGAAAAATATAACCCGTTGCTCCAAGTGAATACATAAACTGCCCGGCAGCGGTATGGGTATCTGGCCGATCCATTGGTATGAAAGGATGAATCATGTTGGCACCAAAAATAACCAGTGCCAAACCCAAGACTATTCTAACGATTTTAGTAAACATTGAATTCATATAAATAGAGTTTGATTAGTAATATGATAAAAATAACATTAAAATAGTATAAATTTCGCTGTTTAAATTTTAA
>NZ_JANOBI010000046.1:0-40046 GCF_031411595.1 Flavobacterium sp. | reverse complement strand
AAGGCGTGGTTTCAAAAATGGCATTGTACCATAGTTTGGCTTTTTCTAGGTCTGACACTTTATAAATGGTGGTTCGCAAACCTAGGAATCTTGATTTCATTTTTTACCTTTTTTAAGAAAATCAAAGATAATCGAAATAGTTTTTTTAACGGCATAAATTTTAATCGACCGTTAAAGCATTTGCAATTATTGTTTACATTTACTTGCTATAAATTTAATTTAAAATGAACGCCACTCTTATCACGATTCTAACCTTCAGCATTGCCTTAGCCATTGGAATTTATATCGGAAAACTATTATTTGCCGCGCAATCAAAATCAGAAAAAATTGGTCTTGAAGAAAAACTCATTGGATTGAATTCGCAATTTGAAGGCTTGCGAGAACAACTTCGAAAAACCCAAGAAGAGAAAGAAACCATCCGCACTGAAAAAGACAGTTTGGCGATACAGCTTTCTAAAAAGGAAGTCGATTTTGAAAATTTATGGGAACGCAACCTCGAACAAAAGCAAGAAGTAGAAAAATTGCAAGAGAAATTCACCAAAGAATTTGAAAACCTCGCCAACAAAATTCTGGACGAAAAAACCAACAAATTTACTGAGCAGAATAAGGAAAATATGAAGAATATCTTGTCGCCTTTGCAGGATAAAATTCAATTGTTTGAGAAAAAAGTAGAAGACACACACAAAGAAAGCATCGATTATCATGCAGCCTTGCGTCAGCAAATTTTAGGATTGCGTGAAATGAACGAACAGATGAGCAAGGAAACCATCAATCTGACCAAAGCGCTCAAAGGCGACAGTAAAATGCAAGGCAATTGGGGCGAATTGATTTTAGAAAAAGTGTTAGAAAAATCAGGATTAGAAAAAGACCGGGAATATTTTGTGCAACAAAGTTTTGTAACCGAAGAAGGCAACCGAATTTTTCCAGATGTTGTCATTAATTTGCCTGACGGAAAGAAAATGATTATCGATTCGAAAGTCACCTTGACTGCCTACGAACGCTACGTTAATGAGGAAAACGAAGAATTGAAATTGCAACATTTAAAAGAACATGTGCTTGCTGTGAATCGCCATGTTGACCAACTCAGCAATAAGAATTACCAAGACATTTATGAAATAGAGAGCCCTGATTTTGTGTTGCTTTTTATTCCGATTGAATCCGCTTTTGCAATAGCAACGAATGAGGATAAAAGTTTGTATGAAAAGGCCTTTTCAAAGAATATTGTCATCGTAACGCCAACTTTACTTTTAGCGACTTTACGCACGATTGACAGCATGTGGGCGAACCAGAAACAGCAAGAAAACGCTATGGAAATTGCGCGACAAGCGGGTGCTTTGTATGATAAATTTCACGGATTATGGAATGACTTGGTGGGTGTTGGAAAAAAATTAGACGATGCCAAATCCGGTTATTCTGACGCTATGAATAAGTTGGTTGACGGTTCCGGAAACTTAATTAACCGTGTGGAAAATCTTAAAAAAATGGGCGCCAAAGCCAAAAAATCATTACCGGAAACTGTTTTAAAAAGAGCCGAATCGGATGAATCGGAACTTGTGCCTTAAGTTACTTCATCAAACGGAAAGAAATTTCTTTAAAAAAAGTAGGGTGTTTCTGTTTTGAGTTTTCTTACTAAATAAGTATCTATGATTTACTGATGGGTTGTAATTGTCATATCACGAATTATAGCGAACCGAGTTTAATTATTGCCGAATCCACAATGAATCAATAATTTAACTATATAGTTGTTCTTGTATTTTATATTTTGATTATTTTTGATTCTCTTTTTTTAAATTTATGAAACAATTTTACTTTTTCATTCTTAGCGTTTTTTGCCTGACATTACTCGTCATTTCCTGTACAATGAGCGAAGAAGAAGACTATGTAGATGTTTCTAACCGACAAAGTACTTCCGTAGAAGCTCCTGTAGTATTTGATCTCGGTCAGACACCTTTTCCGAAATTATCTGATTACCATTTCTTTGTTGGACCGCTCAAAAATTTAAAACCTGGTTATAAGGTAATTCCGTTCGAACCTGCGAGTGCTTTATTTTCAGATTATGCCCACAAAAAAAGATTTGTCTGGATGCCTAAAGGCACGAAAGCAACATACAACGGCGACGGCAAAGTATTAGAATTACCTATGGGTGCAGTTATCATCAAAAGTTTTTATTATGACCATGTGCTGCCTTCCAATACAACCCGCATTATTGAAACCCGATTAATGATCCGAAAAGCTTCGGGTTGGATTTTCGCAGAATACGTATGGAACGACGAGCAGACGGAAGCCTACTTCAATATGGACGGAAGCTATACACCGATATCCTGGACTGATGAAAACAACGTGGTTAAAGGAACCAATTACCGGATTCCATCGGAAGCGCAGTGTGTAGTCTGCCATAAAAGAAAAGAATTAGTCAATAATGTTGAAGTGACCACTTATATACCTATCGGTATCAAACCCCAAAATCTAAACTTCAATTACAATTACGGCAACACGACCAAAAACCAATTGACCATGTGGATTCAGCAGGGATATCTGCAAAACAATTTCAGTTTGCCTTCCGCAGAAAACACAGCCGTCGACTATAGAGATACTTCTAAATCACTCGAATTGAGAGCGCGGTCTTATGTAGACATCAACTGTGCGCACTGCCACCAGGACAATAGGCATTGCGATTACCGACCTATGCGATTTGCATTTGCCGAAACCGGGATTGCCGGCAGTCTTGGAAAAACCAATATGGGCGTATGTGTCAACACATCAGACATGCAGGGTTTTCCTGTAGATTTGGCCACGATTGTAAATCCCGGAAGCACCGATCGCTCGATGCTTTATTACAGAATAAACACCACCGATGAATCATACAGGATGCCGCTTCACGGAAGAACGATCATCCATGAAGAAGGCGTGGCTTTGATGGGCGCATGGATTAATTCATTGCAAGATTGTCCTTAAAATTAATTTATTAACAACTATAACAAACCAATTTAATTACTTATGAAAAAAATTACTCTCATTCTTGTGTTGCTGTTTTTTGTGCAGTACACAAACGCTCAGGACACCTGCGCAACTGCCGTTCCGATTACAGCCGGCACTTACGCCATTACAGCCATTAACGGTAGTCAGGTGCCTACTCCGTTATGCGACACCCAATACGGTGCTGTTCCTGTAACACGACCTCCAGCAGGCGAATGGTACATCTATACCCCTACTGAAAACCATAGCGTAACTGTGACTACAGATTTACCGGCCAACGTAACGCTGATAGACACCCGTTTTCATGTATACCGTGGCACTTGCGACAATCTGGTTTGCTACGAAGGTGACGATGACAGCGGTGCTGGAAACTCTTCAATGGCCACCTTTGATGTTCTTGCAGGAACATCTTACTATATTGCATTCGATAACCGATGGACTTCTGCGGGGTTTAGTTTTGCTGTTATAGAAAATGTCTTTGTTCCGACGCCTTGTTCGTCTGCGACCGCTGTGGTAGCCGGCACAACAACAGTTACGTCCATAGATGAAGAAAACATTGTTTCGACTTGTTCAAATGCTACTATGGCCAAATGGTACGTCTATTCTCCGAATCAGAATTATGTGGTTACGGTAAGTTCAGATTTGGCACAGAACATCTGTAAAGACACTAATTTCAACGTATACTCAGGAACATGCACTGGATCTTCAGTGTTAAACTGCCTTATCAGCGACGACGATTCAGGGGTCATTGCATGTAATTCGGGAAATACGGATTCACTGCTATCTACAAAGAGTTTCAGCGTTTCCGCCGGAGGAACTTATTATATCGTTTGGGATAATAAACACAGCGCAGACGGTTTTGATTTTACATTGACCGAAACACCAATTATTATTCCTGTGAATTATACTACACAAACAATTTCAACCATCAACAGCAATTATAACAATTGCGTTGTAGACATGAACGGTGATGGTATAGATGATATTGTAGGAGTGAGCAGCGGAAATTTAAAAATACACTTCCAACAACCAGGAGGTACTTTTTCAATTTCTACTTTCGCAGTCACGGGTACGGGTACTACGCTGCCTTCATGGAGTATAGCTGCTGGGGATTATAATAGAGATGGTTATAATGATCTGCTTTTCGGTGCGGGAGGTGGTCCTAGTTTCTGGGAATCGAACAGCACTGGCACTACATACATCAGCAAAACTACCAATACCAGTTATCTTTGCCAGAGAACGAATTTTATCGACGTCAATAATGATGGTAATCTTGATGCTTTTGTATGCGACGATAACAATCCGAGCAGATATTATCTGAATGACGGTTTGGGCAATTGGACACATTACCAATCAGGTGTAGGTGGGGCCTATAATTTAGGACTTACAGTTACGGGTGGAAATTACGCTTCCATCTGGATAGATTATGACAATGACGGCGACAGGGACATGTTCATGTCAAAATGTTCCGGGCCTCCATGTGAATTGCACAGAAATGACGGAGACCATTTCACAGACATTTCAGCAATCGCCGGAATCAATCGCCAGCCAGTCCAATCTTGGTCATCAGCAGTAGCGGATTTCGACAATGATGGCGACATGGATATCATGGTAGGTTCAAACGGAGGCGTTAAAAATATTCTTTTCAGAAACAATTTAGATACAACGAACACTACTGAAGAACCATTTACAGATGTCACTGCAGGTTCGGGCTTAAATTTAGATAATTTGACCAACAGGGATTATGTAGCTTATGATTTTGATAATGACGGGCTTGTTGACATCCTGGGCAGCGGAAGCAGAATATTTTTCAACCAAGGCAATATGATTTTTGCGCCGACTGTTTATCCTGCTATGGCAATTGGCGCAATTGGTGACCTCAACGAAGACGGATTTTTGGATATCCAAAATGGAAGCACGATTCGTTATGCGGTTCCAAATGGAAACAATTGGTTCAAAGTAAGATTGCAGGGAACTCAAAGTAATAGCAACGGAATCGGTGCCAGAGTTGAAATTCACGGTAGTTTCGGGACACAAATCAGAGATGTAAGAAGTGGTGAAGGTTTTGCATACATGAGTTCATTGAACACACACTTCGGACTTGGACAAGCAACTGCAATAGATACTTTAATCGTTAGATGGCCATCAGGTATTGTAGACACGATTGAAAACCCTACAATCAACGAAGGACTTAGAATAACTGAAGGTTCGACTTTGAGTGTTAATGAAAATGCCAATGCAGCGTTTAGTATTTATCCAAACCCGACTAAACATTCTTTAAATATCAATTTGAAATCAAATACTTCAGAAACTTTCAAATCAGCACAAATATTTGATTTAAGTGGACGATTAATTTCAGAAAGACAATTAACTTCTATGACAATAAACATAGAATCACTTCAAACAGGCACGTATCTTTTAGTACTTAGAAACAAAGACGGAAAAGGATTTACAGAAAAATTCATCAAAGAATAATTTGGGAATTAGGTAACGTTATTCTAAATTAATAGAGCATCGATTTGACAATTATAAATGTCTGAATCGATGCTTTATTTTTATTAACCACATTGTTAATCATTAGTTTAAGATTAAATGCATCCTGTTAAACATTTTTCATTACTTTTGAGTTTGCATTTTTAAAAATGATATGAAAAAACTTTACTTTTTAGTTTTATTGATGGTTACAACAGCCTTTATTTTTCATTCTTGTTCTACGAGTGATGAAGGAGAATATGTTGATATTACTAAAGAATCTAACAGAACAAGCAATCCTATATACGCACCTGTAAGTTTTGATTTCAGCCAAGTTCCGTTGCCTAAATTATCGGACTATCACTTTTTTATCGGGCCGCTTAAAAACCAAACTCCAGGTTATAAAGTGTTATCGTTTGAACCTGCAAGTTCCTTATTTACAGATTATGCGCACAAGAAACGATTCGTTTGGATGCCAAAAGGAACAAAAGCGACTTTCAATGGCGATACAAAAGTATTAGAGTTGCCTGTTGGCGCTGTTTTAATTAAAACCTTTTATTATATTAATGTCCAGCCTTCCAATACTACCCGCATTATCGAAACACGTTTAATGATTCGAAAAGCGTCGGGTTGGATATTCGCCGATTATGTATGGAATGACGAACAAACAGAAGCTTATTATAGCTTGGAAGGAAGTTTTACTCCGATTACTTGGAAAGATCAAAACGATGTCATCAAAAGTACCAATTATAGAATTCCGTCGGATGTTCAGTGTTTTGTTTGCCATAAAAAGAAAGAAGTTGTTGATGGAGTTGAAGTAACGAAATACATTCCAATTGGCATTAAACCACAAAATTTAAACTTCAATTATAATTACGGAACAAGCACCAGAAACCAATTAACGATGTGGATTCAACAAGGTTATTTGGAGAACAATTTCAGTTTCCCATCTGAGAACAATACAACTGTAAATTATAGCGATACATCAAAACCCATCGAATTAAGAGCGCGTTCTTACGTTGATGCTAACTGCGCGCATTGCCATCAAGATAATAGACATTGCGATTACAGACCGATGCGATTTGCCTTTGCTGAAACCGGTCTTCCGAACGGTGTTGGAAGAACCAATATGGGCGTATGTGTTGACACACAAGACATGCAAGACTTTCCAGTAGATTTAAGCACCATAGTAAAACCGGGTAGTATAGAAAGATCAATGATGTATTACAGGTTGAATACTACCGACGAAACCTATAGAATGCCGCTTCACGGAAGAACCATCATTCATGATGAAGGCGTTGCATTAATAGAACAATGGATTAACTCATTGCAAGATTGTCCTTAAAATTAATTTAATAACAACTATAACCAACCAATTTAATTACTTATGAAAAAAATTACTCTCATTCTTGTGTTGCTGTTTTTTATACAGTACACAAAAGCCCAAGACACTTGCGCTACTGCAGTACCAATTACTGCAGGCTTTTATGTCGTTGATGCCATCAACGGAACGCAAGTACCATCGCCAATTTGCGCACTTTTCGGTGAAGTACCAGCGACTCGCCCACCAGCCGGCGAATGGTATGTATATACCCCTACAGAAAATCATTCTGTAACGGTTACCACCGATTTATCAGTAAACAACCCATTAAGAGACACGCGTTTTCATGTATACACTGGAGTTTGCGGCAGTTTAGTTTGTCATGCAGGGGATGATGATGGCGGTGCTGGAAATTCTTCAACAGCAACGTTTGATGTTATGGCCGGAACCACTTATTATATCGCGTTTGATAACCGATGGACTTCTTTAGGATTTACTTTTCAATTGTCAGAAAATGTTTTTTTACCAACGCCTTGTTCTTCAGCTACACCAATTACTGCCGGAGTAACAACAGTAGCTGCAATAGACGAAGATAATATCCTGTCGCCTTGTACTAATGCTACATTAGCCAAATGGTATTCTTATACACCGACACAAGATTATGTTGTTACCGTAAGTTCAGATTTGGCGGTGAATATCTGTAAAGACACTAATTTTAACGTATACTCAGGTGTTTGTTCCGGGTCGTCATCATTAAACTGTCTTGTTGGTGATGATAATTCAGGTGAAATTGCTTGTGATTCCGGAAACACCGATTCGCTTCTATCTAAAAAAACTTTTAGTGTTACAGCCGGAGCCACTTATTATATCGTTTGGGATAATAAAAATAGCGCCGACGGTTTCGATTTTAGTTTAACGGAAACACCAATTGTTATTCCTGTAAGTTATACATCGCAAACCATCTCAACCATCAACAACACTTACAATTTATGTGTAGTTGATATGAATAATGACAACATCGACGATATTGTTGGTGTAAGTACTAATAATTTAAAAATACATTATCAAGAAGCAGGCGGAACTTTCAGCATCTCAAATTATACCGTACCAGGTACTAGTTTTTTACCTACTTGGAGTATAGCCGCCGGAGATTATAACAGAGACGGTTATAATGATTTGATTTTAGGAAGCGGTAGTGGACTTTCATTATGGAAATCAGATAACACCGGTACTGCATACACTAGTTACACACCAGGACAATATATTTTCTGTCAAAGAACCAATTTTGCTGATTTAAATAATGATGGGAATTTAGATCTTTTCTCTTGTCATGATGTGGCGCCTAATGCCTATTATTTAAATGATAGCGAAGGCAATCTAACCTATTACCAATCAACTGTTACTGCAGGATCTATGAATTTGGGTGCTGTAGGCGGAAATTATTCTACTTTATTTTCTGATTTTGACAACGATGGCGATACTGATGTATTCATTTCTAAATGTTCAGGTCCACCTTGCGAATTGCACAGAAATGATGGTAATGGAGTGTATACTGATATCTCAGCACAGGCTCATATTAATATTACACCTATTCAAACATGGTCATCAGCCGTTGCAGATTTTGATAATGATGGCGATATGGATGTCATCATTACTTCTAGCGGTAGCGCACACCATTTTTTCAAAAATAATTTAGATACCTCTAACAATACCGAAGAAGCTTTTACAGAAATTACTGCTGGCTCTGGTTGGGATACCAATTCAGCAACCAATATTGATAACGTAGCTTATGATTTTGACAATGACGGTCGTGTTGATGTATTGGGTGGCGGAAACAAAATCATGTTCAATCAAGGCGATATGATTTTTGTACCAACACTTTATCCTGCCATTAGTGTAGGTGCTATCGGAGATTTAAACAATGACGGATTTCTTGACATCTTAAACGGAAGCACTGTTCGTTATGCCAATCCAAACGGAAATCATTGGTTAACCGTTTCTTTACAAGGAATTCAAAGTAACAGTAACGGTATTGGTGCGCGAGTTGAAATTTATGGTGCCTTCGGAAAACAAATCAGAGACATCAGAAGTGGTGAAGGATTTAAATATATGAGTTCTTTAAATGCTCATTTTGGACTTGGTCAAGCCACTGAAATAACACAATTGGTTGTAAAATGGCCATCGGGTATCGTAGATACTTACGAAAATCCAACCATCGACGAAGCGTTTAGAGTCACTGAAGGTTCTACTTTAGCAATAAATGGCAATACAAGTGCTGTGTTTAGTATTTATCCAAATCCTAGCAAACAATTTTTGAATATCAGTTTAAATTCAAATTCAACTGAAAAATTAAAATCAGCGCAAGTATTTGATTTAAGCGGAAGATTAATTATGGAAACGCCATTAACTTCTACAAGAATTAACATTGAGTCACTACAAAGTGGCACTTATCTTTTATTGTTGAAAAACGAGAATGGTAAAGGATTTTCACAAAAATTCATTAAAGAATAATGCTGAAATAATATAAGCAATTATTTTTTTTATTGGTATAGCATCGGTTTGACGATTATTTAAATTAATGTCAAAATCGATGCTTTATCTTTATACAATTACATTGTTAATTATTAGTTTGATATTAAATGCATACCATTACATAATTTTTATTACTTTTGGTTTGCATTTTAAAAATCATATGAAAAAACTTTACCTTTCAGTTTTATTTCTAGCTGCAACAGCATTCATTTTCCATTCTTGCTCTACAAGTGATGAAGGGGAATATGTAGATATTACAAAAGAATCTAACAGAACAACCAATCCGATATACGGGCCTGTTAGGTTTGATTTCACCCAAGTTCCGTTACCTAAATTGTCGGACTATCATTTCTTTATCGGACCACTTAAAAACCTAACGCCTGGTTATAAAGTGATTCCGTATGCTCCTGCAAGTTCGCTTTTTACGGATTATGCTTTGAAAAAAAGATTTATCTGGATGCCAGAAGGTGTAAAAGCAACCTATGTTGCAGACAACAAAACACTTGAATTTCCAGTTGGAACTGTATTAATTAAATCTTTTTATTACAACACGATTCAACCTGAAAACACTACTAAAATCATCGAAACACGGATAATGATTCGTAAAGCCGATGGTTGGAAATTTTATGAGTACATATGGAATGAAGCCCAAACAGAAGCGGATTTAGTATCCGGTCCCGATTTTGCCAATGGAAGCAGTCAAACGATTACTTTTAAAAAACCCAATAACGAAATCATTACGACCGATTATAGAATTCCTTCCGACGGAGAATGTTTTGCTTGCCATAAATTAAACGAAGTAGCAACACCTATTGGCGTAAAACCTCAAAACTTAAATATCGATTATGCGTATCCTAGAGGAAATAAAAACCAGTTGTTAAATCTTTTGCAACAAGGTTATTTAGCCAGCTATCCTGCTAATATAGTTTCTACTGTTGATTATCATGACACCACAAAACCTTTAGACTTGAGGTTGCGTTCTTATGTCGATATCAATTGTGCGCATTGCCATCAAGATCATGCTCGTTGTGATTATCGTGCATTGCGATTTGCTTTTAGCGAAACTTCAAACCCAACGAATATAGGCATTTGCGTTACCGCTGCTGAAACATTAGGTCCAAGTTTACAAAAACTAATCAATCCGGGGAATTTCGATAAATCGATCGTTCATTACAGATTAAGTTCTAATGATGAAAGTGAAAGAATGCCATTGCTCGGCAGAACAATAGTGCATGATGAAGGCGTAACCCTTTTAGAAGAGTGGATCTCGTCATTAACCCAAACTTGCGATTAAATAAAAACTGAATTTCAAAAAAAATTAACTCAAATTCTAATGAAAAAAACATTACCTCTTATCGTTGCCATTTTTAGCTTCACATTGGCTATGGCACAAGAACACTGCGACAGTGCATTGACCGTTGCGCTTGGTTCAACAACTACGGCTCCAGCGTTCACAAACGAAACCGGAGCTATACCTACGCAGCTTTGTGGTTTAACCAATCAGAATAATGTACCAGCCACTAAAGGGAAATGGTATACCTTCACAGCAACAGAAAACAACACGGTTACAATTTCAACATTGTTACCACAAAACAATAATGCTGACACTCGCGTCATTGTATACTCTGGAGATTGTACCAATTTAGTTTGCGTTGGATCAAATGATGATTATAACGGGACTAACTCTTCATTCCTTACTTTTCCAATTACAACCGGAACTGTATACACCATTGCGTTCGACAACAGATACAGTTCTGCGGCTTTTGATTTTACTTTATTCGTAGCACCACCGCCAGCAGAAGATCGATTGTCGTTTACTTCAACACCAGTTGTGGGTATTGCAGGAGGAAACAACAACTGTATTGTAGATATGAATGGTGATTATAAAGACGACATTGTATCCGCTGTAAGCAATACACAATTAGTAATCACATACCAACAACCAGGTGGTACATTTACTTCAACAACTTTCGCACTTACCAATACTGTGGTTCAACCTACATGGAGTATCGCTGCCGGAGATTATGACAACAACGGTTACAATGACTTGATTTATGGTTCAGGAAGTGGCGTAACGTTTTTGAAAGCCAACGCTACAGGAACCGCTTATACAACGGACAGAAAAACACAATCGTATTTAGTACAACGCACCAACTTTGTTGATATTGATAATGACGGGAAATTAGATGCTTTTGCTTGTGATGATAACGCACCCAACAGACGATACATGAATGATGGTACTAATCTGAATCACATTCAAGGTGGTATTGGCGATTTTGCAAGCGGTGGAAATTACGCTTCATTGTGGAGTGATTTCAATAATGATGGTAAAATCGATATGCACTTATCCAAATGCGGGCAAGGTGGTTCAGGTGTTGGTGGCAACATCAATCAAATGTTTCAAAACAACGGCGACGGAACTTATACCAATATAGCACCAACAGCCAATATGGCCGATCCAGAACAAACTTGGTCTTCAGCTGTAGGTGATTTTAATAATGATGGTTGGATGGATGTTATTGTAGGTGTAAATTCATTATCCAATGGAAATACTAATGTAAAAAGAAACAACGGCGATGGAACATTTACCAGCGTAACTGCAGGTTCAGGATATGATTTAATTACCACTACCGGTAGAGAATATGTGGCCCATGATTTTGATAATGACGGTTTTCTTGATGTGTTAAATTCTGGAAGTACAATCATGTTTGGTGATGGAACTTTCCACTTCACTCCTAACCCAAACACCTATCCTTTATCAACCGTTGACAGACCTGTTGGAGATTTAAATGACGATGGATTCTTAGACATTCAAAACGGTAACAATGTATTGTTCAATAACGGTAATGCAAATCACTGGTTAAAACTAAACCTACAAGGTGTTCAAAGTAACAGAAACGGTATCGGCGCAAGAGTAGAACTTTACGGTGCTTGGGGAAAACAAATCAGAGACGTAGAAAGCGGAACCGGTTTTCAAAACATGAGTAGCCTTAATACACATTTCGGAATAGGAACTGAAACAGCTATTGATAAAGTAGTCATTAAATGGCCATCAGGAACAGTTGATACGATTTTCAACCCATCAAGTGATCAAAGTTTACTTGTTGTCGAAGGTTCTACGCTATTGGCCGTAAACCAAAGCAAAAACGATACTTTCACGGTATATCCAAATCCGGTTAATGATGTCATCAATGTTAAATTATACAATCCGTCAATGGTAATAAGCAACGCTAGTATTTATGATTTGAATGGTAAATTGATATTAAGTCCAAACTTTATCAACCAAACCATTGATGTAAAATCATTAACAACAGGCACTTACTTATTGATTTTGAAAGACGCTCAAGGCAATGCTTACACTCAAAAAATCTTAAAGAAATAATAGATGAGATTTAAGACTGTAAGATTTTAGGACTATAAGATAAAATCCAAAAATATATCAATAAAAAAACTCCAATTTTGAATTGGAGTTTTTTTATGTCTCAGACCCAACAATCTCAAAGTCTTACAATCTTAAAATCTTACAGTCTAAAACACCCTCAAAAGATTGAATCCAAAGAATATGTCGCCTTTGCCCCAATCTCCTGTTGTATGCCCTAGGAAACCAGCTTCGTGAATGCCTTGTGAACTGCTAAAATGCATTTGAAATACGTGACCACCGGTTTCTAAATCAACACCAACAGACAAAGGATCTTTATAAATAGAAGTACTTGTTCTGTTTAAATGCGCAGCATAATCAACATTGACAGACAATCTATTGGTCAATTTATAACGACCACCAACGCCAACCGCATATTGCGAATTGTCTTGTAAATCATTGTCTACGAAATTCTCATGGAAAAAAGTAGGCGCCACTTCTAATGAAAGTTTTTTCGTGAATTTCCTCGAAATCAAAAGTTGGGAAACATAGATCATACGATCGTTGAATTTCATTTCTGGGTAATTGCTTTCTTTTAAAAGATTATTAAAACCAACACTATTAAAGGCTGTTATGGCAATAGGAAATCCATCTTTCAATTGTTCTTGTAGTCGGTATTTCACAGAAAAATCAAACGCTTGTTCGCTTCTTGCAGCACTTACGGTCAACCAATTTGTGAGTCCGTAAAGAAATTTGAGTTGTGTTACGGCATTGTCTAATCCGAAAGCACCTTCACCACCATCTTTTACAGAACCAAATCTGTGGGCCACTATAAAATAAAAATCGCCTTTTGCAGCCAATTTAGTCGATTCGATGTTGACAATTTTGAGTGCTTTAAACGCTGATTCAACCGATTGGTTTTTGGGAACGCTATCCATTCCGGCAAGCAAATCTTCTTGTGCAAAGGATAATAAAGGAAATAGAAATACTAAGAATAATAGTTTTTTCATAAAGCAATTGTATTTTTTAAATTTAAATAATGGCAATATACAGCCAATAAACATACGAAGTAAATCAAAATCCGGATGAAGCAAAACTCATCTTATTCGCTTACGGTAACTTGATCCATTTTGAACTCGCCCAATAGATCATCATAACCGATAAACCTTCCTTTCATTTTAACTTGCTTTCCGGCTGTCAATCCTTCAGGAACAGATTGTTGAAAAGTGCCAAACATTTTCTCATCGAGTACAATCGCGTTAATGGGCAAATCCAAACTCGAAATTTTACCGTATACTTCAATAGTCTTATCCAAGTATTTTTTGTTCGCAAGACTATCATTTTGACTAAACTCAGTTTCTAAGCTTTTTACGGTAAGCGAAAAACTAGCGTCTTCATTGGCAATGTCACGATGGTCTTGATACATGTAAAAATACAGCCCCGTAGCAGCAATGATAAGGATTACAACGACAATTAATGCAATTTTTTTCATTTCAATTTTAATTTAGATTACAAACATAATTATATATAACTTTAATTATATATTTTTGAAAAAAAAAATCCGCTATGAGTTTAAAATTAATGCTATTATTAACATTTGCAGGCTTCCTGACCATCAGTTGTGAAAATAACAGTCCGAATGACCTCGAAGGCGACATTCCAGCCAATGTAACCTACACAGAACATGTGAGGCCAATTATTCAAAGTAATTGCATTGCTTGTCATCAAGATCCACCTATTAATGGAGCTCCAATGCCATTGACAGATTACGAAAAAGTGAAACAAGCTGTGCTTACAAGACCATTACTTGATCGAATTTCAAGAACGCAAGGTGCTGAAGGCATGATGCCTAATGGTGGGCAACGATTACCACAATACAAAATCGACATCATTGCGAAATGGCAAGCACAAAATTTCCAAAATTAAAATCAACGCTATGAAAAAATTATTTGTACTTGCTGTATTACTAATGACTACAGCCACTTTCGCCCAAGATAAAGCGATCACCAAAACCGGAAAAATTACTTTTGAAGCTTCCGTTCCCGCTTTCGAAGAAGTGAAAGCTAAGAATGATGGCGTCACTTGTGTTTTAAATGTCAAAACCGGAGAAATTGCGAGTTTGGCTTTAATCAAAGGATTTAAATTTAAACTTGCTTTGATGGAAGAACATTTCAACGAAAATTATATGAATAGCGATGCGTTTCCAAAATCGACATTCAAAGGGAAAATTCAAAATTTTGATGCGAGTGCCTTAACCGCAACTGCGAAAGAATATACTATTAAAGGAAAATTAGAATTGCACGGAAAAACTAATGATTTAACGACTACGGCCAAAATCAGAAAAACAGATGCCGGTATCGAAATCATTTCAACTTTCAATGTCAATGCAAGCGATTATGATATTGCTATTCCATCAGTAGTGAAAAGTAAAGTCTCGAATAAAGTCAATGTGAAAACTGAATTTGTTTTGAAATAAAATTAACCGCAAAGTGCACAAAGTTATACGCAAAGTACGCAAAGCTTTTTTCTAACATAAATTTCCATAGCGAACCTAGCGACCCGAGACTGAAAGTCGATCTGACGAAGTAAAATCTTAGCGAACCTTGCGGTTAAAACAAAAGCTTCCAAAACGGAGGCTTTTTTATTTTAGGTCAACGGCATAAAACGAATTCAATTTATCCAAATGTAAAATTGTTTTCGAGTCATCTTCGCTGTCGGAATACATCATTTCGAATTTCGCACCATACACAAATTCCTCAAAAGTATACGACGTACTAGCAGAAACTGTAGTGCTAAACATCTCATCGAAAGTTTTTACGAAGACTAAGATTTCGCCATCAATCGATTTGAAATCTTGCTCGGTAAATTGATACAACGGACTATTTTCAGTAATCGGATGCACCAATGTCCAACTCAAAGACAATGCATTGACCCTCGACATTTCTAAATCCAAAGTATAAAATTTATTGACCATCATGCCATTTTCCTCGATAATCATTCCGAGTGTAACCTTAGCTTCGGCGTCGGTAAAATTGGTGTTTTTATATGGTGTCATTCGAAACATTAGTGCTTTCCCTCCATCTCTATATGGTGAAATTAAAGCATTATGTGAGAATTTCAGAAAAGCTGTAGGCTTGCTAAATCGACCGAAAAACAATCCTGTAGCAATAGCAAAACTGAGCAAACCAATAAGTGCTTCGGCGGCGGCGAGTGCGCTGGTGAGAAACCCATTGGGACTAATATGCCCATAACCTACTGTTGTAAAAGTCTGCGCACTAAAGAAATAGGCTTTCCCAAATTTAACCCATTCCGAGCCAGTCGTGGCAATACCATCTAAATATTGAATACCGATTCCATAATAAATACACGCAAACAGAAAATTGACAGCAGCGTAAAACCCAACCAAAATTCCAAGAAATTTCCAACGAGGCATAGCCAACATCGTATGATACCAACTCACACGGTCTAAAAAAGAAAGGCCGCGTTTGCGAATGTTAGCCGTACCGTCTTTGTTGATAAAACGCCCGCCATAGCTACTCGCATTCGTCCCGAAACCAGTATTCAAATCGGCTTTGGCTTTCGAATTTATTTTTTTTAACAAATCCATTATGAAATTATTGTTTTATTATTTTCTTAGTAATTGATCCCGTTTCATCAAAAATATTGAGCATGTAAATACCTTTGGAATAACCACTAAAATCTATTTTGAGGCTGGTTGATTTTTCATTCGAGCGGAACATTAAATGGCCTAAAACATCAAAAATTTGAACACCATCAATTTGATGGGCACTTTCAACATTCAATATATTCGAAACTGGATTCGGTGAAACAACAACCGAACTTGATGTAGAAAAAACCGAAGTCGACAATGTAGTTTCATTGGCAGCAATCCAACTTGAAGCTAAACTATTATCTAATGTTGTACTAATTAATTGCAAGTAATTTCCATTGCCATCAGCATCAGGCCAAGGCGCCGCATCGAAATATTCTACCGCATCAATCGTATTTCCGAAAGCATCAGCCAAGACTAATTTTTGCGTACTATTCGATAAATTTCTTGTGAATTCTCCGAAAGCTGTAAGTCCATATCGTGCCTGAAACTGACTCGAATTACTCGCCAAATAAATGCTTTGATTGCCCGAAATCGAAGCGTTGTTGGGAAATTTATACGTTATTCCTAATTCTTTAAAATATATTCCTGTAAGATTGACGGTGCTATTTTGAGTATTTTTAATTTCAATAAATTCGAGGTCATTGCTCTCAGGAAAACCCACTGCAACATCAGGATGATAATTGATTTTATCGATAACCAATGCCGGAACCACTACCGAACTACATCCCGAAAATGATCCTAAATGTGTGGAAATCCAATGCAGACGCTGGTCAATCCATAATTTCATAGTATTGATTTCGAGCGCATGATTCGGAATCGTTCCCCATTTGGCGTTTTCTCTAACCGTGGCTTCACTGATAAGATTGACCGTGTTGTTGATTAATGCTACCAATTGGGTGTATTCTAAAGGTTGGTTATTTTGCTGTAAGGCGTTCCATCTTTTAGCCAAATAGCATTTATAAGTAGGGTTATTAAACAAATCCGTCCAAAATTTGGCACCTTCATTATCGCCGTTAGAGAATTGCCAAACATCGGTTCTACTTCTAGTAAATTGCAGGTCGCCCAAATCATTTCCGTAAGTCAGATTAAAATCCCAAATCGGTCCGGCGCGCAATTTTCCGTTTCTGTCTTTATGAAAATAAGTACTAAACTGATACGCATCAACATTAGACGCCAGCTCATTGATGACCATAAAATCAATAAAACTTGGAACATCAATAATCGACGGATAACCATTCGTGATGCTCGTGTTGTTGTTGTGCGATGTCGTTTCCAAGTTGGCAAATTGTGTATAAATGTAAGCTTCTTGCTGTCCGGTAACTTCTTCTGGTTTAGGTAGATCGTGAATAAAATCAGTTTGTCCGGCGTACGAACTCATCGCCCAAGCCACAGGATCATTGCCGGTTGTTTTGTCTGATTTTGTGATGTAACCACCGGTAACATTGGGTGTTGTATTGTCTGTTGAAGTGATTTTTAGAATGTTGACACGTTTCGAATTGGCTTTGATTTTCTCTTGCAAAAGATACAATCCGCGATATTCAGCATTAATAACCACTTCGCAATAAACCGTTCGTGACGCATAATTCCCCATTTTACTTGACAAATTATAAGAAATATAATCTCGAATTAACGAAGGATCAAAAGCCAGCGAGTTTAATATCCAGTCGTTTTCGCTTGGCATTCCTAACAAGCTAACGTTGTCATTGGTTGTATTATCAGCTTCCAATGTAGAAAATCCGTAGGGCTTTTTGGATAAAAATTGTGAAGTGGAGCCGCGTATTTCAATGCTAATTCTACCTTGGTAATCCAGATACAAATCGGTATTTTGATCTGTAAGATAATTTCTGGTTCCGTCGGGTCTTTTTATAATTTTCATCGATGCCAAAATGCGCGGATCATCCAAAATTTCTAAAGGTTGATTTGTATTGGAATCGATATCGGTATTGATGATAACAATAGGCAAATTACTATCTGTGAAAGCTTGTGCTTGAATTTGTATCGAATAAAACAACACTATGATTACAATCAATCGGCAGAATAAATTCGGATTTGGGAGTGTGATTTTCATGTCAGTTTTTTTTCAAATGTAAGTATTCCTCGAGTATTAAAAAAGCGAATCTGTTTTCGATCTGTTCGATGGTAAAATACAGTTATAAAAAATTACTATATTTGATACTAACGTTTTTAATATATTCATTGATGTTTCGAAAGCAATGCTATCTTTTACTGACATTTCTTTTTTGTTGTTGTGGCACTTCAAAAATGCAAAGCAATGAAAGTGAAGTTGCCACCAAAAGTCCGACAGATGAAATTGTTTTTGCAGTTTTTAAAATGACAAAAAAAGCCAATCAAAATACCATAGAAATCATTTCCACAACCAAAAGCAATGGAAAAATGAAGCCTGAAATCGAAAGGCCAATCGACTCAGAAAATTATTTAACCCTTGAGATATTTGAAAACGACAATCTTGTTCAAACGAAGCGCGTCGAACATCCATTACTTAAAAATGTAGAATACCTCAATGACAACAACCAATACGTTTCAAAGCAAGTTGATTTAGATGACGCCGAATTTTTCATTCGATTGCAAAAAAAAGAAGGATTCACCAAAGTTCGAATCTGGGAAACTTTAAAAGATACACCGAAAAAAGAATTACAAACTTTTAAATTATAGCTATGAAAAAGAAATACACTTTACTACTTTTTTTTATGCTGGGATGGCAAATAATCAACGCTCAAGTATTCGATGTTGCTACGATTCAAAGCAGTGGTGATCCTAATAAATTCATCAATCTGGTGATTATGGGCGATGGTTATACCGACACTGAGCAAGATGCTTTTTTGGATACTGCGAGTAATATATCCAATTATTTGTTTTCTATTTCGCCTTGGTCGCAATACAAAAACTATTTTAATGTGTACGCTATTAAAGTCATTTCACCGGAATCCGGCGTTAAGCATGCCAACACTGCGAGCGATTGTTCCGGTTACTTTACAGCAATTTCAAACCCGACCAATTATTTCGGAACACGCTACGACGGCTACGGCATTCATCGTTTGACTATTGTAACCAATACGACCAGAATCACGAACGTTTTGGCAGCGAATTTCCCTAACTACGATCAAGTTTTTATTGTCGGAAACTCGCCTGAATACGGCGGAAGCGGCGGTGCTTATGCTGTATTTAGTGCCAATGCAGCTTCGAATGAAATTGCAGCGCACGAAATCGGACATTCTTTTGCAGGTTTGGCCGATGAATATTACGCCGGCGATCAATATTTCGCAGAGAAAATCAACATGACACAACAATCCGATCCGTTATTAATTAAATGGAAAAATTGGGTGGGTACGAACGGCATCGGTATACAAAATTATTGCTGTGGTGGAAATTCCAATTTATGGTTTAAGCCTACATCAAACAGTTGCAAAATGGAACAACTGAACTTACCGTATTGTAGTGTTTGTAAAGAAGGTATCATCGAAAAAATTCATTCGCTGGTCAATCCGATTGTAAGTTATACGCCAGTGACGGTTCGCTTGTCAGTGTTTGGGAATCTTTAATTGATTTTCAATTAACGGAATTAATGAGACCCATACCCAATACGCTGCACATCAAATGGCAATTAGATGCTACCGCTTTTGATACCAATAGTGAAAATTTTCAACTCAATCCAGTTTCTCTTACGGATGGCATACATTGGCTAACAGCTAGTGTTGTTGATGAAGCACCATTGCTTCATGTAGACAACCATACAACGGTTCATATCAGCAGCGTCACTTGGACGATCAACAAATCGAATCTTGGTATTCATACTAGCGCGACGAATTCAAAAATAGCTTATACGATTTATCCGAATCCGACGAGTGATTTGCTTCATTTCGCGTTTGATTTAGATGAACCTGCAACCTTATCCATCGACATTGTGAACCTGGATGGAAAAATTATTCAACAGCATGCTGAGAAAAAAATTGCATCTGGAAAATTTGAAGAAAATCTAGCGATTGAAAATTTAGCGCGTGCTACTTATATTGCTGTGGTGAAAATTAATGGCGTGGCGTACAACCAAACATTCATTAAAAATTAAATCGAATATGAATTTTAAAAACTACATTCTTGCTTTTTTATGTTTGCTGTCAATAAGCATGAAAGCCCAAAATCCGGTACTTGTAGGCTATTGGCAAAACTGGAATGACAGTAATGCTCCTTACATTCCATTAAATCAAATTGATTCGCGGTACACTATCATTTGTGTTTCGTTTGCTGTTCCGACTTCACCTTCTGATATGAATATGCTTTTCAGCCCCGATGGAGTTTCACAATCCACACTGATTTCACAAATACAAGCTTTGCAAGCTCAAGGCAAAAAAGTATTGCTGAGTATCGGCGGCGCAACTACAAGTATTTCATTGAATACAATACAAAACCGTGATGCGTTCATCAATTCGATGCTGGGTATTTTAAATACGTACCATTTTGACGGCATCGACATTGATATCGAACATGGCGATTCTATTTTAGCAACAGGTACCATTTCAAATCCTACATCGGGAGCCAGTGTTAATCTCATCAACGCAATAAGTCAAATAAAAAGTCAATACTTCACAACTTTTAACGTACCCATGATGCTCACGTTTGCTCCAGAAACAGCTTACGTTCAAGGCGGTATGTCAGCTTACGGTGGCATATGGGGTGGCTATCTTCCGATACTCGATGCTTTGCGAAACGATATCGATTATATCCATGTGCAACTTTACAACAGTGGTAGCATCTATGGCATCGATGGTGTGGTTTATAACCAAGGTACGGCCGACTTTATTATCGCCATGACCGAAGCGTTGATTCACGGTTTTCCTACTGCTGGTGGTAACTTTGACGGATTTCCAGCGGATAAAGTCGTTGTAGGATTACCTGCTTGTCCGAATGCTGCCGGCGGTGGATTCACTTCTTCTAACACAGTCACATCAGCCATTCAATATTTAAGAGGAACTGGCCCGAAGCCCGGAACTTATACATTGTCACAAGTTGTTGGATATCCAAACTTGGGTGGCATGATGACTTGGTCAATCAATTGGGATAAAGTAGCAACATGCAATGCGATTTCGTATGAATATGCGGAAAATTTCGAAGCTATTTTTGGAGCACCACTCGCTTCGGTTTCTTTTTCATCCGATAAAATATCATGGACACTAGCGCCGAATCCGGCAACAAATGAATTATTTGTAAAAGGAAATAAACAGGATTTCTATAAAATCTTGAGTATTCAAGGGCAATTGATTCAAGAAGGAAAAATCAATTCGAATACAACGATCAACATTACAAACCTAAAATCTGGATTGTATTTTATATCGATTGACAACGACATTGTGAAATTTATTAAGGAATAGTAAAACCGTAAAAACCAATTTGGCATCTTTCATTTAATAATATTAATGCTAATTATAACCCAAATAGTATAACAATTTCCTGAGTGATTTTCTATAAATTTGAGAGACTCTCAATTATAAAATCATGGACCATTTTAGTTTATCGGAAGACATCAAAGTCATGTGCATTACAGCCAATCATTTTCCTGAAGGCATTGAAGAAGCACACCAACAATTGCATGACAAGTTTCCACTCAAAGACAACAGACGTTTCTTTGGAATTTCAAAACCTGATGAACATGGGGAAATTATCTACAAAGCCGCCGCAGAAGAACTCGAAAAAGGAGAAACAGAAGCACTCGGATTAGAGCCATTCATAATAAAAAAAGGGCATTACAATACTTATTATCTTAAAGATTATACGCAGAATGCTGGATCTATACAAGAGGCTTTCGAGATATTGCTTGGTCAGGATGAAATCGACCCGAATGGCTATTGCGTTGAATGGTATATCGGTACGAATGATGTGAAATGCATGGTTCCCGTTGATGAAGAACATCTCCATTTTACCGGTGTGAATAATGCAAAAATATAGCCACGATTCACTTTTGATTGTGAATTGTTTCACCTGTTCACTTCGTTCGAGTCGTGGCTATAATTATTAATTGCAAATGGGCTTTTACTTGCTCAAATACATTTTCCTTCTACTGTATAATTCGTAGAACTGATCGTCTTTCAAATCATCAATAAATAAAATGCTTTCACCGGTCGATTTCATTTCGGGGCCAAGTGCTTTATTGACATTCTTAAATTTACTAAACGAAAACACCGGTTGCTTAATCGCGTAGCCTTTGAGTTGTGGATTGAATGCAAAATCAGTCACTTTATTCACACCCAACATCACTTTCGTTGCATAATTCACATACGGTTCGCCATACGCTTTGGCAATAAAAGGTACCGTTCGCGAAGCACGTGGATTGGCTTCGATGATGTAAACAGTATCGTCTTTGATCGCAAATTGAATGTTGATTAATCCAACCGTTCTTAGCGCCAAAGCAATTTTCTTGGTGTGATCTTTAATTTGCTGCATCACAAATTCACCCAAATTAAACGGTGGCAAAGTCGCATTCGAATCGCCGGAATGGATTCCGCAAGGTTCGATGTGCTCCATGATTCCGATGATGTATACGTTTTCTCCATCACAAATCGCATCGGCTTCGGCTTCAATGGCGCCATCGAGATAATGATCTAAAAGCAATTTATTTCCTGGAATATTTTTGAGTAAATCGATAACATGTTCTTCGAGTTCTTGTTTGTTGATGACGATTTTCATGCCTTGCCCACCAAGCACATAGGAAGGTCGAACAAGCAATGGAAAATCTAAAACATCAGCTAAAGCAGAAGCTTGGTCGGCATTTTCTGCGACTCCAAATTGTGGAAATGGAATTTTTAGTTCGGTCAGCAATTCTGAGAAACGACCGCGATCTTCAGCCAAATCTAAAGCGTCAAAACTAGTTCCGAGAATTTTGATTCCGTAACGATCGAGTTTTTCTGCGAGTTTTAAAGCGGTTTGCCCACCGAGTTGCACAATCACACCTTCTGGTTTTTCGTGTCGAATGATGTCGTAAATATGTTCCCAGAAAACAGGTTCGAAATACAATTTATCAGCCGTGTCAAAATCAGTGGAAACCGTTTCGGGATTGCAATTGATCATGATGGTTTCGTAACCGCATTCTTTCGCAGCCAATACGCCATGCACGCATGAATAATCAAACTCGATGCCTTGTCCGATGCGGTTTGGCCCTGAACCTAAAACGACTACTTTCTTTTTATCAGTTACAATACTTTCGTTATCTACATAACGATTACCGTCAGCGGTTTCTATTTCGGCTTCGAAAGTGGAGTAATAATAAGGTGTTTTTGCGGTGAACTCTGCGGCGCAAGTATCAACCAATTTGTATACACGTTTGACGTTTTGTTCTTCCCGCAATTTATAAACTTGACTTTCGAGACAACCCAACATGTGTGCAATTTGTCTGTCGCCGTAGCCTTTTTGTTTGGCTTCGAGTAATAATTCTTTTGGAAGTGAATCGATTTTATATTTGGATATTTCTTTTTCGATTTGGTATAATTCTTCGTATTGTCTGAGAAACCACATATCGATTTTGGTGATTTCGTGGATTCGCGATAATGGAATTCCCAGTTGGATGGCATCATAAATTACAAATACTCTGTCCCAACTGGCGAACGTTAGTTTCTCGATAATTTGCTCGTAATTTTTATAGCTTTTTCCGTCAGCACCCAAACCATTTCTTTTGATTTCGAGTGATTGTGTCGCTTTGTGTAAGGCTTCTTGAAACGAGCGGCCGATGCCCATAACTTCGCCTACTGATTTCATTTGTAAACCCAATGTTCTGTCGGAACCTTCGAATTTGTCGAAATTCCAGCGTGGAATTTTGACGATGACGTAATCTAAAGTCGGTTCGAATAAGGCCGAAGTTGATTTTGTGATTTGGTTTTGGAGTTCATCAAGGTTGTAACCCAACGCCAATTTCGAAGCGATTTTCGCAATCGGATAACCCGTTGCTTTTGATGCTAATGCTGAGGAACGTGAAACACGTGGATTGATTTCTATCGCAACAATATCTTCTTTATCATCGGGCGAAACCGCAAATTGTACGTTGCAACCGCCCGCAAAATTCCCAATCGAGCGCATCATCAGAATCGCCATGTCGCGCATTTTTTGGAATGTTGTGTCGGACAAAGTCATCGCTGGTGCGACAGTTATAGAATCTCCGGTGTGAATGCCCATTGGATCCATGTTTTCTATCGAGCAGATGATGACTACGTTATCGTTTTTATCGCGCAGTAATTCGAGTTCGTATTCTTTCCAACCAATCAAAGCCTTATCAATTAAGACCTCGTGAATGGGCGACATTTCCAATCCGTAGGTTAGTTTTTCGTCGAATTCTTCTTTGGTATGTACGAAAGCGGCACCGGTTCCACCTAAAGTGAATGAAGGGCGAATGACTAATGGAAACCCAAATTCTTGGGCGATTTCCTTTCCTTTAAGGAATGAGGTTGCGGTTTTGGCTGGTGCGGCGCCTACTCCGATTCTTTCGAGCAATTGTTTGAATTGTTCGCGGTCTTCGGTAATGTTGATCGCATTGACATCGACGCCGATGAGTTTGACATTGAAATCTTCCCAGATGCCTTTTTCATCAGCCTCGAGGCATAAGTTCAAAGCCGTTTGTCCGCCCATTGTTGGTAGCACAGCATCAATTTGTGGATGTTCTTTTAGTATTTGAACTATTGACTTTGTCGTCAATGGCAATAGGTAAACGTGATCCGCCATCGTTGGATCGGTCATGATGGTTGCCGGATTTGAGTTGATTAGGATTACTTCGATGCCTTCTTCACGGATTGATCTTGCGGCTTGTGAACCGGCATAGTCGAATTCGCAGGCTTGCCCGATGACGATGGGGCCGGAACCTATGATGAGAACGGATTTGATGGAGTTGTCTTTTGGCATTGGTAGTTAGTTGAATTGTTAGATTGTAAGACTGTAAGATCGTTGTTGTGTGTTGGGTGCCCTAGCCCTGATAGCAGCGGTATCCTTTTGCGCCGTTGTTCGGCGTGAAAGATTTAGCGGATAGCAGGTTCCCGGCTCCTGAAAAATTTAATGACAAGATATAAAAAAAGGCGTTACTAAAATTAGTAACGCCTTGATATGAATGATTGCTCACCATTATTTTTTGTGTCTTGGTTCGCAAGAAACAGTCAATTTATGTCTTCCTTTCGCTCTACGACGCGCTAGTACTTTTCTACCATTAGCAGAAGCCATTCTGTCCATAAATCCGTGCTTATTTCTTCTTTTTCTTTTCGATGGTTGAAACGTTCTTTTGCTCATTGCTTTGTATTTTTAAAATCTTGATTTAAATGCTAAATGGTTTGTAGGTTTCCCAAAACCGAGTGCAAATATACAAAGTCTTTTTTTTCTGGCAAGTAGTTTTATAAAAATATTTTCAAATCCTTTTACTATCTTTGGGCACTCTTAAATAGAACACCATGTTTCATAGAATTTTTAAATTGATTTTCGCCGGGTTGATCATTGTAACCGGCATTTGGCAGATGATTGAAGGCTATATCGGGAATGGAATTTTCCTAATTTTATTGTCGGCGCTTCCGATTTTTCTGTATTATAAAAACGAATTTATCTTATTGGCTTTTTTGCGATTGCGAAAACAGGATTTTCCTGGCGCTCAGAAATGGTTAGCTTACATCAAGAATCCACAAACAGCGTTAGTGCAAAAACAGCAAGGTTACTTTAATTATTTGCATGGCATTATGTTGTCGCAAACGAATTTGATTCAGGCGGAGAAATATTTCAAAAAAGCAATCGAACTTGGATTGAATATGGATATGGATTTGGCAGTAGCCAAACTCAACCTTGCCGGTGTAGCGTTGACTCGAAGAAGAAAGTTAGAAGCTACTAATTTGCTCAACGAAGCTAAAAAACTTGACAAGCAAAATCTGTTGAAAGAGCAGATTACGATGATGAAAGATCAGATGAAAAAAATGTAGTTATTAACTACGTTTTTGAAGTTTTCAACATGTTATTAAAAATATTGTGTTGAAAACTTTTTTATGTGGTTTTTAATTTGTTAAATTTGGATATTATTAATCAATGATATTCAAGTCTATGCGATTAATTTTTACGTTTTTAGTTTTATCATTTGCGCTTCAGACTTCTTACAGTCAAGAACAAGAGGTTTCTTTTTCAGAAGCGATTAAGAGTAATATCAAGAAATACAATTCCAAAACCGACATTGAATTTGAAAAAGGCGACATCGCAAAAGGCAATGCTTTGTTCGACTCATTAGTGCAAAATCATTTGGTGGGTTCGCGGTTTGATGATTATTCGTTTAAATGCGTAAACAGCCGGAAAGTCAAATTGAGTAAAATCAAGAAACCGGTTTTTATCATTACGTATGCTTCGTGGTGTGTCATGAATAAAGGCGAGATACCTGCTTTGAATAAACTTTCGAGAAAGTATGATGAAGACATTCAAATCATTGTGGTTTTTTGGGATATCAAAAGCGACGTGAAGAAAATTGCGCGCCAATTTAACAACCACATCAAAGTGTGTTATGCCAATGAAGCTTATAAAAACGATGAAGCGGTTGTGGCTACTTTAAAACATTATTTGGGTTTTCCGACTTCGTATTTTTTGAATGCGGAACTCGAAGTGGTTGATATCAAAAGAGGCGGCATTGCGATTCCACCGCGAACGGCTTTTAAGAAAGCTTTGGATATGAATTATACCGTTTTTAATGACCGCATGGTGAGTTTGTTGGATAAGAAGGAATCGGTTTCAAAACGTTTGGCTACGAATGAGTAATGGATAATGGAATGGGTCACGGATGATATGGATTGTCGCGGATTTTAAAATAAATAGCCACGAATTCACAGATTATATTAGTGAATTCGTGGCTAACTTATTTTTAGAAGTTTCATTTAATAACCACTTAACGGAATGACGATTTCATATTTTCTTCTGCTTTGATTCAATAGTTTTTTATCACGCAGCCACGGATTGTGGATTTTTAAAATCTTGTAATTGATGCCTTGCGATTTCGCAAAAGTAGCTAAATCAGTAATTGTGGTATCGACCGTGATGATTTTTGAAGGTAAATTGACATACATATCCTCGAGGCTTACGTTAAAGCCAAACTTGTCAGGATTTTTCATAATTTCTTTCAACGCCAAAATTCTAAATACATAACGCGATGTTTCATCATTGAGCATTAAATCATAATAGCTTTCCACTTGTTGCATTTCGATTTGTTTGGTTACGCCGGTCATACCGCCATTGTAGGAAGCTGCTGCTAAAGTCCAACTGCCAAATTTGGCTTTAGCCTCGAGCAAATATTTACAAGCGGCTTCGGTAGATTTTTCTAAGTGATAGCGCTCGTCAACCATATCGTTTACTTCCATTCCTTTTTCTTTTGCGGTTAATGGCATGAATTGCCATACACCACGGGCTCCGGCTGGCGAAACAGCATTAACCAATCCGCTTTCGATTACGGCTAAATATTTGAAATCATCAGGCACTCCATTTTTCGCTAATATCGGTTCAATAATAGGAAATACACGGTTGGCTCTTTTAATGATTAATAAAGTCGTAGCATCGAGATTGGCATTGATTAACAATTCACGGTCTAATCGTTCGCGAACATCATTCATTTGCAATGGCGCAGCTTCGCCGGCAAAATCGATACTTGTCGGAAAAAATTGAGTCGTTCCCTCATGCGTGATTTTGTTTTTGGTTTCGGTCGAGATACCATAAACAAACGCACCGCTAACCAAAACTATGGTTGCTATCAGTGCTGTTTTTTTTATCCAGTTCATTTTTTCTTTCTTTTTTAATTAAGGTAAACATACAAAAATTCGACAATTTCAAGGATACTGATTTAGAATAATTTTCGGTAAATAATCATTGAGCCAGCGGTATTTGGTCAGAATCATAATGTGAGTTCCGCCTTTGACTGTAATGCAATTTCGAATATTTTTTATCGGGAAAACATCGTCAGCATCGCCATGAATATGAATCACTTCTTTATCAGGCACTTCCCTATTCCACAATAACATTTGCTCTATGGCCCATTCGAGGTAGGTCTTGTTGCGCACCGATAGAAATTTTTCATACAATTTTAATCGCTGTTGAATAGCGGCACCAAACGAAAATTTATTGAGCATTTCAATATTTTGTAACAAACTTGTCGGAATTAGTTTATAAGCTTTGGTGCTCTTTGCGATTTTCATGTGTAGTGGAATTTCATGCAGCGTTTTCACACTCGATATGATAATCAATTTTCTGAGTTTTAAAAAAGCTGCCATTTCTTGCACCAACACACCGCCGAATGAAACACCTATCAAAACGGCTTCGTCGTGTTTAACATCAGCCGCCATTCTTTTTGCATAGGAAATCAACGATTCTTTTTGAAGTGGAATTTTCCATTCCAGTAAATGAATTTCAAAAGTGTCAGCCGGCAATTGAATGCGTTCGAAAATGGCAGAACTGGCTGCTAATCCGGGCATGCAATAGACATGTATTTTATTCATAATATTCGAGTCAACGATTATATCGTCTATAAATTTAATCGATTTGAATTGAAATCTTAAGAAGTTGATTTGAAATTATATTTAAATTAAGAAATGTCAATTTTCAATCCAGAAGAATTGATTGATACATGTTAATTCTTCGGAATAATGCCTATAAACGAATTGATTTTCGACAATTATGTATTACCTTTGTAGGCTCATTCTTAGAGTGAAACAACAATATTATTTTAATCTGATTGGTTGCAAAACCAATACAACACTTTGAATTATGGAAGCAGCTATCACAATGGAAATCAAAGACAATGCATTTGCAAGACAATTTGAGACCATCGTTTCGGAAGGTTTGATTTCAGTGGAATATTCGTTTCAAGAGAAAAAGATATTCTTAACGAAAATCAATACTCCGGACGGATTCAATGACGAGGAATTCATCAATGAGTTATTGAAAAACATTATGAATATCGCCTACGAACGCAAACTAAAAGTCGTTCCGATTCTTCCTAAAATTGCCTTGTTCTTCAGAAAAAATACGATTTACAGAGATTTATTGCCACCTGGAATTAAGATTTAATTCAAAGACATCATGGTTAAAAAATTAATCGTATTGTAATTCACTTTAGCTGTCTTTTCCAAAAACGACTTCAAATCTTTTTTCCATTTCTGATGCAATGACTTGTCCGTCATGACTTCCTTGCTTTAAATGCTCGATGATGTTTTGGTAACTTTCCGCATCTCGGTCTTGGCTTAGTTTGAACACTGTATCGATTGCTACAACTTCAATCTCAAAGGCTACAATTGCATTCATAACCCTTTGTTTAAAAGTATCGGGCAGATTATCGTAAATCGTTGTGGAGCTTTTATCATTGTTTTCAAAATGAAGCGACGTGAGCCTAAGCACTTCTTCCAATTCGGAATCACCAAGAAACCGAATCAAACCTTGGATGTGCACACTCATATAATTCCACGTTGAAGCTATATACGGATTGCTATACCAAGTGCCGCTTACGTAGGTACTTTTACCACTAAAAACTACCAAAACATTGTCGTTTTTTAAAAATGCTTTGTGATGATCGGTGTTTTTCATCATGTGCCCACGCAATATTTTCTTACCGTCAATTTCTTCGATAAATACCGGAATTTGTGTGGCGATGGGTTTATGCTCGGCATCACAACCCGTTACAAATGCGAACGGGTATTGACTTATAAAATCTTTAATTACTTGCTGATTTTGCTCTTTGTAGTATGGTAAATCGTACATATGGTTTGCTTTTGCTGGAGTTTTTCATTAACAATAACATTCCAAAAATACTGATTTTGGCAACGATATTAATGCTTCAAAAACTTTTTGATAGTAGTTTTTCCATCAAGATCAACAACTACAACATCAGCTTCAGCCGAAATAACAAAGAAGCTGTTTTGAATTTGATTTTGAAAAATAAGATTTTGAAAAGGTAGTTTAACGCGGATTGCACAGATTTGCAAAGGTTAAATCCGTGTAAATCTGTGCAATCCGTGTTAAATCTTTATACCGTTATCCCTATAAAATCCATTCTCACCGAACCGTCATCATCAATTCTCGTCAAACTGATTTCGTGTAAAGTATTGACCAATTCCGGATTCCAAGGCGTTTTTACTTTGACGTAATTTTCGGTAAACCCGTGAATGTAACCTTCTTTATTCTCGCTTTCAAACAATACCGTTCTTGAAGTTCCCAATTGACTTTCATAAAAAGCCCTGCGCTTTTTGACTGATAATCCGCGTAGCATTTTACTGCGTTTGGCTCTAACATTGGCAGGAACTACGCCCGACATCAAAGCCGCTTCAGTATTGTCGCGTTCAGAATAAGTAAATACGTGTAAATACGAAATATCTAGATCATTCAAGAAATGATAGGTTTCTAAAAAGTGATCATCAGTTTCACCCGGAAATCCAACAATCACATCAACGCCTATACAAGCATGTGGCATGACTTCACGAATTTTAGCAACGCGTTCGGTATAGACTTCGCGCATATAACGACGCTTCATCAATTTAAGAATATCGTTGCTGCCCGATTGCAACGGAATATGGAAATGCGGTACAAACGTTCTGCTTTTCGATACGAATTCAATCGTTTCATTTTTGAGCAAATTCGGTTCGATAGAAGAAATTCGCAAACGCTCAATACCTTCAACTTCATCCAAAGCCTGAACGAGTTCTAGGAAAGTATGTTCGTGTTTTTTATTTCCGAATTCGCCTTTGCCATAGTCGCCGATATTCACACCGGTGAGTACAATTTCCTTGATGTTTTGCTGTGAAATTTCATACGCATTTTTTAAAACATTTTCCAAAGCATCGCTGCGTGAAATGCCGCGCGCTAGCGGAATCGTGCAATACGTACATTTATAATCGCAACCATCTTGCACTTTCAAAAACGCTCGGGTTCTATCACCTATCGAATAACTACCAACATAAAAATCAGCTTCTGCAATCTCACAAGAATGCACTTCACCAAAATCGTTCTTCGATAAATCGTTGATATAATCCGTAATTTTAAATTTCTCAGTCGCACCCAAAACCAAATCTACACCATCTACTGCTGCGAGTTCTTCGGGTTTCAATTGCGCATAACAACCTACCGCTGCCACAAATGCCTTGTCATTAAGCTTCATCGCTTTTCTGACCACCTGCTTGAATTGCTTATCGGCATTGTCGGTCACCGAACACGTATTGATCACATAAATATCAGCCACTTCCTCAAAATCCACACGGTCAAAACCTTCGTCTTGAAAATTGCGTGCAATCGTAGAGGTCTCCGAAAAATTAAGTTTGCAACCGAGCGTGTAAAAAGCAACTTTCTTCTTATTCATAGTTTGATTTTTTGGGCGTTCCCCTGCGGGTCAGGCTTTCCGCAGTACACGGTACTGCTTCCAATCCTTAACGCGGTCCGATTCAACGAGAACTTTCATCCTCAAAAACGGACTGCAAAAATACACACAAAAATCGATTAGAAAAAACGCCTTTCGTGTTTTTTAAACGTTAATTACCAATCGATTAGAATCGTGATTATAAATCGATTGCCCTAGCCCTGATAGCAGCGGTATCTTTTGTTCGCGGCGTTCGCGGACAAAAATATAGTGGATAGCGGGATTAGCTTCTAATAAAAAACCACAACTGCATTACAATTGTGGTCATTATTAATTATATACTTTGCGCCTCTGCGTCTTTGCGAGCCAATTCAATTTCTCGCAAAGACGCAAAGGCGCAAAGTTTTACTCGTTTCTATACTTTTTTGTGAGTTCAAAAACGTGTTCTAAGATTCTGGCTTCCTTTTCATCAAATTCCACATGGCGACGCGACATGACGATTCTTGCAGTCTCAAAAGCTTTCTTGGTGATATACGTCGTAAACCCTGAAGCGCCGCCCCAAGAGAAACTCGGTACAAAATTTCTCGGAAAACCGCTGCCGAAAATGTTCGTGCTCACACCCACAACAGTTCCCGTATTAAACATTGTATTAATGCCGCATTTGCTGTGATCGCCCATCATCAGGCCGCAGAATTGCAATCCGGTTTTGGCGAAATTCTCGGTTTCGTAGCTCCACAATTTGACTTCTTCGTAGTTGTTTTTAAGGTTCGAATTGTTGCTATCCGCACCAATATTACACCATTCACCCAACACGGCATTGCCCAAAAAACCATCGTGGCCTTTGTTCGAATAGCCGAACAGAACACAATTGCTGACTTCACCGCCAATGCGCGAATGCGGACCAACAGTGGTGGCTCCATAGACTTTCGTCGCCAACTTCACTTGTGCTTCTTCGCACAAAGCAAATGGGCCGCGGATTACGGAACCTTCCATGATTTCGGAATTTTTACCTATATATATGGGTCCGGTGGATGCGTTTAAGGTTACGAATTCCAGCTTCGCGCCTTCTTCGATAAAGATATTTTCGGGTGAAATCACATTGACGCTTTTCGGAATTGGTTGTGATTTTCGGTCTTCAGTAAGCAACTCAAAATCTTCGCGTAAAGCGGCGTCGTTCTTGGCGAAAATATCCCAAGTATGGGCTATGAAAAGGCATTCGCTGTTGTATTCTATGATTTCATACGTATCAAAATCTACTTCTTCTTGCGTGTCTTGAGTATAGAAAGCAATGACTTCTTCGCCTTTGAAAATCGCTTGATTGGGTTCGAGGTTTGTAACCATTTCAGCCAAAACATCATTGGGTAAAAACGATGCGTTGATCATGACATTTTCCTCCATTTCAACCATGGGGAATTTTTCGGAAAGGTATTCTTCGGTTAAAGTCGTTGTAGTCGTACCCAAATGTTTTTCCCATTTTTCACGAATGGTCAGAATCCCGATACGAATATCGGCCACCGGACGTGTGAATGTGAAAGGCAATAATGCGTTGCGAACGGTTCCGTCAAAAAGTATGTAGTTCATGTTGATTTGGTTATTTGATAGTAGAAAAAAAAATCTGTTTCAAATTTACAAAGTTTTCATTCACATAAAAATAAAAAAGCCTCTCCAAATGGAAAGGCTTTCTATTATTTCGAACACGAAAAGATTATTTACCGTGTTTTGCGTATTTGGTTTTGAATTTATCGATACGACCTGCAGTATCAATAAGTTTAGATTTACCTGTGTAAAAAGGGTGAGAAGTTCTTGAAATCTCCATTTTCACTACTGGGTATTCAACACCTTCGTGCGTAATGGTTTCTCTAGTTTCTGCTGTAGATTTAGTAATAAACACATCTTCATTCGACATATCTTTGAAGGCTACTAATCTGTAATTTTCTGGGTGAATTCCTTTTTTCATGATAAATTTATTTTTCTTTTATGCTACAATCTATTCTGATGCTTTCTCAATGAAAGGTATAAACGCGAGTATAGCTTTTATTTTTGTTCTTATTTTTGAGTGTGCAAATTTACACTTATTTTTTAAAAATCAAATGTTTATTTCATTTTTTTAAATCAATATCCGAAGTGAATTTTATAGCGTGTAAATGGGGAATTGTTATATTTGTAGCTTAAATTGAAAATATCATTTCTATGAACGAAATTATTAAGAAAAACGGAATTGCATACGGGATATTTCTCGGACTTTTTTCTATAGTGGTCACAGCCTCAATATATGCTATTGATTTGGCGTTGTTTACCAATATGTGGGTTGGTATTTCCACCTTAATCATTTATATTATCATTGGTGTCATGGTAGTTAACAAGACTCGAAACCAACTTAAAACGATTACTTTCAAAGAAGCTTTTACAGTTTTTTTTATTACAGCTGTTATCGGAATAACTTTATCAACATTGTTTAATATTATTCTTTTCAATCTTATAGATCCTGCAGCAAAAGAAACCATTCAACAATTGACCATAAAATATGCTGCAGAAATGATGCAAAAATTTGGTGCTCCGGCTGCAAGTATCAACGAAGCCATTTCAAAAATGGAAGAAACAGATAATTTTTCTATTGGTAGTTTGATTAAAGGGATGTTTACCTCGTACTTGGTCAATGCTGTTTTTGGGCTTTTATTGGCAGCGATTTTTAAAAGTAGACCTACTGAACACTCATAAATGAACCTATCCATCGTCATTCCGCTTCTCAACGAAGAAGAATCCTTACAAGAACTTCATCACTGGATTGTATCGGTCATGAATGCCAACCAATACTCGTATGAAGTCATTTTTATTGATGATGGAAGTACTGATAATTCGTGGCCTATCATCGAAAAACTATCGCACGAAAACCCTAACATCAGAGGCATTCGATTTCTGAAAAATTTCGGAAAATCACAAGCATTGCACGCCGGTTTTGCCAAAGCGCAAGGCGATGTTGTGATTACGATGGATGCCGATTTGCAAGACAATCCTGAAGAAATTCCGGAATTGAATGACATGATTCTGAACAATGGTTTTGATTTGGTTTCGGGTTGGAAAAAGAAACGCTACGATTCGATGGTGTCTAAAAACCTGCCTTCGAAATTGTTCAATTGGGCAGCACGACGTACTTCAGGTGTGCAATTGAATGACTTTAATTGCGGATTGAAAGCCTACAAAAATGTTGTTGTAAAAAACATTGAAGTTTCTGGAGAAATGCACCGTTACATTCCTGTGTTGGCTAAGAACGCAGGATTTTCGAAAATCGGAGAAAAAGTCGTGAAGCACCAAGCTAGAAAATATGGCGAGACTAAATTTGGCATGGACCGTTTTGTGAATGGTTTTCTCGATTTGATTACGATTTGGTTTTTATCGCGTTTCGGAAAAAGACCGATGCATTTATTCGGCGCTTGGGGTTCGATCATGTTTGTGATTGGGTTTCTTTCGTCTGGATATATTGGATTTTCAAAATTGTATCGATTGTATAATGATTTGCCTTATGATTTGGTGACGAATAATCCTTGGTTTTACATTTCGTTAACGACAATGATTATTGGAACGCAATTGTTCTTAGCCGGATTTTTAGGAGAAATTATTTTGAGAACAAAGAATAATGAGGAACGTTATAAAGTTTCTGATGAAGTGAATTTTTCAAAATAATTTAAGATTACAATTTGTGACCTTTAAAAAATAAACGTCAATAATAAAAAGCAGCCTAGCCCTGATTACCTCACTTAACTTTCATATTTTTATAGGAGTTCGGTGAATGCAAAGCATTTGTAGCGATATCCTTTTGTGCCGGCGTTCGGCGCAAAAGATATAGCGAATAGCAGGTTCGCGGCTCCTGAAAAAAGAAAATAGAAACAAGACAATAGCAGCAAGAAATAAGAATACTATGAATATCCCGCAAAACATACTCGACGCAGTAAACGAATGGCTCACCCCGACTTTTGATAACGATACGCAAGAAGCGATTAAAGCTATGATCCCTTCTTCTCCGAAAGATTTGGAGGAAAGTTTTTATAAGAACCTTGAATTTGGCACCGGTGGTATGCGCGGTGTGATGGGCGTTGGTACGAATCGTATCAATAAATATACGCTTGGCAAAAACACGCAAGGGCTTTCAAATTATATGCAACAGGTTTTCCCAGGAAAGCAATTGAAAGTGGCTATAGCTTTCGACTGCAGACACAACAGCAATACACTTGCGAAAGTGGTGGCCGATGTGTTTTCTGCCAATGGCATTAAAGTGTATTTGTTCTCCGATATGCGTCCGACACCAGAATTGAGTTTTGCACTTAAACATTTAGGTTGCCAAGCGGGAATCGTGTTGACAGCTTCTCACAATCCGCCCGAATACAACGGTTATAAAGTGTATTGGGAAGATGGTGGACAATTGGTACCACCGCAAGATGCTGAGATTATTAACATGATTGAGGCGTTGCGTTATGATGCAATTAAATTCCAATCGAATCCTGATTTGATTGAATATATAGATGTTGCGATTGATGAAGCGTTTGTAAATTCGTCTATTGCTAATGCGAGTTTTAATACACCCGCGGAAGCGAAAGCGAATTTGAATATTGTGTTTACTTCGTTGCACGGTACTTCGATTAAAGCCGTTCCTCAAACTTTGGCGAAAGCGGGTTATACGAATGTCAATATTGTTCCCGAACAAGCAGAACCTAATGGCGATTTTCCAACAGTGAAATCTCCGAATCCCGAAGAACCAGAAGCCTTGACCATGGCGATGGCTTTAGCGGAAAAACTCCATGCCGATATTGTCGTAGGAACCGATCCGGATTGCGATCGTTTGGGTGTGGCTGTAAGAAACAATGATGGTCAAATGATTTTGCTCAATGGAAATCAGACGATGGTGATGATGACAGCGTTCTTGTTAGAACAATGGAAGCGTCAAGGAAAAATCAATGGAAAACAATTTATTGGTTCGACGATAGTGTCAACACCGATGATGCTCGAATTGGCAGAAGCTTATAATGTGGAATGTAAAGTCGGTTTGACAGGATTCAAATGGATTGCGAAGTTTATCAAAGATTTCCCCAACTTAGAATTTATTGGCGGCGGCGAAGAAAGTTTTGGTTTCATGGTGGGTGATGCCGTGCGTGATAAAGATGCGGTTGCCGCAACTTTATTGATGTGTGAAATTGCCGCTCAAGCCAAAGCACATGGCAGTTCTGTTTATAAAGAATTGCTAAACTTATATGTAGATCACGGATTTTATAAAGAACATTTGGTGTCGTTGACCAAAAAAGGCATCGATGGTTTGCGCGAAATCAATCAGATGATGGTGGATATGCGTGAAAATCCTGTGAAAGAAATCAACGGACAACGTGTTGTGATGCTTGAAGATTATAAGAAATCAATCGCTAAAAATTTATTGACCGGCGAAGAGGAAGCTTTGAAAGTTCCAAAATCGGATGTGTTGATTTATTATACGGAAGACGGCGCTAAAATCGCGGCTCGTCCGAGTGGCACGGAGCCTAAGATTAAATTCTACGTGAGTGTCAATGCGCCTTTGGATTCGGTTGCAAATGCTGCCAAAACCGAAGCTGTTTTAGATGAGAAAATCAAGAATATTCTAATCGATCTAAACATCATTTAATGAATAATTTCAGAAAAATCATTCCCTTTATTCTGCCGTATAAAAAGTATGCATATTTGAATATTTTATTCAATGTGCTGTATGCTTTTTTCGGAACACTTTCGTTTCTGGCGCTAATGCCAATGATGGATGTGTTGTTCGGGCAAGCGAATAAAAATTATACGATGCCGGAATTTCATGGCGTGTATGGTTTGAAACAATACTTGGGCGATTATCTGAATTATTACCTCACAATGACCACCGAACAATATGGCATCGGCACAACCTTATCGATTTTAGTTGCTGGTATTATTACCATCTTCATGCTCAAAAACCTATGCGATTATTTGGCGATGTTTTTCATCACCTTTTTGCGCAATGGAATTCTACGCGACATGCGTGATGCGATGTATAAAAAAACCCTCGAATTGCCGTTGGCTTTCTTTTCCGAAAAACGCAAAGGCGATACGATTTCAAGAATTGCGGGCGATGTGGGTGAAGTGCAAAATTCGATGTTGTCGATTTTAGAATTGATTGTCAAAGAGCCATTGACGATTATTTTTACGATTATTGCGATGTTTTCTATTAGTGTCAAGTTGACGATTTTCGTGTTCATATTCATTCCGGTTTCAGGTTACATCATTTCATTAATCGGAAAACAACTCAAAAAGAAATCAACACGCGCACAACAAGAACAAGGCGTTTTTCTGTCGACCATAGAAGAAACTTTGGGCGGATTGAAAGTTGTTAAAGGCTATAATGCTGAAGGTTATTTCAATAAAGTATTTCAAGATTCTACGAGTCGATTTTTTAAATTATAGAACAGCATTGGCAACCGGCAAAACCTGGCTTCACCGATGAGTGAATTTCTAGGCATTATGGTCATAGCAATTTTACTTTGGTATGGCGGCCACATGGTTTTGATTGAGAAAACCTTGAAAGGTGCCGCTTTCATCACCTATATGGGATTGGCCTATAATATTCTGACACCAGCAAAATCGATTTCAAAAGCGTCGTATAATGTCAAACGTGGTAATGCTGCAGCGGAACGTGTACTCGAAATTTTAGAACAGCACAATCCAATTACAAGCAAGCCGAACGCCATTCATAAAGATAATTTTAATGAAAAAATTGTGCTCAAAAATGTGCAGTTTAAATATGAAGAAGAATTGGTTTTAAAAGATTTTTCCCTCGATATCAAGAAAGGGCAAACCGTTGCTTTGGTGGGTCAATCCGGAAGTGGGAAAAGTACCATTGCCAATTTGCTCACGCGTTTTTACGATGTGAATGCCGGAAGCATCGCCATTGATGGCACCGATATCAAAGACATGAACCTACATTCACTTCGTAGCTTAATGGGATTGGTTACACAAGACAGTATACTTTTTAATGACACGATTAAAGCCAATATCGCTCTAGGAAAACTCGACGCTACCGATGACGAAATCCTTGATGCGTTGAAAATTGCAAACGCTTATGAATTTGTCAAAGATTTACCGAATGGTATCTACACTAATATTGGCGACAGTGGAAACAAACTTTCGGGCGGACAGAAACAACGTTTGAGTATCGCGCGTGCGGTATTGAAAAATCCACCGATTATGATTCTTGATGAAGCCACATCGGCGTTGGATACCGAAAGTGAAAAATTGGTGCAGGTGGCTTTAGAAAATATGATGCAAAACCGTACATCGATTGTGATTGCGCATCGCTTGTCGACGATTCAGAAAGCCGACGTAATTGTTGTAATGCAGAAAGGGATTATCGTTGAGCAAGGAAATCACGAGCAATTAATGGCTATAAATGGTACTTATAAAAAATTAGTAACCATGCAATCTTTTGAAAACTAAACCTTAACTTTATAATCATGACACAACGCTATTTTGGAATGCTGTTTATTTTACTTTTTGGTGCTATTTACATTACCTTAACGTATTGGGTTTCTGAAGTCAAATTATCCCATTTCATAGTGATTTGGGTGATGTGTGGTTTTTATGCAGGTCAATATTCTACGCGGTTTAAAAAAGAATAACTATTCATTTCAATAACTCAATATTGAATTATGTATATCAATGACAGCAATATTAAGTTACCTACCGATCCGAACACCATTGTTTGGAAATACTTAGACTTGTCGAAATTTGTCGATTTGTTGCTGTATCAGAAACTGTTCATGTCGCGTTCCGACAAGTTCGAAGATCAGTACGAAGGCACTTTCAGCGAACCTACTTTTGAGGAAATCAGAAAATTATCGATCGACAATCCAGACTTTTTAGATTATTATAAAACGCATCGCGAAAATGTAGTCATTAGCAGTTGGCACATCAACGAATATGAATCGTTTGCGATGTGGCACATTTTTACGCAGAAAAGTGAAGGTTTGGCCATTCAATCAACATTGGGGCGTTTGCAAAATGCATTATCCCCTGAAGTTATTTATGAACAGCATATTGGCGAAGTCAACTACATCGATTATAAGAAAGAATACATTCCGTTTGAAAATGATTTTTTTCCGTTTCTATTCAAGCGCAAAAGTTTTCAATACGAACGCGAAATTCGGATTATTGCGGATGTAACATCGCATCAAATGAAGATTGACAATGGTTTGAAAATCGATATTGATATTAATCAATTGATTGAAAAAATCTACATTCATCCCAAATCAGAAAACTGGTATAAAAACCTAGTAATTGAATTGGTGAAACGGCTTGGGTTTGATTTTGAAATTGAGAAATCGGATTTAGAAAGCGACATTTTGATATAAAAAGATTTTACTCGCAAAGACGCAGAGCCGCAAAGAAAATAATACTCTTTGCG
>NZ_JANOBI010000045.1:0-24459 GCF_031411595.1 Flavobacterium sp. | reverse complement strand
CGTGAGGTAAAAAAGAATATTATGTGTCCTTCGTCGTACCATTTATTTAGTGTTACCAAAGCATCTGGATAAACGTCCGCTGTTAACATTCTTTCCGGCTCTTCGTTCGGAATATCATCGCATACGGTTCCATCGATATCAATCAAATAATTCTTAATTCCCTCCGGTAGAATTGGACTAATTGTATGTCCATTTTCTGTAGCAGCAATTAACTGCTTGTCTAAATCTTCTGTTTTCATTTTCGTTTTGTTTCTAATTTAATTTGTTACAATTGATTAAAAACACCCTTAACCTCACCTATAAGAGAATTTTTATTTTATGATTATTAATTTTCGTTTTTCCAGTTCAATCGGTCTTGTTGGTTGTATTGCCATGGCGCTCCGTTGTTTTCGATATTGGTCATCATTGCATTTAATGACATGGGTGCTGCACTTTGTTCCATCACTAAATAGCGTCGCATATCCATAATAATAGAAAGCGGGCTGATATTGACCGGGCATTCTTCAACGCAAGCATTGCAAGATGTACACGCCCATAACTCTTCTGGGGTAATGTAATCGTTGAGTAATGATTTGTTGTCGGGAATGAAAACCCCTTTATTGGCGTCGATATTTTTTCCCACTTCTTGCAATCGGTCTCGCGTATCCATCATGATTTTACGCGGCGACAATTTCTTTCCGGTTTGATTCGCCGGGCATGAAGACGTGCATCGACCACATTCTGTGCATGTGTAAGCATTGAGCAATTGCACCCAATTTAGATCTTGAACATCACTCGCTCCAAATTTGCTTGGCGCAGCATTTTCATCTACAACTGGTGTTGCATAAGGATCGACGTTTGGATCCATCATGAGTTTAACTTCAGCAGTTACTGATGCTAAATTGTCGAATTGCCCTTTTGGGTTTAAATCGGCGTAATACGTATTGGGGAAAGCCAATAAGATGTGCAAATGTTTTGAGAAGTATAAATAATTCAAAAACACTAATATTCCTGTGATGTGAATCCACCAAAAAGCGCGTTCTAGTAATGCTACCAATGAATTATTCATGCTATCAAATATGGGTGCGATGTATTGTGAAATCGGAAATGCTCCGGCTTGATTGTAATGTCCAAAACCACCGGAAACGTTTTGTAAATGGTAATCGGATGCATTCATCAACAGAAATAATGACATCAAAACGATTTCAAAATAAAGAATGTAATTGGCGTCGCTTTTGGGCCAGCCTTTTAAATCAGAGCTTACAAAACGTTTGATTTTAATGATATTTCTTCGAATTAAAAACACAATAACCGCTATCAAAACCAATAAAGCTAAAACTTCGAATGAACCTATCAATACATCGTAGAACATTCCCAAGAACGAAAAAACACGATGCGTTCCGAACAATCCGTCGATGATGATTTCTAAAACTTCAAGGTTGATGATGACAAAACCTAGATAAACAACAATATGCAATACACCAGCAATCGGACGTTTGACCATTTTCGATTGACCTAAAGCAATCAATGCCATGTTGGCCCAACGCTCTGAAGCGCGATCGGAACGGTTGATATCTTGACCTAAATTGATATTGCGAATGATTTTTTTGACATTCATTACAAAATATCCAACTCCAACTGTTAGCAGAATCGCAAATAAAATATTGTCTAAATAGTTCATAATCGATGGCGTTTATTTTTTATCTGAAGCTTCTGCAGGCGCGACATAAGGTTTGTTTTTCTTTCCAAACAGCGAAACATTAACGTATCGCGTTGGATTCAAACGCAAATCTTGTAATAACAATTCCAATTCTTTAGAAGTTTGGGATAGGTTATTATACAAAGCATCGTCTTTAAGCATTTTCCCTGCGGTGCCTTTTCCTGAATTTAAACCAGCCATAATATCATCGACTCGTTTCAAAGTGACTTGCAAATCTTTAGCGGTTTTACCCAAATTGGCTTGTTTTAATGAATCCGAAATCGCGGAAAAATTACTGGATACTTTATGAAAATCGGTTACAATGCCATTGATGTTGGTTTTGTTATCGGCTAACATACCATTGACATTTTCTGAAGCTTTGTGAAATTCCGCAATGGTTTGGCTTAATTCTGATAAGGCATTTTTCAAATCCGTTTGGCTTTTTTTATCGAGAACGTTGTTGATTCCGGTGAGCATTTGATCTGCATTCCCTAAAACTTTATCAAGTTTGACTTGTAACGGTGCTAGTTTATCAGCGAGTAAATCAGTCAAACCTAACTTGACACCGCTTGGCAATCTGGTTCCCGAAACCGCCATTTCCTGATCCTTAAGATTCGGAACAATCATGATTTGTTTGCCGCCAATTAAGCCGGAATCATAGATGGTTGCGACACTCGATTTTGAAATTGGGAAATCAGATTTGATTTGCAATTCGACTTGTAATTTTCCTGAATTGTTAGAGAATTTAATTTCATTGACTTTGCCGATTACGAGTCCATTTAATGTTACCGGAGCCGATGTAGTAAGGCCTTCCACATTATCATATTCTACATAAAAAATTTTGTACGATGTCAGAAGATCTCTTCCTTTTAAAAAGCTATAACCCCAAATAAATAATAAAATGGACGCAATAACGAGTATGGCAGTTTTAATTTCTCTAGTAATTTTCAAAATCTTGATATTTAGGCAAATTTAAAATAAATATTAACATCTTCAGCTTTATTTCAAGGCTTCTTGAACGCTGATTTTTTTACCATCTTTAAACGCAACCAAGTAAGCCGATGTATAGCCTTTTGATTTGGCTTCTTCTAAGTTCTTCTTGGCCACTTCATAATCGGAAGTTTCGCCGTAAGTGTATTTGTATAATTGCCCGTTATCGGTAGTCGACTCAACGTTTCTCAAGCCTTTAAAATTGGATGGAATCAGCTCTATTTTTTTGACGGCGGCAGCAAGTTGTACTTTAAACACGATCATTGGAATCGCCGGATTGGGTTGTTCTTTTTCAACAATAGATTCGTTTTTTACAACAGTTGGTGTGATTTCTTTCACCGGCTCTTGCGCCATTTTTTTGGACGGTTTTTCTATGACATCATTGCTATTGCTACCGAAATATTCTTTTTTATAACTCACAATCGCATTGGCAATGGCTTGTGCTATTTCTTGTTGTCCATCTTCAGAATCCAGCAGAGCACCTTCTTCGGGGTTGGATATAAATCCGGTTTCAATCAATACTCTTGGCATGTAGGCCTTGTGCAAAACCATAAATGGTGCTTGCTTTACGCCTCGCGTTTTTTTGTTGATACCGCTAAATTGATCTTGAATTTTACTCGCCAATGAAATACTGTTTTCGATGTATTCTTCTTGCATCAATGTGATTCCAATCATCGAACTTGGATTGTTAGGATCGAAACCTTCGTATTTTTGTTTGTAGTCTTTCTCTAACGTAATTACAGCATTCTCACTTTTTGCAATCGCCAGATTCGATGCGTTTTTATTCAAACCCATTACGTAAGTTTCACTACCACAAGCTGCGGTATTTTTGTTGGCATTGCAATGAATCGATACGAATATGTTAGCATCGGCGCGGTTGGCAATACTTGAACGTTCTACCAATTCGATGAAAGTGTCGTTTTTACGAGTGTAATTAACATCAATATTGGGATTGGCCTCAAGTATTTTACCGACTTTCAAAACGATGGCTAGTGTAATATTTTTCTCGATATGACCATGATAAACGGCACCGAAATCATGCGCACCATGACCGGCATCGAGCGTAACTTTGAATTTTGAATTGGATTGACTAAAGGCTGAAAAAGAAGCAATAAACGTCAAAAAAAGTAATAAATGCTTGATTTTATGTAATTTACTCATAGTAAGAAATAAAGTTAATTTTTATGAAAACCCTGAAGGTTTACTTTTGTTATTTACTTATTTTTGACGAAAAATAATCATTAAGTTTGGCGCGTCAAAAATTAAGCCATATTTTTACAAAAATAGCATTAAAACCTTTGCATACAAACTTATTTCATATCGTTTTTTCAGCATTTTTCCTAACAATTGGAATCTCCAAAAATTATTCTCAAGAATTAAATAATCAATCGATTGCTGTACCCGCAAAAAAGCAAATCGACAGCACTTCCATCAACATTAACGACCTTACGAAAATTGGTGATACCATCAAGAACGATACTATCAAACCTAAAAAAGCTTTTCTTGAAAGTAAAATAAAATACAAAGCTGAAAAGTATGCCAAGCTCGATCAGAAGAAAAAGCTGATTACATTATATGACAAAGCGGAATTGTATTATCAGGATATAGAATTGAAAGCCGGAATTATTGTCTTCAATTACGAAAAAAATGAAGTGTATGCCGGAAGAATAAAGGATTCGGCAGGAGTTTACACACAATATCCGAATTTCAAACAAGGAGCGAATGTCGTAGAACCTGATTCGATTCGATTTAATTACAAAACCAAAAAAGCCTTGATTTGGAACTCGAGAACCGATCAAGGTGAATTTAAAGTCAAAGCTGAAGTTTCAAAAAGAGTCAATGATTCTGTTTACTTTCTAAAAAATGCCCGCTTTACAACAGCCAAAGACATTGAAGATCCGGAGTATTATTTTAGAACCAGTCGATTGAAATTTGTTCCCGGTAAAAAAGTCGTAACGGGTTTAACCAACATGGTTATAGAAAACGTACCCACGCCACTTGCCTTGCCTTTTGCATTTTTTCCAATGACAGAAACCAGTCAATCTGGATTGATAATTCCAACGTTTAATGACAACAATGACCGTGGCTATTCTTTGCAAAATGGAGGTTATTATTTGGCGTTGAGCAAGTATTATGACTTGGCGGTTTTAGTAGATTATTATACTAATGGAAGTTACGCCACACGATTCGAATCGAGTTATGCGCAACGGTATAAGTTTAGAGGTAATTTTAATGTTCGTTTCGAAAATTTAATCAACAGCGAGCGTGGTTTTCCTGATTATTCGAAAACCAACATCTATAATATCCAATGGTCGCATTCGCAAGATGGAAAGGCAAGTCCCAATTCGCGGTTCTCAGCATCTGTTAACTTTGGGAGTAGTAAATATTTCCGACAGTCTGCAAGTCAGCTCAATGTAGGCTCAAATTTGAATAATACGTTGAGTTCATCAGTGTCGTATTCCCGAACATTCAATTCCGTTCCACAAGTCAATCTTTCACTAACGGCAACCCATTCACAAAACACCAATACCGAGCAAATCAACATGACCTTACCAACACTGCAATTGAGTGTTGACCGTGTTTTTCCTTTTGCTCCAAAAGAAGGTATTAAGAAAGGAGCTTTCAAAAACATCAACTTGCAGTACAATTTGAAAGGCGAAAACAGAATTGCTACCACCGATTCTTTGTTCTTCAAGCCCGAAATGTTTAAAGATGCTAAAGTCGGATTTCAACATACGATTCCGTTGAGCACGAATTTCAAAATATTTAAATATTTCAGCGCCACTACTTCGATGAATTATGAAGAAGTTTGGTATTTAAAAACCATCCGAAAAAGCTTTGATGCCTTGACCAATAAGGATGTTATAACCGAAGTCAACAAATTTGATGCTTTTAGAACCTATTCGTTTTCTTCGAGTTTGGGAACAACAATTTATGGTACATTTAAATTTGGAGATACCAAAAAAATTCAAGCCATTCGCCATGTGATGCGCCCATCGGTTTCGTACAGTTATACGCCAAGTTTCAAGCAGTATTACGATACTTACGCCGCTGACGGCAGTGGAACAATGGTCAAAGAATACACGCGATTTGAACAAGGAATTTTTGGAGCGCCGGGTAAAAATTTATCGAGCAACGTTGGTTTTAGTTTAAGCAATACTTTTGAAGCCAAAGTCACTGATAAAGACACTACGAAAACCGAACCTAAGAAAGTGATGTTGCTCAATAATTTGAATTTCTCTACGAGTTATGACATTACTGCCGATTCACTAAATTGGTCGCCTTTGCGCGTTAGCGGCGGAACTGTTTTGTTCAAGAATAAGATGAATGTCAATTTTGGAATGACTTTAAATCCGTATGCTATTGATAATTCGGGGCGTACTTTTCAAAAATACAACATCGACAATGGTGGCAGTTTATTCAGAATGACCAGCGCCAATATGACCTTAAATTATTCGTTGTCAAGTAAAGACGGTGACGATAAAACCAAAAATAAAAACGATCAAGGACTTCGTAATGGCGGCCGTGAGGATGATTTATTCGGAACCAATACCGATTTTAGCGATCGACGACAGAGTCAATTTGGTACTGATGAAGATGAAGAAAAAGATGATTTCAAAGGTTTCTTCAAGTATGATTTGCCTTGGGATATCAATTTTGCGTACCAACTCACCTACACCAATATCAAAAGAGAAAAGGAAATTTCGGGCAATTCGTTGATGATGTCACTCAATACAGAATTATCGAAAAATTGGAAAATGGGTGTTTCTTCGGGATATGATTTCGTGCAGAAAGGCGTCACTTTTACACAATTCCGTTTCGAACGTGATTTGATGAGTTGGCGCATGGATTTCAGTTGGACACCGTTCGGAACCAATGCCTATTGGAGTTTCTTTATTGGAATTAAATCGAGTGTGCTCAGTGATATTAAGTGGGAAAAACGAACTGTACCAGATAGGGTTTTGAGGTAATGAATAATAAATAATTAATAATTATGGATAAGAAAATCATCTACACTGACAAAGCTCCGGCACCAATTGGACCCTATAGTCAAGCGGTTTTGGTTGGAAATACTTTATATACTTCGGGGCAAATTGCTTTAAATCCTGCAACGATGGAATTGGTTTTAGACAACATCGAAGCCGAAACCGAACAAGTCATGCAGAATTTAAAAGCGCTTTTAGAAGCCGCCAATATGACTTTTCAAAACGTTTATAAAACGACCATTTTCATTACTAATATGAATGATTTCGCCAGAATCAATGCGGTGTATGGAAAGTATTTTAACGAAGAAACCGCTCCTGCAAGAGAAACGGTTCAAGTGGCAGCTTTGCCAAAATTCGTCAATATCGAGATTGCTATGATGGCGATGAAGTAAAAAGTTGTTGGTTGTAAGTTGTAGATTACGCTTTAATATAAATGGAAAAGCGGTTTCAAAATGGAACCGCTTTTTTTATTGAATGATTTCATCTAGTTGTTTCGAGAGTCAACTTACAACCTACAACAGTTAGATTTTATCCATTCCCAACAACAGCAATTGTGCCGTAGCTTCATTAGTCGCCAAAGGAATATTATGCACATCACAAACGCGAATCAGCATGTTAATATCTACTTCGTGCGGGTGACTTGAATTGGGGTCTTTAAAAAACAACACCATTTTCGTTTTGCCTTCCGCTACTCTCGCAGCAATTTGAGCATCGCCTCCCATCGGACCCGAAAGCATTTTTTTGACTTTAAAACCTGCATTTTCGGCTTGCCCGCCAGTAGTTCCTGTGGCTATAAGTTTGATGTTTTCACGAAGTAATAAGTCTTTGTTTCTGTTTAAAAACTGAACCATATCGGCTTTCATACGGTCGTGGGCTATGATGGCGATTTCCATGATTTTATTTTTTGCTTGCAAAGACGCTGAGTCGCAAAGTTGGATTAAATATTTTTTGCGCCTTTGCGTCTTTGCGAGATATTATTTATTCAAAATGTGATACGCAATCAAACCATCAATTGGTCTTCGCAATACGTTTCCTATTTTGATTTTGTGCTTGTGTAATACTTCTTCGAGTTCGTCTTTGAGGTAAAATGCAATCGAACCTACGAAATGCACCGGAATTTCTGTGCAATTATCAAATTGTTTGATGTAGTTTTCTACAAAGTCTTCCATTTCTGCTACAATGTATTTTCTGCAGAATTCCGTGTCTTTATGTTTGATTAGAAATTTTGCAAAAGTTGCCAGATAAGCATTCGGATTCGGTTCTTTGTATAAATTATTTTTCACATAATCCGGTTCAATGTTGTATTCTTCTTCGAATTCTTTTGCCAAATCTGCTGGCATTTTATTGAAGTAATAACCGCGTAATAAATGACGCCCGAATCGATTGCCTGAACAATCATCCATGGCAATGTAGCCTAAAGATTGTACTTTTTGATGCAATACTTTTCCGTCGAAATAACTGCAATTGGAACCGGTTCCTAGAATGCAAACAATGGCTTCTTCATTTTTTGGTGTGGTAGCGTAAACTGCTGCGTAAGTATCTTCGTGTACAGAAATTGCTGCATTTTTAAAATATTCTTCGAACACTTTGGTTAGGAAATTTTTCATTCTGTCGGTACCACAACCGGCGCCGTAAAAGAACAAATTGGTTGCTTTGTCTTTGTTATGCGAAATATCAAACTTGTCATCGAGACGGCTGATGATTTCTTCTTTCGACAAAACTTCTGGATTGAGTCCAAGTGTTTGTGTAGTGAATAATACTTTGCCATGGTCATCAATGGCAATCCAATCGGCTTTGGTGGAACCGCTATCTACGAGTAGTTTCATATTAGATTATTAGATTTTAAGACTGTAAGATCTTAGGATTATAATTGTTGAATTTCAGATTGGAAGATTCAATCATGCGATCTTAAAATCTTACAATCTTATAGTCTGTTGCCTAGCCCCGATTGCAACGGTATCCTTTTTCCGGCTGCTGCCAGACGGGAAAAGATTTAGTGGAAAGCGGGAAATAGCTCCTAAAAATAGAAGTCCCATTAGAAAATAACGGGACTTTGTAAATGTACTATATTATTTTAACCCTGCAATGTGCACGGATAAATCGATTAGTTTGCTTGAATAACCGTATTCATTATCGTACCATGATACGATTTTGAAAAACGTTGAGTTCAGACCAATTCCGGCTTTCGCATCGATGATGGATGTTCTTGAATCAGAAACGAAATCTTGAGACACTACGTCGTCTTCGGTGTATCCGATAATACCTTTGTAATCGGTTTCGGAAGCGTTTTTCAAAACTTTCATGATTTCTGCGTAGGTAGTTTCTTTGGCTACTTTTACGGTCATATCGACTACGGAAACATCGATGGTTGGTACACGGAAAGACATTCCTGTTAATTTTCCGTCGAGTTCAGGGATTACTTTTCCGACTGCTTTCGCAGCACCTGTAGATGATGGAATGATGTTGACACTTGCCGCGCGTCCGCCTCTCCAGTCTTTTTTAGATGGTCCGTCAGCGACCATTTGTGTTGATGTTGTTGCGTGAACTGTAGTCATTAATGCTTCTACGATTCCGAAATTATCGTGAATAACTTTGGCCAATGGTGCTAAACAGTTTGTGGTGCATGATGCGTTTGAAACGATGGTATCAGCAGCGGTTGCTTTTAAGTGATTGACACCCATAACAAACATAGGCGCATCGGCTGATGGTGCTGAAATGACTACTTTTTTTGCGCCACCTTTGATGTGTGCTTGGGCCATCTCTAATGTGGTGAAAATTCCGGTGCAATCGGCTACGACTTCTGCTCCTACTTCATCCCACTTGAGTGTTGATGGATCGCGTTCAGCAGTGATGCGGATGTTTCTTCCGTTGACGTATAGTTTTCCTTCTTTGACTTCTACCGTTCCGTTGAATCTTCCGTGAACAGAATCGTATTTTAATAAGTAAGCTAAGTGATCTACGTCGAGTAAATCGTTGATGGCTACTACTTCTACATTATCTCTGTTGAATGTTTCTCTAAAAACAATTCTACCTATTCTTCCAAAACCGTTGATTCCTAATTTTACTTTTGACATTTTTTAATTTGCTTTAGGCTGAAAGCTATTTGCTTTATACCGATTAATTTTTAATTTGTAATTCGTAATTCGTAATTCGTAATTTTTAATTCTTAATTGATTAAGTTGACATGATATCGGAAACTCTCAACAGTTCACGATCTATTTCAGTATGACCTTTAATGGCTTGCTCTAATGGCGTTAACGCTACTTTATCGCTCATCAACCCGACCATATAGTTTGATTTGCCTTCTAGTAAAGATTCTACGGCTTTGACACCCAATCGGCTCGCCAAAACCCTGTCGAAGCAAGAAGGTGCGCCACCGCGTTGCATGTGTCCAAGAACAGAAACACGTACGTCGTATTCAGGCAAATTAGCATCGACGTAATCTTTGAGTTCAAATACGTTTTTACCGATTTTATCGCCTTCAGCAATCACTACAATACTTGAGGATTTTCCTGAAGCTTTACTTTTTTTCAAAGAATCCAGTAATCGATCCAATCCTAAATCTTCTTCGGGTATTAGGATTTCTTCTGCTCCAGCTCCGATTCCGGCGTTGAGTGCAATATGTCCTGCATCGCGGCCCATAACTTCTACAAAAAATAGGCGGTTGTGTGAACTGGCTGTATCTCGAATCTTATCGATGACTTCAACGACTGTGTTGAGTGCGGTGTCGTAACCTAAAGTGTGGCTGGTTCCGAAAATATCATTATCAATCGTTCCTGGAATTCCCATTACAGGAAAATTATATTCGTTGTTGAAAATCTCTGCACCCGTAAAACTTCCGTCTCCACCAATAACTACTAACGCATCGACACCGGCAGCCACTAAATTTTCGTGGGCTTTTTTTCGACCTTCAGCCGTCATAAATTCTTTCGAGCGGGCTGATTTTAAAATCGTTCCGCCTTTATTGACGATATTGTTTACGCTTCGTGGACCCATTTCTTTGAAATCGCCTTCAATCATACCTTGGTATCCTCTGTAGATTCCTATACATTCTACATTGTGATAAGCACAAGTTCTTACGACTGAACGAATTGCAGCATTCATTCCGGGCGAATCACCACCTGAAGTTAGTACACCGATCTTTTTTATGGTTTTAGTCATTTTTTTACATTTAAAATGTAAAATTAGCAAACATCTACCATTTATAACGCAGTGTTTTTATTAGTTTGATAAGATTCGTGAATTTCAAACGATTTCGTTAATAAGTTTTTAATCTTTTTGATTCAAGTTGATTAAAAACTAAACCGCAGATTCACAGATTTAAAAAAAAAAATCTAAAATCAGCGAATTTGCGGTTTATTAAAAATTAATCATCCGTTGGAACTGCTTGGTCATTGTGTTTTTCAGGTTCGGGTTTCTTTTCTTTCTTGTCGTCTTTCTTATCGACAAATTGAATGTATTCCGGAACCATGTCAGAATCGGAAACCTCTTTGACAGGCTTTTTCACAATTTCAATTTTTTGATTCTTGAAAATCTTACCGAGCAGTTGTTTGAATGTGGTAAAATCGACTTGATAGTTTAATCCTAAACCTTGGGTGTAACCGATACCTTGTCCTATATAATTGATATCGTTTTCCTTGTTGAACATACGAAGGTTTAAAGTTCCGTCTTGGTTGACGCGATATTGCACTTCAACGTCACCCACAATAGTCGATTCGCTAACGCCACCAACAGGAACTCCGAATTTACCGTTGATACTGATTCTGTCACTAATTTTTGTTGTAACGGTCAATCCTACTCGACCGTCGGTTTCACGACCTGGATTTCTGTCGGCAGAAACAAGATCGACACCTACTTGAATCTTGTCTTCATTGTCGTTCAATATTGACCCAAAAATATCGCCCACTTTTTCATACAAATTATTGTAAAGCGAAGTTTGACTCAATCCATCAACACTAAGGAAACTACCGGTTGAAAGTAGTATCAATGCTTGCTTCTGACGCACATCTTTATCATCCAATTTGGTTTGAATTTCCGATTTTAAAACCGAACTTACTGTTGGAAAATTGATATTGAAATCAGGGTTTGGATTGCTTAAATTTCCTTTCAAACCAATGACTACTTCTACATCTACTTTTTTGTTGAACGAAGGATTTTCTATTAAAACGGCTGGATTTGCCGATGTTTTATAAACCGCTTCGAGGTTCAGATTGGCACGCATCGGGTCGCCTTCCCATGTTACGGAACCGCCTTTTTTAATCGTAAATAATTTGTTGATAATACCGCCATACTTGAAGTTATAAGTTCCTTCATAAGCTTGAAAATCGCCCCACATATTAAATTTCCCTAACGTATTAATCTTAAAAAGCAACGAACCAAAACCTCGGCCTTTCATGCCGTGTCCTGAATTTCGGTCTAGAATAATTTCAACTTCTGCATCTGAAGTAATATCGAAATTGAACTCGAGTTCAACACCATTACTGTTCTTCTTCGTTTCTGCAATTCCTTTCTTAATGTTGAACTTTTCATTGGCTGTTGTAAAATGAATATAATTATTATCGCCTGTAGCTTCCGCATCGTTAATCGGAATTTTAATACTCGTTCCTTTTTCTGATTTACCATCAACCTTAATGAATAAATTGCTGATTGGGCCGGTAATCGTAGCTTCGCCATCCATGAATGCAGTGCCAAAATAGGCAGCGTCTTCACTGTCTTTTGTATCTAAAGCCAGTATTCTTTTGGAATTTAAATTCAAATCCAATCGCCAATCTGAGAAATTAGTATGCCCAATAGTACCGTATAATTTCCCTTTGGTATTGTATTTTGTATCAACAATGTTGGCATTTCGAATGATGAATTTCTTTTCAGTAACATCCACAATAGTTTGGTCATCAATTTTATAATCGACATTGAGGTACGGAATTCCCAAACCGGCTTGATCCACAAAAAGTCGCCCATTGATATCCAAATCATCTACATCACCACCAATATTAGCCCTTCCTGATGCGAATCCGCGAATGTTAGAAATGACGCCACCGCCGAGTGAACTCAATACACCCAAATTAAATTTATCAAAATTCAAATCCAAATCCAATTTGGTTTTTTGATCCACAATTTCAATACTGCCTTCAGCTTCAAAAGCCGCTACATTTTCATTTTCAATCGAAGAATCCAGATAGAATTTTTGAAAGTTTTCATCGCCTTTGATATCCAAATTCATTTTGCCTAAAGCAATATCATTCACTTTTAAACTGTCTATTTTTAAAGTCGATGTTGGCTGATAAATCGAATTGTTTTGTTTCAAATTGATTTGTCCATTCAAATTGCCATTCATTTTAAACTTATCAATTCGAGGCAGCAACCGATCCAATTGCACTTGATTGAAACTCAAATTCAAATCTTTATAAGTTTTGTCTTTCAGCACGCCATACAACCTCACTTTCTGGTTGTCATGCGACAGAATAATATCTTCAATATTGAAATTTTTGAACTTTTTATCGAAAACAATTTTGTTATCAGGGCTATCTTTTTCATTAAGATACCACAAGAAATCATTGAATTTCAATTCCGATTTCTGGATGCCAACTACGTTTTGCTTTTGTGCATCAATCGTATGGTATAAATTCAAACTGTACGCATCTTGCCCAACATCGCCGCCTTTAAACTCGGTGCGCAGAAATAAAGTATCTTTTGTTGTGATGTTAATCAAACTAAAATCTCGGACTTTGTAATGCTTGGTTTTGATGCTGTCTAAAGCGATATAAGTGTTGTATAATGGGTTTTTATTGTCGATATCAACTTTAATATTGTCGAAAGAATTGTCATACGCCGTGATTTTAGGCGATGAAAAATTGAACTTAAAATCATCGGTATCCGAATCGATATTACCCCGAAATCTGGTGTTTTTTCCGATTTCTATGCCGGGATAAAAAACCTCTACGATTTTGTTGTATATCGTAAAATCGAATTTGAGGTATTGCCCTTTTTTGACGGGGTTTCGACTGTAATTTGCGTATAAACTTCCAGCAGAATTCTCAAGCATTTTTCTTAACGAATTGACTTCAAACTTGCCGACGATTTTCCCTTCAATAATATCGGGCGATTGAATCGCAATGGTTCTAACATTATCCGCATCGAAACTCGAATTGACCGAGAAATCTTCAAAATAATAATTGTCTTTGTTGTTGTGGTAAGACGTAGCGGCAAAATGCACATCGCCTTTCAAATCGTCTAAGGTGTTTCCGGAAACATTGACTTTGATGTCGCCTTTAAAAACAGCAATCGAATCTTTCTTCACAAAATTAAGCTTGTGCAAATTCGCATAATCGATTTTGGTTTCGAAATTATAGGCAATCTCTTTTTTGCTCAAATTAACCGAACCATTGAAATCTAAAAACAAATTCGGATCATTGATAAACACTTTTCCTTTGAAAACCGGATTTTTAAAATTACCATCAACAATGACTTTGGAATAAGTATAACCGTTGTATTTCAATTTATAAACATCGCCAGAAAACGTAGTATTCAGATTTTTCTGTTTGAATCCTTTGCCATCAACATCAATGTTTAAAGAAACTTTCTCAACATCTTTTCTTCCTAAAAATGCACCAACATTAAATTCTTCGAGAATGATATTGCCTTTGTATTGCGCGTCGTCGATATGATCGATATTGCTCATCTTCAAATTCGACTGAATGTTGCCCAATGCAGTCGTCATATAAAAATCGGCAATAATGGTTTTAACCGTAACTTGGGCTTTTCCACGGATTTCGAACTGTCCGATTTTTTTTAGTGATGTTGGTAATTTTGTACCCAAAACACTCGGAAGTAGTTTCACCAAATTGTCATAATTGGAAGCTACTTTCTTGAAATTCCCATTCATATAAAACGGCTGAGTGCTGGTTCCAAAAAGATTTTTAAAATTGACGTCGCCAACAATCTGTGTATTCTTACTATCAATCAAGCTCATTTTCCGCGCCGTCAGATCGTTCAAAGTTCCGGTGACATGGGCTTTCAAAGTAAAATTTTGATCTTTTCCCATTTCCTTATAGAAAAACCGAATATCATTGGTTGACAATGAAGCTTGATCGATGTCGATATCAAAGCGTACTTTGTTATTGAAATCATGGAAATCTTCGCGCTTATAATTTAAAGCCACATTGCCTTTAAAAAGCGAATGGTTCGTAATCACATCCAATTCATTGAGCAGAATATGCGATTTGGTGTACGTGAATTTCGATTGCAAATTTTTAACAAACAAGCCGCGATGATCTTGAAAAGACATTTTTTCAATCACCGTTGTCACATCGGGGCCATGAATTTTAAAATCGCTAACTGTGGCGTTAAGCCTTGTGAAATCGACATCTTTTGGCACTACACGATTTTCGTCAGTTAAAATAAAATGGCTTTGTTCGAGATATACGGTATTGGCTGTGAGCAGGAATTTGTGTGTGGAAGGTGTGCCGGTATCAAAAGCAGCAATAAATTTATCGAGGTTGGTTTCCTTTTCACCTTTGTAGGTTTTCATGTTCACCAACATGCTATTGATTCGTAAGTTTCCGAAAATCAAATCGCCCGAAGTCATTCTTTTTAAATCTAAAAGATTGGTGTTAATGCGATTGGCATAGATTAAAGTGTCTTTGTGGTGGTCTTTAATCAATACTTTTTTTAATTTAACAATACCGAAAGCAGTTACTGAAATTTGGTCAACTTTAATATCTGTTTTGTATTCTTTGTTGAGTCTTTCCGTCACATAATGCGCAATTTTGGTTTGAACAACCGGTAACGTTAAAGCAATACCAAGCACTAGTATCAATAGTATTAGTAGCAGAATAAAACGAACTATTATTTTGCGTGCTCTTTTTATAAGAATGGGCTTTTACTTAATTTTAAAATCAATTTATTTAACTTATGGAAAACAATTCCATTGATAAAAAAGGCTAATTTTGTCAGCGCTGTAAAAATAGCATATTTTTGGAGCATTTAGTCAAATATAAATCAAAATTTGCGCGTATTTATGCCTCAAAACAGTGTTTTTATTTTAGCGATTGAAAGTTCCTGCGACGATACGGCAGCGGCTGTACTTCAAAACGACAAAGTGCTGTCAAATGTTGTTGCCAATCAGCTTATACATAACGAATTTGGTGGCGTGGTTCCTGAATTGGCTTCGCGTGCGCACCAACTAAATATCGTGCCAGTAATTGATGCGGCACTCAAAAAAGCCAATATCACTAAAGAACAATTGTCGGCGATTGCTTTTACGCAAGGTCCGGGTTTGATGGGTTCGTTGTTGGTTGGGAGTTCATTTGCCAAATCGATGGCGATTGCATTGCAAATTCCATTAATTGCGGTCAATCACATGCAAGCGCATATTCTGGCGCACTTCATAGACGAAGACAATTTTGACAAACCCACCTTTCCATTTTTGGCTTTGACGATTTCGGGCGGTCATACACAAATCGTAAAAGTCAATGATTTTTTCGATATGGAAATCATTGGAGAAACCACTGATGATGCTGTAGGAGAAGCTTTTGATAAAAGCGCTAAAATACTCGGGCTGCCTTATCCGGGCGGACCGTTGGTTGACAAGTATGCACAGCAAGGAAACCCAAAAGCATTTGCATTTACGAAACCCAAAGCACCACATTTGGATTTTAGTTTTTCAGGATTGAAGACAGCGATTTTATATTTCATTCAAAAAAGAGTAAGTGAAAACCCTAATTTTATTGAAGAAAACTTAGCCGACATTTGCGCTTCCATTCAGCATACGATTATCGAGATTTTGATGGATAAATTAAAACTTGCGGTCAAAGAAACCGGAATTCAACAGATTGCCATTGGCGGTGGTGTTTCAGCCAATTCGGGTATTCGAAAAACATTGAAAGAAGCTGAAGCCAAGTATGGTTGGAAAACCTACATTCCAAAATTTGAATACACCACCGATAATGCTGCTATGATTGGCATCGTTGGTTATCAAAAATATCTAATCGAAAATTTCGAAACATCAGCAGTGGTTTCGAAAGCGAGAACCACATTTTAATATGCAATTATTCTACAATCCCAACATCGACGAAGCTACCATCGACTTTACTTTTGATAAAGAAGAAAGCAAACATATTGTTAAAGTACTTCGAAAAAAAGATGGTGATATACTGTTTGTTACTAATGGTTTAGGTTTTTTATTTAAAACAGAAATTGTCTTAGCCATTGATACCAAATGCACGGTAAAAATCGTTGGTTTTGAAAAAGCACCTACGCCGAAATTTCATTTGCACCTAGCCGTTGCGCCAACCAAAATGAATGATCGTTTTGAATGGTTTTTAGAAAAAGCTACCGAAATCGGCGTTTCAGAAATCACACCGATTATCTGTGATCATTCCGAGCGCAAGCAAATCAAAATAGACCGATTTGATAAAATTGTGACTTCGGCAATGAAACAATCTAATCAGTATTATTTACCAAAACTGAATGAAGTTGTGGCTTTCAAGGACTTCATCAAAATGAAAAATGAAGGAATGTTATTCATCGCGCATTGTGAAGAAACCAACAAAAAACTATTAAAAGAATTGTTAGAACCCAATACCAACCTTACAATTCTTATTGGGCCTGAAGGCGATTTTTCATCGAAAGAAATTGAATTGGCACTCGATAAAAAATTCGTACCTGTTTCGTTGGGAAACACCAGATTAAGAACTGAAACTGCTGCAATTGTTGCTTGTCACAGCGTTGTTTTTTTGAATGAAAATTCATAAATTAATTGTAATATTACCCTTTTAAAATTAAAATGAAAAAAATGAAAAACCTCTATCTCACGATTCAGTTATTTGGAATTAGTTTAATGGCTGTTGCTCAAACACCGTTAGCTCATATTACTATTGAAACTCCATCTGTTGTTTGTGCTCCTGACCAATGTACCACATTAATTACGAATCATTCGACAATTAAATCTACTACAGATTATGTTATCAGTAGTGTTCCTTATAATCCTACATTTCCTTTTGTTGGGGGCACAGTGATTCCACCTAGTGGTGATGACTATTGGTCTCCTGAGTTTGTTTTGCCTTTTTCATTCAATTTTTATGGTAATTGCTACAACTCAGTTTTAGTAGGAACCAATGGGTTAATTACTTTTGATTTAACGAATAATCATCCATTAGATTATTGCGCCTGGCCCTTTACGCAAACCATTCCCAATACTAATTTCCCGATTCGAAACGCAATTTATGGCGTATATCAGGACAGCAATATTCAATCGCCTCCGGTAACCAATCCGAGTTTGCAAAATGTAAATTATTATGTATTGGATACTGGCGTAAATATGGCCCCTAATAGGGTTTTTGTTGTCAATTTTAATGAATTGCCGATGTATCAATGCAATACTTCAATCGGATTGCAAACTTCCCAAATCGTCATACATGAAACGACCAATATCATCGATATTCTTGTAAAAAGCAGAACTGCATGCACCTCTTGGAACTCAGGTTCAGGCTTAATAGGAATTCAGAATCAAGCCGGTACAGTAGCTTTAACGCCACCAGGAAGAAATACAGGAACTTGGGCGACTACCAATGAAGAATGGCAAATTTCGCCCAACGGCTCCGACATTCCAGTTACTTTTTCATGGTATAGAGATGGCGTTTTGTTGCCGACTGAAACTGCTGACTTCATTACTGTCTGTCCAAGTGGAAACGAATCTTATAATGTGAGTATGGCTATTGCAAATTGCACTACTTCAACAGTTTTACAATCCAATATCATAAGTGATTTAGTTGCGCCTGATCCGGGTTTAAATTCGCCTGTTGATTTAAGTGTATGTACAGAATCACCATTTGTATATACGGTCGATTTAACAAGCAACACCAATATTATTTTAGGAGCATTAAATCCACAAGATTATGAAATCGCTTATTATGATAATTTATTGGATGCACAAAACATAACTAATAATTACATTACCAATCCAATTGCTTATTCATTCACGGAAAACAAAACCATTTATGCAAGCATACAAGAAGTAGTGTTCACCGGTTGTCATTATATTAAACCGTTTGAACTTACCATCATTCCTACTGTAACAGCACCAACCGGAGCACCATCTCAAAATTTTACTGCCGGACAAACCTTAGCCGATTTAATCATCTCTGGAGAAAATCTTATTTGGTACGATGCAGCCATTGGTGGTAATACGCTACCAAATACAACCTTATTGCAAGACGACACAACTTATTACGTAACGCAAACTGTCAGCGGTTGTGAAAGCAACAGAAGCACCAACTCAAATCGATTTGCCGTGACTACTAATCTTGTTTTAAGCAACGAATCATTCAGTGCAAACTCATTTTCTGTGTATCCGAATCCGGTGGATGAAATGCTTACCATCAATGCTAAAGAAAATTTGAAATCGATTGTGATTTACAATGCAATTGGGCAACAAATCCTTCATTTAAACCCCGATCAAAAGGAATTGCAGATTAATACAGCATCATTCAATACAGGTGTTTACTTTTTGAAATTGAATACTCAAAAAGAAAGCAGTACTTTAAAAATTATTAAAAACTAAAAGCATACAATACCCAATGAAAAAAAGTTGGATTCTCCTATTATTGATTCACAGCCTTTGTTCTGCCCAAGAAATTGCATTGCTTAAATACAGTGGCGGCGGCGATTGGTATGCGAATCCAACTTCTTTACCCAATTTAATTAAATTCAGCAACCAGAACATCAACACTCGAATTAAATCGAAACCAGCTTTGGTCGAACCAAGCAGTCCAGATTTATTGTCGTATCCATTTGTACACATGACCGGACACGGCAATGTTGTTTTTAGCGATGCCGATGTGATTAACTTGCGAAACTACTTGACTTCAGGCGGTTTTCTGCATATTGATGACAATTACGGCATGGACGAATTTATTAGAAAAGAAATCAAAAAATTAATGCCTAATGCCGAATTGGTTGAACTTCCGGCAAGCCATCCGATTTTTCAAAAACCGTTTCCTTTTCCTAATGGTGTTCCAAAAATTCATGAGCATGATGGTAAACGACCGCAAGCTTTTGGGATTTTTGTCGAACAAAGATTGGTACTTTTATACACTTACGAAACTGATTTAGGCGATGGTTGGGAAGACGCAGAAGTACATCACGATCCTGAAGAAGTGCGTTTAAAAGCATTGAAAATGGGTGCGAATATTTTAAATTATATTTTCAACAATTAATTTCAAAACAATGACCTCAAAAATCATAGCCAACGGAATACTCAGAGCATTAGGAATTGTTGTGGCTATTGCTGTGTCGCTTTGGTTTTTGTATGCCATACAGATGGTTATTATTTATTTGATGGTCGCATTGATATTGACATTAATTGGAAACCCGATTTTAGATTTTTTAAAGAAACGATTGAAATTCAAACACACTTTAGCAACGGTATTCACAGTGCTTTTCTTTGTATTGATTATCGTTGGATTTATGCTATTGTTCATTCCACTGATTATTGATCAAGGTCAAAATTTATCGCTTTTAAATACGACGGAAATAGAAAGAAGCATTTTAGAATTGATGAATCAAATGGTTGCCTTTTTAGAAAACCATCATATTGATGCCAAACGCATTATTCAAGATCAAAAAGCCGCATCTACCCTCAACATCGATTTCATCCCCAATTTCTTAAACACTTTAGTCGAAACCATTAGCAGTTTCGGAATGGGTTTAGCGTCGGTTTTGTTTATCACTTTTTTCTTTTTAAATGATAGGAGACTGTTTATTAATGGTGCTAAAAAATTGATTCCCGATAATCATGAAGATAAAATTTTAAATTCTCTTGATAAAATCAATCATTTGCTGTCGCGCTATTTTATTGGATTATTGATTCAATTGTTTATCGTGTTCCTTTTGTATCTTATCGTTTTGCTGATTTTCGGTGTAGAAAATGCTATCGTCATTGCGTTTCTTTGTGGTGTGTTGAATATTGTACCTTATATCGGACCAATCATCGCCACGATTTTAGCCGCGATATTGACGATGATTAATAATTTAGGAAACGATTTTCAAACCGAAACACTACCCACAACAATATACGTTTTGATTGGGTTTTGCATCGTTCAAATCATCGACAATAACGTTTCGCAACCTTTCATATTTTCGAAAAGTGTGAGTTCACATCCGCTCGAAATATTCCTCGTCATCCTCATGGCAGGCTTTCTTTTTGGTATTGTAGGTATGATTATCGCGGTGCCGTTTTACACCATTCTTAAAGTGATTGGCAAGGAATTTTTTCCTGAAAATATCATCATCCAATTGCTCACTAAAAACATTTAGCGTTGCCATTTTCTTTACTTCCATTTGAAATTCAAACATTCATCAGAGCCAATACTGAAGCTTCTTTGGTGACATTGGCGTTGCAAAAAAATCCGTTTCCGAATGTTGATTGGCGGCTGGTAATCGAACAAATCGCTTGCAGGCAAAAAGCAAAAGACAAATTGCCGACTTGGTTTGCAACGGATGACATTCTTTATCCAACCAAGATTTCTATTGAGCAAACTTCTTCTGAAAAAACCGCAGCCTACAAAGTTTCTTTGATTTCAGGAAATTCCATCATCGATTTAACCGGTGGTTTTGGCGTTGATGATTATTACTTTTCCAAGCAATTTAAAACGGTGGTTCATTGTGAAATGAATGAAGATCTATCAGTTATTGTAAAGCATAATTTCAATAAATTAAATATTCAAAATTGTGACTGTTTTGCCGGTGATAGTTTTGATATTTTAAAAAAAATCAATACCCGTTTTGATTGGATTTACATCGACCCATCGCGACGCAATGACAACAAAGGCAAGGTATTTATGCTCAAAGATTGTTTGCCGAATGTAGTTGATTTAATGGATTTTTACTTTCAATATTCAGATAATATTTTGATTAAAACGGCGCCAATACTCGATATTACAGCTGGTTTAAATGAATTGAAAAATGTCAAGAAAATTCACATCGTTGCCGTTGATAATGAAGTCAAAGAATTGCTTTGGGAAATTTCTAAAGATTATGTTGGAGTGATAGCAATTGTTACCGTTAATTTGAAGAAAGAGCAGCCCGAACATTTTCTATTTACATTAAAAAAAAATCAAGCAAACATTAATTATAGTTTACCAAAAACCTATTTATACGAACCCAACGCTGCCATTATGAAGTCAGGCGGATTTAACGAAGTTGGTTTTCAATTCGATTTGGATAAACTGCATCCGCATTCTCAACTTTATACTGCTGATGTTATCAAAGATTTTCCGGGAAGAATTTTCAAAATCGAACAATGCATTGCGTATCAAAAAAGTGATATGAAGACTTTTCTTGAAGGTACAAAAGCCAACGTCACCACAAGAAATTTTCCTGATTCGGTGGATGACATTCGCAAAAAATGGAAAATAAAGGAAGGCGGAAACCAATATTGTTTTTTTACAACCGATATGAATAATCGCAAAATAGTTTTACTTTGCGCCAAAATTGAATAGCCACATGAAATACCTTATTATTAGTATCATTTTCTTATTGACAACTTCAACTTTCGCCCAAAAACCTTGTGACTTCACCACCAATGTTGTTGATTCGATTGGAAGTTATAAAGCCACGAAAGAGTATTTGATGTATGAAAAAAACTTCGCCGGAAATTCGAGTTATGTTTTTACTTCGATTGTGATTTCTGACGGCACGCCAATTTTGAATGTTCAGTTTCTCGAAAAAAGCAATAACTTCATCAAAGCAAAATGTTTTGATAAGAATTCGAGATTGTATATTCAGTTGGATAATAGTAAAATTGTGACTTTGTTTCATATCGATCAAGAAAGTTGCGGTTCGTTGGTTCGCGATGACAAAGGCATGAACAACCGCGTATTGACCGGATATTTTATGTTCAGAAAAGGCGAATATGAAGAATTGAAAAAATCTACTGCTTCATTAATTCGAGTAAAATATGCTACAGATGTGGCTGATTTTATTATCAGAAAAGCAATAAAGTCAGAATTGGATGGCTCATTATACGAACCGGATAGTTACTTCATGAACTATATCCATTGCCTCGAAGATAAAAATTAATCGCATTTCCATTTAAAGTTAGAGATGTTTTCTTTTTTGGCATTTTTTAAATTGTAATGCCACCACTCGCTTTCAAAGATTTTAAAACCCGAACGCGTCATAATTTTGCGCAATGTTCTTCGGTTTTCTTTGACTTCATCCGATAGATTTTCATAATCATGACTGGCTTCAATGCCGAAGAAATCAAATGGCGTTCCCATGTCTAGTTCCTTTCCATTACTATCTACTAAACTAATATCTACTGCTCCGCCTCTATTGTGAATCGAACCTTTCTTCGGATCGGCTACATAATTCGGATTGGAAACAATTTGCCACATTTTCTTCTGAATGTCCAATGGTCGATAGCAATCGAAAAGCATCATTTTATAGCCTTTCTTCATGAATTTTTCGTTGGCTTTGATGAGCGCTTTGACAGTTTTGTATCGCAAATAGCAAGCTTCACAATCGTAGACTTTCGTTTTTAGGAAATTATCGGCGGTCGCATATTTCATATTGTAAACAAAATCGGAACTGTAGTCTTTGAGGTTTACGAAAGTACTGTCATTAACGATTTCATCTTTTTTTATAAATGATATTTCTTTGGCAATAGACGATACATTCGCTTCTGCTATTTTGTTTTCATTAATTCTAGTTTCGATGTTGATGGCTTTAGTTTCTTTTGGAGCTAATGATTGCTGTGCAACACATGAGACAAATAAGAATGAAGTTATCGGTATGGATATAAAAAGTTTGAAATTCATTTCATATTAATTTATGTAAAGTAACATAATATTATCGATTAATTAAGCATCAAAAAAACCATGTCAATATCGTTTTATTAATAATTGTTTGATGAAAATCAACTTCAAAATCAATAGTAATGCTCTCATTAATAAGCAAGTAGTGTATAAATATAATACTTCAAAGAAGCGTTCTTAAGTCAACAAAAATTCATTGGCTTAACAGTAGTTAAAAAAATATAAAAATTATTATTGTTTAATCTTTTGTTCAAAAGTTTAAACTAATTTTATTTCAAACTAAAAAAACACTATCATGAAAAAAATTACAAACTATTTAAGATTGGGATTTTTATTACTATTTAGTAATACTATCTTTTCACAAACTGCTCGCGTTCAAGTCATTCACAACTCAGCAGATGCTGCAGCAGAATTTGTAGATGTGTATTTAAATGGCACACTATTGCTTGACAATTTCAAATTTAGAACCGCAACTCCTTTTATTGATGCACCAGCCGGAGTTCCTATTCAGATCGACATTGCGCCAAGCACCAGTACTTCGGTTGCTCAAAGTATTTACAACATCACACCTACACTAACTGCTGGAGAAACTTATGTGGTTATAGCCAATGGTATTGTAAGTCCTACTGGTTATACGCCAACTCAACCTTTTGGATTGTCTGTTTTTGCACAAGGAAGAGAATCTGCTTCGAATGTTGCAAACACAGATGTATTAGTAAATCATGGATCTACCGATGCACCAACAGTAGATGTTGTTGAAACTAGTATTCCGGCAGGAACTATTGTGAATGATATTTCTTATCCAAACTTCACTGCTGATTATCTAGAATTGCCAACAGCTAATTATACGTTGGATGTAAGAGATGCAACAGGAACAGTAGTAGTAGCAACCTATGCAGCTCCTTTAGCAACATTGAGTTTGCAAGGACAAGCATTAACTGTTGTTGCCAGTGGTTTTTTGAATCCTGCAAATAACAGCAATGGACCAGCT
>NZ_JANOBI010000044.1:0-96732 GCF_031411595.1 Flavobacterium sp. | reverse complement strand
AAAGTTTTGTAGTATTCATCGAAGATAATCGCAGTAACACCTTTGCTTTGGTATTCGGGAGCAATGCCGATTAGATAAAACAAAACTTCTTTGCTGTGCTTTCTGGCTTTCAATAAATGATACCAACCGAATGGAAATAATTGGCCTTTTGCTTTTTGTAAAGCCGTTGAAAATGATGGCATGACAATACTAAACGCAATCAGGTTGTTGTCTTTGTCAATCACAAATTTGATGTATTCTGGATTGATAAACGGAATGTATTTCTTTTTGAAATATTCTTTTTGAATGTCGGTAATCGCTACAAAAGAAGCCAGATTAGCGTAAGTCGTATTAAATAAATCGAACATCTTGTCTACATACGGCAAGATGTCTTTGGTTTTGGTGAATGTGAGTGAAGTCAATTGGTATCTTCTTTTCACGAGTTCCTGAGCTTTAATATATACAGCCGGATCAACGTTGCTGAACAAAAATTTACTTTCAATGTATTCTTTCTCTTTCACGTAACCCAATTGCTCTAAATGCTCGGCATAATAAGGATGATTATACCAAGTAATCATCGAGCCTATATAATCGAAACCTTCTGTTAGCACACCCACTTTATCAAGATTTGAAAAACCAATCGGGCCTTCAACGAATTCTAAGTGGTTTTTTTTACCCAATTCGTATACTTTCTCGAGCAACGCTTTCGTAACCTCAATATCATCTATTACATCCCACCAACCAAAACGTACTTTTCTTTTTTCTTGAATATTGACTTCATTCCAATTGATAATCGCTGCAATTCGACCCGCAATTTCACCATCTTTATAAGCCAAATACAAATGCGCTTCGGCAGTTTCAAAAGCTGGGTTTTTGGAGGTGTCAAAACTTTCCATCTCATCTTGTATCAATGGTGGTACCCAATACGGATGGTTTTTATAAATCGAAAACGGAAAAGTAACGTAGGATTTGAGTAACTTTTTGTTGGTTACTTTTTGTATTGTAATCATGGGATGAATTTCAAAAATGGTTTACTTGAATTCTGTATTTTCAACAGCATCCTTGCGTTTTTTCTTTTCCTTGTCTTTTTTCTCCTTGTCTTTTTTCTCTTTTTTCGATTTGCCGTCGTTTTTTTCTTCTTTTGGAACGCGAAGCATCACTTCATTGTAATTGGCATCGAAACGCCAAGAAGCCCCAACACCTGCAAATACAATATTCGGTGAAGCTTGAAAATTACTGGCAACCGAAGCATCCACCTGAATGTTTTGTCTGACTAAGTAAGCCGCTCCGGTTCTTAAAAAATGGTCTTTATAAAATTCGTTATTAAAACCTTGTATTTCAAGAAAACCTGAAACCCTATCATTAAAACCTCGTGTCATCGTCAACACATAATCGATAGAATTTCTTTGCGATGGAAATTTGTCTAATATAATGTTAGTTAAGAAAGTATATCTCCCAAATTGATTTTGTGTGAGTATCATGCCTTTCAAAGTAAAATCTTCATCTCTGGGAATATCGGAACCTCTCAGAAATTTGTTCTTCGCAAGATTAGCATTGACACCACCATATATTCCAACTGCGGGAATAAATTGCCTCCAATTGAATTTATGATTGGCTTTCCAACTATATAGGTTGGGCTTCTTTTCATAATTTTTTTCAGGATCATAAATGAGATACTTGGCTCCGATAAGCACTTTTTTCAATGCACCTTCGTGAATGTCAACGCCAGGTGCAGTGAATTTTTCGTTTTGATATTCTAAGTTGGCAATCAATTCGAATTGCTCGAAGAAAACACCGTAACGTAAGGCCAAATCGCTGTTCCAAATGGCCGCTTTATAATCAACGTCTTTGTCTTTTTCGATGATACGATTGATACCCAATTCCGCTTGAATGACAGTTTTACCAACCGAAAATGCCGCCATCGATTGTCCGGGACGATTCGAATTGATGACATCGGTAAACTGCGCGTAATTGATAGTAGAATAAAAAACAAGGAATATAAAAACTAAAGACTTGATCTTGAACATATAAATAGATTTAAGTAGGCAATGGTACTGCTTTTCAAATGTACTATAATTTATTATTTATTTAAGAATCATATTTTATTTTTGAACTTTTGATTTCATAAATTTGTTGAAATTTTTTCAACTATGCAAACAGCATCTTTTAGCGGATTTCTCGAAACTATATGCTACATATTGGCTTTCTATTATATTATCAAATTTTTGGCGCGCTTGTTTTTGCCGATAATGGTGAAAAAAGTAGTCGAGAAAGCCGCCGGTAATTTTCAGCAACAATACCAATCTCAATACAATACGAATAGTAAATCTTCCGGTCAGGATGAAATTATTTATGATACAGCGCAACAGACTAAACCCCGCGAAACTAAAAAGGTAGGTGAGTATGTTGATTATGAAGAACTCGATTAAAATCTGTAAGATTTTCGATGTTTCGTTTGTAGTTTTTAACTATTTTTGGCTGGTATTATATAATCGATTTTACTGCCTTTCCTATGGATATTCTTAAAAAATTTTACCTACACGCGCTATTCGTATTAAGTTTCATTATTGTTTCTTGCATTTATTTTTATCCTGTCCTTCAGGGGAAAAAAATCTTCCAATCCGATATTGTTCAATATACCGGAATGGCGAAAGAGCAAAACGATTTCAGAGCTACCGAAAATGCCGAACCTTATTGGACGAATTCCGCTTTTGGCGGCATGCCGACGTATCAGCTAGGTGCCAATTATCCGCACGAATACATTAGTAAACTAGACCTTATGTTGCGTTTTCTGCCAAGACCTGCGGATTATTTGTTCCTCTATTTTATAGGTTTTTATGTATTACTGCTCGTACTTAAAATAGATCCTTTACAAGCCTTTTTCGGCGCTTTAGCTTTTGGTTTTTCCACTTATCTCATCGTCATACTCGGCGTTGGTCATAATGCTAAAGCACACGCCATCGCTTACATGCCTTTGGTTGTTGCCGGTGTTTTGATGGTTTTTAAAAGGCGTTACATAGTCGGTGGCATCGTAACCATGTTAGCCGCAGCATTAGAAATTAATGCGAATCACCTTCAAATGACGTATTACCTTTTGATTTTACTTTTCATAATATCATGCTTTTTCATTTATAATTTAATAAAAGAAAAGCAATTCAAAGCACTGCTTACAGCCATTAGTGTTTTTGCCATAGCCGCAATTTTGGCCATTGGTGTCAATGCAACAAGCTTAATGGCAACATCCGAGTATGCCAAATTCAGTACACGCGACAAAAGCGAACTGACATTCAACGCCGATGGCACTACGAATACAACCAAGAATGCCATGACCAACGATTATATCACAGAATATAGTTACGGAATTGCAGAAAGTCTCAACCTTTTTGCACCAAGGCTTTTTGGAGGTTCAAATAGTGAAAACGTAGGAACCGATGGTGCGATGTATGAATTTATCCTAAGTCAAAACGTACCCGAAGCACAAGCCAAAGATTTTGTTTCTGCGATGCCAACCTATTGGGGCGATCAGCCTATTGTTGCCGCTCCGGCGTATATTGGTGCTGTGGTTTTCTTCTTGTGTATACTGGCGCTTTTTGTAGTACAACGCAGAATAAAATACGCTTTTCTCACTGCAGCTTTGGTTGCGTTGTTGCTTTCTTGGGGTAAAAATTTCGCTGCGTTGACAGATTTTTGCATCGAGTATTTACCACTATATAATAAGTTCAGAGCCGTTTCTTCGATTCAAGTCATACTCGAATTGTGTGCGCCGGTCCTGGCTATTTTAGGTTTGCATGCTTTTATGAAATCTGAAAAAGCCACACAATGGAAAGCGTTATGGCAATCGAGCGCGATTGGAATTGGAATTTTAGCAATGTTGTTTTTTCTTAGAAGTTCCTTTCATTTTGCAAGTGCTTCTGATAGTTATTTCATGCAAACTTACGGGCCACAATTCGTTGATGCTTTAAAATCAGATCGAAAAACTTTATATGTCGCGGATTTATTGCGATCCGGATTTTTCATTTTGGTTGTTGCCGTTTTACTTTGGATGCATAACAAAGAACGATTGGCAAAAAACACCACGATTATTTTAGTCGGATTGCTGATGGTTTCGGATTTGTTTTTTATCGATAAAAATTATGTAGACAGCAGCGATTTCGTAAGCGCGAGTGAAGTTGATGTACCATTTCAACCTACAGAAGCCGATTTGATGATTCAACGCGACACTTCTAATTACAGGGTTTTTGAAGTTGACGGCAATTTATCAAGTGCTCGTGCTTCGTATTTCCACAAGTCGATTGGTGGTTATCATGCCGCAAAACCAAGGCGCATGCAGCAATTATTCGATTATCAAATTGCTAAAAACAATATGAATGTTTTGGATATGCTCAATGTACGATATGTACTTCAAGCCGACACAACAGGAAAAGTTTTTCCTAGATTGAACCAGTATGCCAATGGCAATGCATGGTTTGTTCAGCAAGTGAAATTCGCGCAAACTGCCAATCAGGAAATGAAAGATTTAGACAGTCTCGATACTAGAAATACAGCCATTGTCAATCAAAAAGAATTTGGAGCGATGTTGAAAAATAACACTTTTCAGTTAGACAGTTTGGCATCGATAACACTTCAAAAATACAAACCCAACGATTTGAAATACGTTTCGAATAATGCCCATGAAGGTTTGGCGGTATTCTCTGAAATGTATTATGCCGATGGATGGAATGTCTACATCGACGGAAATAAAACGCCGCATTTGAGAGCTGATTACGCACTTCGAGCTTTGATAATTCCGGCAGGTAAACATCACATCGAATTTAAGTTTGAACCACAAGTCGTAAAAACAGGAAGTACGATTGCAATGGCAAGTTCATTTGGAATGGTGTTGTTATTCGTCGGTGGACTTTACTACGAAAGAAGAAAAATGTGGTTTTCCGATAAAAAGGATTGAATTTAAAAATAAATGCAACCAATGAAAAAAGTTCTGATTGTCACCTATTATTTTCCTCCGGCCGGTGGACCAGGTGTGCAGCGTTGGTTAAAGTTTGTCAAATATTTACCCGAGTTCAATATTCAGCCGGTGGTGTATGTTCCCGAAAATCCATCGTATCCTATTATTGATGAAGATTTGGTTGATGAAATTTCAAACCAAGTCATCGTTATCAAAAAAAGAATTTTCGAACCTTATGGATTGGCATCGCTTTTTTCAAAAAATAAAACCCAACAAATCAGTGCGGGCATTATTCCCGCTGAAAGAAAACAAACTTCTATTGATCGGTTTTTACTCTGGATTCGTGGTAATTTTTTTATTCCCGATGCGCGGGTTTTTTGGGTAAAACCTTCTGTTGCTTATTTAAATAAATACATCAAAGACAATAACATCGATACGGTCATTACAACCGGTCCACCACATAGTTTGCACCTGATTGGTATGAAATTAAAAAAGCAACTCCCAATACATTGGATTGCTGATTTCCGCGACCCGTGGACCACGATTGGCTATCATGAAAAATTGAAATTATCGAATTACGCAAACCACGAGCACCATCTTTTAGAACGAAAAGTTTTAAAAAATGCTGATGCCATTATCGTAACAAGCAAAAGCACCAAACTCGAATTTCAAAAGAAAACCAATCAACCGATTACGGTTATTACCAATGGTTATGATGTTGAGAATGTCAGCAAACAAACTTTAGATACGAAGTTTTCATTGGCACACATCGGTTCGTTTTTATCCGAACGCAATCCGATTATTTTATGGCAGAGTTTGTCAGATTTGGTCCGAGAAATCCCTGACTTTTCGCAGCATTTGGAATTGAAATTAATCGGTACAATAAGCAGGGATATTTTAGACACCATTCACAGTTATAATTTGTCCGAGCATGTGAATTATCTCGGTTATGTTTCACATCAAGAAGCCTTAATTCACCAAAGAAAATCGCAAGTGTTGTTGCTTATTGAAATCAATTCTAAGAACACGATTAGCATCATTCCCGGAAAATTATTCGAGTACATGGTTTCAGAAAGACCTATTATTGCCATCGGCCCGCGAGGTTCTGATTTCTCTGAAATTATTGCCGATACCAACACCGGTGTTTTCTTCGATTACTCGGAAAAAGAAGCTCTAAAGCAATCTATTTTGACGTATTACAATGTCTTTTTAGAAGGAAAACTACAAGTCAATGCAGTAGGTTTAGAAAGGTATTCCAGAAAAAAACTAACCGAACGTTTGTCCGAAATTATCAACGAATCTCCAATCTAAAATCCTCAATCTAAAATCTAAAATTAATTATGGGAATTGTATTGAATCAGTCGATTAAAAATACAGTCATTACCTATTTTGGTTTTGGAATTGGCGCTATCAATGCGTTGTTTTTATACACTAATTTTCTCGGAAAATCGCACTACGGCATGGTGGCGTTCTTGCTTTCCGCTTCCAATATTATGATGCCCTTGATGGCGTTTGGCGTGCACAATACGTTGATTCGTTTTTATTCTAAATGCGAAACCGAAATCGAACGCGAAAAGTTTCTGAGTTTCATGCTTTGGATGCCATTGCTGTTGATTATTCCGATCACATCGATCACGTATTTTTTCTATGATGAAATTGCCTTTTATATTTTAAAAGAAAACCCAACCGTTGAACCATTTCTGTGGTTGATTCCGATTATTGGTATTTGTATGGGTTATTTTGAAGTATATTATGCTTGGGTGAAAGTGCACATGCAGTCGGTTTTCGGGAATTTTATCAGCGAAGTTTTGGTTCGGATTATCATAATGCTAATGTTGTTTGCCGTGCATTGGAACTGGCTCACCAAAGATGCTTTTATTTACGGTTTGGTCGTTGCTTATTTCCTTCAATTTGTTGTGATGAAAAGTTATGCGATGTATGTCAAAATGCCCAAATTGCAGTTTAAGATTCCACACAACAGCAAAGAAATTTTCGGCTATTCTTTCTTTATTATTCTATCTGGAAGCGTCGCCGTTCTACTCATGGATTTTGATAAAGTGATGATTCCTGCGTATGAAAATATCAGTAGCAATGCCTTGTATTCCGTAGCTATTTTTATAGCGACCGTGATTGCGGTTCCGAGTCGTGCGATGTTGCAGATTATTTATCCGATCACAGCGAAGTTGATGAGTGAAAATAAGCATGATGAACTCCAGGAATTGTATCAAAAAAGCGCCATCAATCTTCAGGTTTTTGGGGGTTTAATTATGCTGGGCATTTTTCTGAACATCAAACAAATTTATCTTTTGATTCCGGGTGAATACAGTGGCGGTTTGCTAGTGGTTTTTCTAATTGGATTGTCGAAGTTTTATGATGTGATTTTGGGCAATAACAATGCGATTGTGCTCAATACCAAATACTATCGTTCGGTATTGCTTTTCGGATTGCTTTTGGTTGTAATGATGATTGTACTCAACATGATATTCATTCCGATGTATGGCATTGTAGGTTCAGCCTTGGCGACTTTGATTTCGGTGATTGTTTACAATACCATCAAGCTTTGGTTTGTGGTTAAAAAGATGGATTTATTCCCATTTACCAAAAACACTTTGCGGTCGTTTGTCATTATTACTTTGGTCTTTTTGACATTTTATTTTTGGGATTTCCCGTTTCATCCGATACTCAGTATTGTTTTAAAATCGATTTTGATTACGTTGGTTTATGGGTATTGGAATTATAAGTGGTTGATTTCTGTAGAGATTAATCAAGTCATCAATAATTTCATTCGAAGGCTGAAGTCCTAGCCCTGATAATTTAGCTTCGCTCAGTTCGGCTTTGCCTCGGGTGAGATTAAGAGGAGGAAGTCCAGTGGACTTCAGGTGTTTTTTCAAGATTTTAAATAATGGTTTTAATTTAGTATAAAGCCTAGCCCTGATAGCAGTGGTTATCCTTTTGTGCCGTTGTTCGGCGCAAAAGATAGTAGCGGATAGCAGGATTAGCTCCTAAAAAAATCCCGCTGAAAGTATTAAAACTACCAGCGGGATTCAACCAATTAAATTATAAAACCCAATTTTTATAATGCTATTTTGACGGATTGAAGTTGTATTTAAATCTTCGTTCTTATTTTTTTACTTTCAATTATTATACCAATCTATCAATTGAATTTGTTAAAAAACAGACTTCAAGTGTCATTTTTTGATAAACGCCATTACATTTGAATCAATTTTGTATTTTTGAAAAAATTTTACCCATCACGATGAAGTATTTCATTTCCAGTTTATTACTTTTTGTAGGTTGTTTAGGCAACGCGCAAACGATGCCCACCAAAGTCAACGAACAACGCCGTTTTAATTCCGACAGTCGCTTGTTTTACGTGTGGAATCAGGAGAAAGACGGTTATGATTTGAAAGATACCGAGTATGAAAGTTCGGTGATTGATATTCGTGAAATCAATACGAAAAGTAGCGGTTATATTGTGATTAGTATGACCGATGATGGGAAAACCCGATTATATCATGGTTCAATCATCAACTATTCTATCGATGATGAAGGCGTTGCCACTTGGATTTTGCGCTCCAAAAGCGCTCGAGGAAAAGTAGCTTTAGATCCGAAGAAAAAAAGAATCACGTATTCTTTTGAAAGCAATGAAACGCGTTATGTGAAGATTTTTGTGTTTAATTTGTTTTTTGCGGGTGATGAAAATCCCGATGAGCAAGAATAGTCTACTAATAATAGCTTTGCGCCTCTGCGTCTTTGCGAGAATAATGTCTCGCAAAGACGCAGAGACGCAAAGTTTATAAAGATGTCTACAATTTCTCTTTCAAGTATTTTCCCGTTATTGAATTTTTGTTTTTGACAATTTCTTCAGGTGTTCCAATCGCCAAGATCTGCCCGCCATTTTCGCCGCCTTCGGGCCCTAAATCGATAATATAATCAGCACATTTGATCAAATCGATGTTGTGTTCGATGACGATGATCGAATGTCCTTTTTCGATTAAAGCGTCGAATGATTTCAATAATTTTTTAATGTCGTGGAAATGCAAACCCGTTGTAGGTTCATCAAAAACAAATAAGGCTTTTTCCTTTGTGCTTCCTTTGACTAAGAAAGTCGCGAGTTTAATACGTTGCGCTTCACCACCCGAAAGTGTTGATGATGATTGCCCCAATTGCACATAACCCAAACCAACATCTTGCAACGGTTGTAGTTTTTGAACAATTTTCGCTTGCTTTGCTGTTGTGAAAAACTGTAAAGCGTCATCTATAGTCATCGTTAGAATGTCATCGATGTTTTTTCCTTCGAAATAAATCTCTAGAATTTCCTTTTTGAATCGCTTGCCACCGCAAGTATCGCAAGGCAAATGCACATCGGCCATGAAGACCATTTCGACATTAATTGATCCTTCGCCACTGCAAGTTTCACATCGGCCGCCATCAACATTAAATGAAAAATGTTTGGGTTGATAACCACGAATTTTGGATAATTTTTCTTTTGAAAATACATCGCGAATGTCGTCGTAAGCTTTGATATAAGTCACAGGATTCGAACGTGAACTCCTTCCAATCGGATTCTGATCGATGTATTCGATATGGTGAATTTTATGGTAATAACCGCGCATTTCGGTAAACTGTCCAGCCTTTTCACCAATGCCATCGAGCTTTTTCTGCATCGCGGGAAACAATATTTTTTTGACTAACGTACTTTTTCCACTGCCTGAAACTCCCGTGATTACGGTAAGTACTTCTAACGGAAAACGAACATCAACGTTTTGCAGGTTGTTTTCTCTTGCGCCGAGAATTTCAATATAATTGCCCCACTTTCTACGGCTTTTTGGAACGGGAATTTCTAACGAGCCATTGAGGTATTTTGCGGTTAACGAATCGGCTTTTAATATTTCATCGAAAGTGCCTTGAGCTACAAGATTTCCGCCAAAAGTTCCAGCTTCGGGGCCGATATCAATAATCATATCGGCGGCTTTCATGATATCTTCATCATGCTCCACAACAATCACGGTGTTGCCCAAATCGCGCAACGAAAGCAATACTTTGATGAGTCGTTCGGTATCTTTAGGATGCAGTCCAATACTGGGTTCGTCGAGAATATACATCGAGCCGACCAAACTGCTGCCTAATGAAGTTGCTAGATTGATGCGTTGCGATTCACCACCCGAAAGTGACGCTGAATTTCGGTTGAGCGTCAAATAATCCAAACCGACATCAACGAGAAAGCTCAGTCGATTGTTGATTTCGATTAATAAACGTTTGGCCACTTTTTGATCGAAGTCGTTTAATTTCAAATCCTTGAAAAAAATATTCAATTTTCGAATCGGTAAATCGACCAAATCGGAAATGGTTTTTCCATCGATTTTGACATAAGAAGCTTCGATGCGCAATCGTTTTCCTTTACACGAATAGCATTTGGTTTTGCCGCGATAGCGCGATAACATGACGCGATTTTGAATTTTGTAATTTTTTTCTTCGAGTTCTTTGAAGAAATCATGCAAGCCTTGAAAGTATTCGTTGCCTTTCCAAACCAAATCTTTTTGTTCTTCTGTGAGTTCAAAGAAAGGTTTGTGAATTGGGAAATCAAATTTATAAGCGTTGTTGACGAGTTCGTCGCGAAACCAACTCATGCTTTCGCCACGCCAAGGAAAAATTGCATTCTCAAAAATGGATAAAGCGGTATTCGGAATGACTAATTCGTGATCAATTCCGATGATGTTGCCGTAACCTTCACAAACAGGGCAAGCACCATATGGATTATTGAAGCTGAATAAATGCACGTTCGGCTCTAGAAAAGCAATGCCATCGAGTTCAAAATTATTGCTGAAGATTAAGCGGTTTTTTGTGTCTAATTCCTGCAAATAACAAACACCTTTGCCTTCAAAAAAAGCAGTTTGAATCGCATCAGACAATCGGTTGTAGAATTCTTCTTCATCTTTAACCACGATTCGGTCAATAATTAAAAGTACTTCTTTTTGTTTTTTTGATTTTGTATTGTCGAGTGCTGTTGCGATGTCGTCTAAACGAATGATTTCACCATCAACCAATATTCTTGCGAAACCTTGTTGTAATAAAACGTTGAGTTTGTCTTCGAGTTTTCTGCCTGCTTCTAGATGAATGGGTGCGAGCAATAACCATTTGCTATCGAGTGCAAAAGTTTTCACACTATTGATTACATCAGTCACCGAATTTTTTTTGACTTCTTGTCCTGAAACTGGCGAATAAGTTTTTCCAATTCTGGCGAAAAGCAATTTCAGATAATCGTAAATTTCTGTAGATGTTCCAACGGTCGAGCGCGCATTGGTTGTATTGACTTTTTGTTCAATTGCAATCGCAGGTGCGATACCTTTGATGTATTCTACTTTGGGCTTATCCAATCGTCCTAAAAACTGACGCGCATACGAAGACAAGCTTTCTACGTAACGGCGTTGGCCTTCAGCATATAGCGTATCGAAAGCCAAAGATGATTTTCCCGAACCTGACAGACCGGTAATCACGACCAACTTATTTCTGGGAATGGCAACATCAAGGTTTTTAAGATTGTGTACTTGAGCGCCTTTGATTAAAATGTTTTTCTTGGGTTCGAGTGTGGCAATATCGGTTGGTTTCATAGCAGAAAATAATGAGCGTAAAGATAATTAAATTAATAGGATTGGAATAGGAATTATGATTAAGTAAGTAATCAAATTTTAAGGTAGTTTAAAAGGAATAATTGATATAAAATAGGTTTTTATTGTTGAATGTATTTTTATTATACAGCAAATAAAAGCCACTACTTTTTATTTAAAAATCATTTTTCGAGACACAAATTGATTTTTTTGGAAGTAAATGACTTCGAAGCCATTACGAAAACGTAATAGTCACCATAACATTACCACAACATGCGGTAATTTTACACTATTTTTTTTTGAAAAAATAAGAAATAGTAACTCGCTTTAAATCACTGTAATCGCATTGAATACGGAGCTTTTGAAGCTTATTTGTCTTTATTAAACTTGTATAGTTTTTATATACAGTACATTTAGCAAAGCAATTCACTTCCTGCCTACATTTGAATATCACTAAAAATCAAAATATTATGAAAAAAATTACACTTTTAGTTTCACTTTTTGCAGTTTCATTAGGAATTGCGCAACCCACAACCAATGCTCCCGTTCCTACGAACAATGCCACGGATGTGATTTCTATTTATGGTGAAACGTTTACGAGTATTGCAACAAACTATAATCCGAATTGGGGACAATCCGGACTTTGTTGTGTCGACCAAAACTACAATCCTGGGAGTGGTAATTTAGTGTTGGCATATACTAGCTTTAATTACCAAGGTACTGAACTAACAACAACCAATGCTTCAAATATGGAATTCCTTCATATTGATGTTTGGACGGACTCTGCAACAGATTTGAAAGTTTCCCCAATTAATAATGGAACTGGAGTTGGTGAAATCTTAGTCAATGTTCCTTTGGTAAATGGTGGTTGGAGTAGTATTGATATTCCAAAAACGGCCTTTACCGGAATGACATGGGACTCTTTGTTTCAGTTAAAATTTGATGCTCAAGGCGGAACAAATCCTGCGGCTATTTACTTAGATAATATTTATTTTTGGAAGAATCCAACCATTGGAACAAACGAACCTGTAACCAATGCTCCAGATCCTACAAGAAATGCAGTTGATGTAATCTCTATTTATAGTGGCACTTACACTAATATTGCAACAAATTATAATCCGAATTGGGGTCAAAGTGGTTTCGGTTCTGTGAACCCTAGCTACGATCCTGGAACTGGAAATTTAATTTTGGCTTATCCAAATTTCAATTATCAAGGTACAGAACTAACTACTCAGAATGCCTCTGGTATGGAATTCTTGCACATCGATATTTGGACAACCACAGCAACTAGCGTTAAAGTATCTCCAATTAACAACGGAACGGGTGTTGGAGAATTTTTGGTCGATGTACCTATATTAAATGGTGGATGGAGTAGTGTTGACCTTCCTAAATCTGCTTTTACTGGAATGACTTGGGATTCTGTATTCCAATTAAAATTTGATGGTCAAGGTGGTGTGAATCCATCAACGATTTATCTTGATAACATTTATTTCTGGAAAGCACCACTTGCTGTAGGTTCAGATGCAACTTTGAGTAGCCTTCAAGTTGATGGTGTTTCGGTTACTGGTTTCTCTCCAGCAGCAAACAATTATACTTATGAACTCGTCGTTGGAACTACTGATGTTCCGCAAATTACTTTAGCTACTACAACCGATGCAGCTGCTACTGTAACTTCTATAACACAAGCTACTGCAATTCCAGGAACTGCTACCGTATTAGTTACTTCTCAAAACGGTAATGTAACGAATACTTATACAATTTCTTTTACTGCAACATTGCCAAATCCTTCGCCAACTCCATCTACGCCACCAGCGGAAGTGTTAAGTATTTATAGTGATACAGGTGCATTTACAAATACTTGGATATCAAATTATAATTTTGGAGTAAATTCAGGTCAGCCTGATTTAGATCCGGGAACTGGAGTTAATCAAGCGATTAAAATGAATTTTGCCGTTGCAGGTTATGGAGAAGGAACCAATACAGCGACTGATATTTCAACCTACAATTGGGTACATTTTGATTATTTTGCTGATGCTAATTCAACTCAAATTAGATTTATTCTTATTGGAGGTGGTGAATTTTACTATGAATTATCAGATGCTGGAAATGCTCCGATTGTAACAGGTTCCTGGCAAAGTGTCAATATTCCATTGTCTTTCTTTGTAGGAATTGGATTTAATAAAACCAATTTTCTACAATACAAACTCGGAACTACTTCTGACTTAGTTTCGGATATTGTTTATTTTGATAATATTTATTTTTCTCAAAATCAAGGAACTGTACTTAGCACAAAAAGTAATGAGGCAGTTACATTTAACATGTATCCAAATCCAGCCAATAATTCAGTAACAATTGATGCTAGAAATACAATTGATACGGTTTCAATCTATAATGTATTAGGTCAAGAAGTAATGGTTGCCAATCCAAATGCAGCGCAAACTACTTTAGATATCTCGAATCTTAATTCAGGTGTTTATATTGTTAGAACTTCAACAGAAGGAAAAGTTGCTACTTCAAGATTGATCAAAAAGTAAGTTAGTTTAGGTTATTCTAAAAAGCACGTCTTGAAAGAGCGTGCTTTTTTTGTTTTATAGTATAGTAATTATACAATCTGTTGTATATCTTTATACTTCAATTTTTGAATCTAAGTTTTAAAATGCAAAAAGCACCACTCCTAAACTATTGCCGCCTTTTATTTTTTCTATTGCCGATTTTGGTCATTGCTCAAGAACTGCCGCCAATAGTCAAATATAGCCCAAATTTATACGGTGCCGGCAATCAAAATTGGATGATCACGCAAGATCAAAATCACTTTGTTTTTTTTGCCAATAATGAAGGATTGTTAGAATACAATGGTTCGAATTGGACATTGTATCCTTCTCCTAATGAAACGATTATTCGTTCTGTAAAAGTGATTGATAATAAGATTTATTCGGGCTGTTTTATGGAATTTGGCTATTGGATTAGAACTTCTGACGGACAATTGAAATACCATTCCTTAAGTACTAAAATAAAAGATAAAATCTTAGATGACGAACAATTTTGGAACATACTGAATTACGAACAATGGGTTATTTTTCAATCCTTGAATCGCATTTATATCTATGATACCAAAACCCAACAGTTTTCTATTATAACGCCAAAAAACAATATTATAAAATCGTTTGGTGTTGACAATGCCATTTATTTTCAAACGCAAAACGATGGGCTTTTTGAAATAGAAAATGGAAAAAGCAAATTGGTTTCGAATAATCCTATTTTACAAAACAATCGCATTGTCAATGTTTTTGCCACTGATGACGGATTGCTTATTCAGACGCAATGGAACGGGTTTTATCAACTGATTTCAGGTAATTTAATCAAGTTTCATACTGAAGCAGAATCGGTTTTGTCGGCAAGTAGTATTTATAGTTGTCAGCAATTATCCGATGGTAGTTTTGCATTAGGCACCATTTCTAATGGCCTTTTCATAATGTCGAAAGGCGGTAAAATCAAATATAACATCACTCAAAATCGTGGCTTGAGCAACAGTACCGTTTTGTCGCTTTTTGAGGATACTGATAAAAACTTGTGGATTGGTTTAGACAATGGCATTAATTGTATCAACCTTCAAACGCCGGTCAACTGTTTTTCCGATAATACAGGCATTTTAGGCACAGTGTATACTTCACTTTTGTTTCAGAATAAATTATATATAGGTTCCAATCAAGGGTTGTTTTATAAAAATTATGATAGTAATGAAGATTTTAAATTCATCTCCGGAACCAAAGGACAAGTGTGGTCTTTGTTTGAATATGAAGGAACACTTTTTTGTGGTCATGATTCGGGTACTTTCGTCATAGAAAATGGTGTAGCAAGAAATATTTTTTCTCAATCCGGAACTTGGAAATTAGAAACAATACCCAATCAGAAAAACAAACTATTGCAAGGAAATTACTTTGGACTATCGGTTTTAGAAAAAAGCAACAACCAATGGATATTTAAAAACAGAATCACTGGTTTCGATTATTCGGCTAAATATTTTGAAATTACTAATCAAAATGAAGTTTATGTAAGCCATGAATATAAAGGTGTTTTTCGACTGCAGTTGAATTCCGATTTAACTCTTGTTAAAAGCAAATTTGCCTATGCTTCGCCAGTCAAAGGGAAGAATGCGAGTTTGGCTAAATTCAACAATGCTATTTACTATGCCTTTAAAGACGGAATTTTTAAGCTCAATCCAATTACAAAAGCATATGAAAAAGAAACGGTTTTAAGCAAAGTATTTGAAAAAGACGAATATACTTCGGGCCGATTAATCGTAGATTCGTCTAATAAAATTTGGCTTTTTTCGAAGAATTACATTCACTATTTTACGTTAAGTAAATTGAGCAATCAATTGAAACAAAACGCCATTCCAATTCCATCATCGCTCACGAATTCGATGTTGGGTTATGAAAATATTTCACAATTGTCAAATTCGGTCTACCTTATCGGAACTACCGATGGATATTACACCATCAATATCAATGATTTGAGTTTTAAAAATTATGAGGTTTTCATTTCGAATATTAGTATTAACCAACTAAATCAAAAAAGCACCAATTGCGCAATCACTTCAGAAGGCACCTTCAAAGCCGTTGAAAACAACATTACGTTTAGTTTTACGGTACCCGAATACAACAAGTATATCAATGCAGAATACCAGTATTTGTTGGAAGGATTTCAAGAGGAATGGAGCGAATGGAGCGCCAAATCTACCGTCAATTTTAAAAACCTTTCTCCTGGAAATTACACGTTTAAAGTTAGAGCCAAACTGGCCAACTCGGCTTCAGAAAAAATTGCTACGTACGCGTTTACCATTTCGAAACCTTGGTACGCAACTTATTTAGCAATATTTATTTATTTGATTTTGATTCTCGTATTAGCCCATTTTATTCATAAAGCGTATAAAAATTATTATCAAAAACAAAAAGAAAAGCTCATTGAAGAAAACAATCTTTTATTGGAAATAAAGGAATTAGAAAACGAACAGCAGTTGATGAAATTGCGCAACGAACAACTATCTCAGGTAGTCGATACCAAAAACAGAGAATTAGCTGTTTCGTCGATGAGTTTGATCAATAAAAATGAATTGCTTTCGGTGATTAAAGAAGATTTAAAAAACACTTCAAATGATGGGAACAGAAGCATCAAATCATTGATTACCACCATTACCAAAAACATTTCAGAAGAAGACAATTGGAAAATTTTTAAAGAAGCTTTCGACAATACCGATAAAGATTTTCTAAAGAAAGTAAAAGCTGCTCATGCTTCGCTAACACCAAACGATTTAAGATTGTGTGCCTACCTTCGACTAAACCTTTCCTCTAAAGAAATTGCGCCTTTATTGAATATTTCTGTGCGCAGTGTGGAAATAAAACGATATCGTTTGCGTAAAAAAATGGATCTGCCGCACGAAACAGGTCTTGTAGAGTATATTCTTTCGATTTGAGCATTCCTTTTGCACTTTTTTTAACTATACATCAACTATACAAAAGCGCTTTTTGAGGTTCAATAACGCACATGCGCAATCACATACAATGCTGCTGAATTATTGATATCACTATTGTTTTTTTAGCATTTCTTATTTTATACCGTTTTGTATAGTTTCTATAATCCAGCATTTGTTTTTTGAAAAACATAAAAAATGTAAGTTTATAAATCGTTAAAATTTACAATAGATTTTTATCAATACAGAAAAAAAACCCTTAATAAATTCATTATAAATAATCGATATCCTTTATAATGCTAATTTTTTATTAATCGAATTTGTTATCCACGAACTAAATAATGATACCCATGAGAAAAATTATTTTTTTACTAACCATGATGCTTTTTTCAACATCTGTTTTTTCACAAGACAACAAAGTGGTTGTGGTGAACAATAGCGATGGCATGAAACTTAAAGTTGATGGTAAAGATTTTATAGTCAATGGAATGAATTGGGATTATTTCCCCATCGGCACCAATTATTCGTTCAGTCTTTGGAAGCAACCTGACGCATTTATTCAGCAAGCTTTGGATGATGAAATGGGATTGCTCAAAAATATGGGCGTCAATACCATTCGTGTCTATGCCGGGATGCCCAAAAAATGGATTGAGTATGTCTACAACAATTATGGAATTTATACGATGCTGAACCATTCTTTTGGACGCTATGGTTTAACGTTAGACGGTGTTTGGACACCCAATACTGAATATTCCGATGCTAAAACACGAGCGCTTTTATTGCAAGAAGTAAAACAAATGACATCTGATTATAAAGACACCAAAGGGCTGTTGTTGTTTTTATTAGGAAACGAAAATAATTATGGTTTGTTCTGGGACGGTGCCGAAACAGAAAATATTCCTGTGAAAGACAGAAAATCGACGGCTCGAGCGCATTCGTTGTACAAATTATTCAACGAAGCAGCTGTGGCTATGAAGTCGATTGATTCAAATCATCCAGTGGCGATTTGTAATGGTGATTTACTGTTCTTAGATCTTATCGCTACGGAATGTAAAGATGTTGATATCCTTGGTGCCAATGTCTATCGAGGTGTTTCTTTTGGCGATGTGTTTGAACGTGTAAAGAAAGAATACGGGAAACCGGTGTTGTTTACAGAGTTTGGCGCGGATGCTTACAACGTTTTAAGTAATCAAGAAGATCAAAATTCACAAGCATTTTACCTTAAAGGAAATTGGAAAGAAATTTATGAAAATGCAGCAGGTCTAGGAAAAGCTGGAAACTCTTTAGGTGGTTTTACATTTCAATTCAGTGACGGTTGGTGGAAATATGCGCAAACTAAAAATTTAGACGTTCATGACAACAACGCTTCTTGGTCAAATGGTGGCTATCAAAAAGACTACACCGAAGGCGAAAATAATATGAACGAAGAATGGTTCGGAATCTGCGCCAAAGGAGCCACCAACGAAAAAGGATCTTATCAATTGTATCCTCGCGCAGCTTATTATGTTTTGAAAGATGTACATCAATTGAATCCTTATGAAGCGGGTACTACTTTAGCCAGCATCAATAGTCACTTTGATAAAGCCCAAATTATAGATGCCACTTTAAGAGCAAGAGGTGATAAAGCTGCTCTCGAAGCCAACAACGGAGGTAAAATTAGATTCAGCAGGTTGTCTGCAGAGTTTACCACTTTTAATACTGGCGGATCATTAATCACAACTCCAGATGATGCCTCAGCCACTACAACACAATATCCAAACAAATTAGGTTTTGATCACATGGAATCCTATTATATTGGAGTTGAAGCAAATCCTTCGGCCAACACTAGTGCTAATGTAGAATTCAACGTTATAGGCAATGTAGCTGAAAATCCAATAGATCAAATTTTCTATGAAAATCGCGGCAGACCAGTAACGGTAAACAGCGATGATGGTAATGTAAAATTAGAATCAATCAATAGAGTTCAGATTTATAAAGCCAGTTATCACTGGAACCAAGAATATTTTAACCTAGATGGTTTTTACAGAACCGGCCATTATCATTGGGGTTACGAAGGGGATTTCTTCGGATTATACCCTGAAGCCAACTACGGATCTCAGATAGACATCTATAACGGAATGGCTCCTTCCGGTTTTGAAATGGAAGGAAAAAAATTGTTTAGCGGTTTGAAATTGGCTTTCGGTCCACAACTTTGGTGGGGCGCCAATCCAGCATTATTGCTTAAATATTCTAAAAGCGTAGGTAAATTTAATTTCACCACTGTTTTCCACGAAGATATCGATCAACAAGGAGCTACTGAAAGTTCGTTTGCCATTCCACAACCTAAAACCAGAAGATTAACGCTTCATATGAATAGAAAATTTGGAAAATTTGGAGTTGATCTAGGCGGAATATGGGCAGGTCAACCTTTAAATGGCAGAGAGTATCAAGTTTCTAGAGGCGAGGAAGGCAGTGAAGAAGTGTATAAAAATAAAATTGAAGCCAAAGACAATTGGGGAGGAAAAGTAAAACTAACCTACACCGGAGGAAAATTCAATTGGTACGGACAAGCAGCTGCTATGGGATTAGTAGCCAATGGTGGAGCCGATCTTACGAAAACATTCACAGGATGGCGTTTGAAAGATAGTGGTAGTGGAAACCAATACAACTTCCTAAGCGGAATTGCATACAACGTTGGAAAATTTCAAATTGCGCCTAATTTCTTATGGCAGAAACCTTTAGAAGGGCCTATGAGTACAACCGTGCCAGCACCCGGAAGACCTAGAAATATTCTAGAAGATCCATTTGTGGTAAGAGGTAACAGAGAACAAGTAGCAGGCGAATTATTAATAACCTACGACCCAACCCCAGGCACTTGGATGTACGATTGGGATAATGACAGAACTGAAGATTCAAAATTTGCAGTAAGCGCCGGTTTTGTGTTCCGTCATTTGCCTACTTCACAAGATGCCGCTATCGGAATCTTTCCTGACGGAAGAACCACTTTCGCTTTTCCTGGAGCTGCTCCAGCCAAAGATTTGTGGGAAGCCAATGCTAGAATAGTATCAAAAATCAATGGAGATTTTGGCATTATCGCCAATTTCTACGGTGGTGATGCTCAAGGAAACGGAAGCGATGCAAGAACCATTAGCCGATATGGAATGGATTTGCGAATGATTTACAACAAAGTCAAACTAAACTCCTTCGTAAAAATAAATGACTGGGGACCGTATGATTACCATCGTGATTTCAACCTAACGTTCCCGTTGCAACTAATGACCGACCTTTCTACTGAAGTAGGGAAACCCGATTGGTTTTTACTACCAGGAACCAGAATTGGTATCCGTGGTACTTGGCGTGCATTAGATAAATATTCCCCGCGATACAATCCTACTCAAATCTTAGATGCTACCGGAAATTGGGTGCCAAATCCTAATGCTATCGGATTCCCTGATGGCAGTGAATGGGAAATCAGAACTTATATTCAAATCAATATTGGAAATTAAAAAAAAATATTATGAAATCAAATAATACGATTCGTTGGGCAAAACACCTATCCTTATGGATTATTGCACTGACCTTTTTAGGATGTGAAAACGACCCTAAAGATTTTCAAGAAGCAACTTATTCTACAAACCCTGAAGTTTTTATCGATGGTTTTAGTTCCGGTCTAAACTACGCTGCCTTTAGCAATACTGTTACAATGGCTTTTCAAGTAGATCACGATGTTACTTATAATAACTCTAGTTCATCAATGCGTATTGACGTGCCTAACGTAAATGACCCAGATGGTGCATATGCTGGTGGCGCTTTTTTCACGAGCGTTGGAAGAGATTTGTCAGGATATGATGCCTTGACTTTCTGGGCAAAAAGTTCAAAAGCGGCTTCTTTAGATGTGATTGGATTTGGAATTGATTTGGGAGCAAACAAATACCAAACATCAATTACAGGAACCAGCTTGACGACCGCTTGGAAAAAATATATTATTCCAATACCCGATGCTTCCAAACTAAAAATAGAAAAAGGCATGCTGTATTTTTCAGAAGGACCCGAAAATGGCGAAGGCTATACTTTTTATATTGATGAAGTGAAGTTTGAAAAACTAGGAACCATAGCGCACGGTCAAGCCTCTATTTTAGGCGGTATTAACAAAATTGAAACTTCTTTTAACGGTGTTCAATCTAATGTTAGTGGACTCACAACAACATTCAATTTACCGAATGGAATCAACCAATCTGTTTCCATTAGTACTGCTTATTTAGAATTTGCATCTTCCAATCCGACGGTGGCTACCGTCAATGAATTGGGCGTTGTAACTACACTAGCTACCGGTTCAGCTGTAATTACAGCAACGCTTGGAGGGCAACTGGCTACAGGTTCTCTAACATTAAATTCTTTAGGTAATTTCACCAAGGCACCAATTCCAACAAGAAATCCTTCGAATGTGATTTCGATTTTTAGCGAAACGTACTCGAATGTTCCGGTTGATTATTATAATGGATATTATGCGCCTTATCAAACCACACAATCGGCAGATTTTACTGTGAATGGCGATAATGTTTTGAACTATACCAACTTTAATTTTGTTGGAATTCAATTCAGTGCTCCAACGATTAATGCTACCTCAATGACGCATTTGCATATAGATTTATATTTTCCAAATACGGTACCTACGGGAGCAACTTTCAAATTCGAAGTCATTGATTGGGGTGCAGACGCAGCTTATGGTGGCGGTAATGATGTAACCGGAACCAGAACTTATACCGCGCCAACATTGGTTTCTCAAAATTGGGTTAGTTTGGATATTCCATTGACAAGTTTAGCGGGTTTAACCAACAAAGCGCATTTGGGACAGATTATTTTGTCGGGAACGAATATTACTAACTTTTATGCGGACAATATTTATTTCTATAATTAATGTATGGCTTAATTTAAAACAATGACCGATGAAAAAAATAGTAATGAAAAATAGTATGTTCTTGGCATTAATGCTTGTCACTATAATAGGATGTAACTCTGATGACAAAACACAACAGCTCGACAACCGCAATTGGCAATTGTCATGGAGCGACGAATTTGATGGCAGTATAGGCCAATTGCCCGATGCCACCAAATGGGGCTTTGATCTTGGTACGGGAAGTAATGGCTGGGGAAATCAAGAATTGCAAAATTATACCAACCGCGCAGAAAATGTATCGATGGACGGCAATGGCAATTTAGTAATCACAGCAAAAAAAGAAAGCCTAGGAGGTTCTCAATATACTTCGGCTAGAATCAAAACGCAAAACTTGTTTTCGCAAACCTATGGCCGTTTTGAAGCGCGTCTAAAAACACCTTACGGTCAAGGTTTATGGCCTGCTTTCTGGATGCTAGGTGCTAATAACGAAACCGTCACTTGGCCGCAATGTGGCGAAATTGATATCATGGAATTGCGTGGACAGAAGCCGAGTATTATCAATGGATCACTTCATGGTCCAGGATATTCAGGCGGCAACGCCATTACAAGCAGCTATGCACTAAGAAACGATCGCTTCGATGTGGATTATCACATTTTTGCTATTGAATGGAATGCCGATACCATCGATTATTTTGTAGATGGTTTCCTATACCAACGCATCGAAAGAAGTGATTTGCCAGGCGAATGGGTGTATGATCATCCGTTTTATATGATTTTGAATGTTGCCGTTGGCGGGAATTATCTGGGAAATCCAACAACTCAAACGCCTTTTCCTCAAAAAATGATTATCGATTATGTGCGGGTTTACAATGAAGTAAACTAATAAAACTGACAAAACATTCTACTAAAAGCTACGTGATGAATACAACCCCAAAGGCATCCATTGATAACGAATTGGAAACAATTGATAAACCTATAACTATGGAAACGATAGTGCTAGAAGGGGAACAATATTATAAAATCGCCAATTGTGATGCCATGCGCCCATTTTTTATGAGCATCGTAAGCGATTCGAATCATTGGTTATTCATTTCGAGCAATGGTGGCTTGACGGCCGGAAGAAAGAATGCCGATTTTGCACTTTTCCCTTATTATACGGATGATAAAATCACCGAGTTTGCCGATATTACGGGTAGCAAATCTATTTTTAAAATCCATAAGGATAATCAAACGTATCTTTGGGAACCTTTTTCAGATCGATTCAATGAACAATACAATTTAAGTAGCAATCTCTATAAAAATAGCTGTGGCAATACCATCATTTTTGAAGAAATTCACCACGATCTGGGATTGACTTTCCGCTACCAATGGAGTACCAGTAATAATTTCGGCTTCATTAAAAAATCTGAAATCATCAACCATTCCGATCAAGATTATAGGATTACGCTTTTAGATGGAATCCAAAATATTATGCCGCAAGGTGTTGGTAGCGATTTGCAAAATAGTACTAGCAATTTAGTTGATGCTTATAAAAGAAATGAACTTCATTCAGAAAGTGGCTTGGGAATTTTCGCATTGAGTGCTATTATCGTCGACAAAGCCGAACCTAGCGAAGCATTAAAAGCCAACATCGCTTGGTCAATAGGGTTAGAAAACCCAACGTATTTGTTATCATCAATGCAACTTCCGGCTTTTAGAAAACAACAAAAATTACAGAGTGAAACCGATGTCAAAGGCGAAAAAGGCGCTTATTTTGTCTCCACCGATTTGTTATTAGTAAAAAACACTTCCAAAAGTTGGAAAATCATAGCGAATGTCAATCAAGATCAGTCGCAAGTCATCCAGCTTTGTGATGCAATTGTCAATGATAGTTCATTAGAAAATCAATTATTAGAAGATATTGCATTGGGCAAACAAAATCTAATCTCGCTCAATGCTGCAGCTGACGGATTGCAATATACAGCTGACAAACGCAAAGATACGCGCCATTTTTCGAACGTATTATTCAATATGATGCGCGGTGGCATTTTCGATCACAATTATCAAATCGAAAAAAAGGATTTTTTAGCATACCTCTTGCGATCGAACAAAATAGTTTTTGAAAACAATGGTGCTTTTTTAAATAACTTGCCTGAAACTTTCAATTATTTCGATGTTGAACAATTAGTTGCACAACACGCAGATGCAGATTTAATTCGTCTTGCTACAGAATATTTACCACTCAAATTTAGTCGAAGACACGGTGATCCGAGTCGACCATGGAATAAGTTTTCAATCAATACAAGAAGCGAAATTGACGGTTCCAAAATATTAGATTACGAAGGCAATTGGCGCGATATTTTTCAGAATTGGGAAGCCTTAGCTTATGCCTATCCGCAGTTTATTGATGGCATGATTCATAAGTTTCTGAACGCTTCCACTTTTGATGGTTACAATCCGTATCGCGTGACCAAAGACGGTTTTGATTGGGAAACCATAGAGCACGATAATCCATGGTCATACATTGGTTATTGGGGCGATCATCAGATTATTTATTTATTGAAATTTTTAGAATTTATAGAAAAATACCAACCGGGAAAATTGCACACTTATTTTGAAAAAGAGTGTTTCGTATATGCTGCAGTGCCTTATACCATCAAAACGTATCAAGAAATACTGCTAAATCCAAAGGATACGATTGCTTACCACTATGATTTGGAGAAAAAAGTCAATCAGCAAAAAGCGATAATTGGTGCAGATGGAGCTTTATTAATGAGCGATAACAATGTGATTTATCACGTCAATTTTATCGAGAAAATACTCGCTACGGTTTTGGCAAAAATGTCGAATTTCATCCCAGAAGGCGGTATTTGGATGAATACCCAGCGACCGGAATGGAATGATGCAAACAATGCATTAGTAGGCAATGGTGTTTCGATGGTGACGTTGTATTATTTGCATCGCTTTTTGAAATTTTTCCAAAGTTTATTAGATACTTCAACCACCAAAAATATTAAGATTTCGAACGAGATGGTCGAGTTTTATCATACCATTAGAGAAAATCTTCTGGCTTTTAAACCCTTATTAAATGCTTCCATCAACAACCAAGATCGAAAAAAAGTAATGGATGCTTTAGGGCAATCGGCTTCAGATTACCGCGACCATGTGTATCAAAGCGGATTTTGGGGTAAAAAACGCACCGTTTCTATGGAAGGCCTTAAAATATTCACGCAAGTGAGCTTAGATTTTATTGAACATTCGATCAATGCCAATCAAAGAGAAGATAACTTGTATCATGCTTATAATCTGATGTCTGTGCAGCCGGATGGCGTTTCGATTTCGCACTTACCCGAAATGTTAGAAGGGCAAGTGGCAGTGTTGAGTTCGGGTTTTTTATACGGAAAACAAGCCGTCAGAATTTTAGAAGCGTTGCGAAATAGCACTTTATACCGACCAGACCAAAACAGTTATATTTTATATCCCAACAAAGCACTTCCTAAGTTTTTAGAGAAAAATACGATTCCAGATTCTAGAGTAGCAGAATCCGTTTTACTGCTGAAATTACTGCAATATCACAACACGCAAATCATCAATCAAGACATCAAAGGCGGTTATCATTTCAATGGTAATTTTCACAATGCCAATGATTTAAAAGCTGCTTTGATTCAACTTGGAAATCAACTAGAATACAAAGAATTGGTGGCCAAAGAAACGGATCTTGTTTTACAAATTTTCGAATCGGTTTTCAATCACAAAGCCTTTACCGGAAGATCCGGAACTTTCTTTGCTTTTGAAGGTTTGGGTTCTATTTATTGGCACATGGTTTCTAAACTGCATTTGGCGGTACAGGAAGTGACGTTGAAAGCCATCAATGACCGAGACGATTCCGCAGTCATTTCAACATTAATACATCATTATCAAGAAATTGGTGAAGGGATTGGCATTCACAAATCGCCAGCTGTTTATGGTGCTTTTCCTACGTATCCTTATTCACATACACCGTTGCATCGCGGGGCACAACAACCCGGAATGACTGGGCAAGTGAAAGAAGATATTCTCACTAGAATTGGCGAATTGGGTGTAAAAGTGAATCAAGGAAAATTGGGCTTCGAGCCTACAATTCTAAGTAAAAAAGAGTTTTTGTGTCAAGATCAAGAAGCCACTTTTGTATTGTTAGATGGAACCGAAAAATCAATGCAATTGGAAAAAAATAGTTTGGCATTTACCACTTGTCAAGTGCCGGTAATTTATAAAATGGCACCATCAAATCAAATAGAATTACAGTATAGCAATGGAACTAAAGAAGCCTTTAAGACCTTAGTGTTAGATCCTGAAAAAAGTAAAAAAATATTCCTTCGAAGCGGCGAAATTTCATCCATAATCGTGAGTTTGACAGCAGATAATTTAAGAGAATGAATAAAGTAATATACATCGTATTACTTCTATTTATTTCATGTAATAAAAATATGAATAGCACTATATCTAGCGCAATGACAGCAGAAAAAATACTTGGAAACGCAAAGTATCAAGCCATTTGCTATGGTGGATACAGAACAAAAACCCGAGAAAACGAACCCACCATTGCCGAGTTAAAAGAAGACATGAAGCTATTGTCTGCCATCAATATTAAAGTGATTCGGACGTATAATGTGCACCATCAGGAAGCTTCGAATTTGCTCCAAGCTATTAGCGAATTGAAAAAGGATGATGATCATTTTGAAATGTATGTAATGCTGGGCGTTTGGATTGATTGTAAAAACGCGTGGACTACATTGGAACCGAATCACAACGAAGAAAGCGAACGCAATGCTGTTGAAATTGATCAAGCCGTTAGATTAGCCAATCAATATCGCGATATCGTTAAAATAATGGCCGTAGGAAATGAAGCCATGGTCAAATGGGCCACGAGTTATTATGTGCAACCCGCTGTGATTTTGAAATGGGTCAATCATTTGCAGCATTTAAAAAAACAAGAAAAATTGTCGAAAGATTTGTGGATTACCAGTTCTGATAATTTCGCTTCTTGGGGTGGTGGTGATGCGGAATATCATACCGAAGATTTGAATCGATTGATCAAAGCGGTCGATTACATTTCTATGCACACCTATCCGATGCATGATACACATTACCATCCGGTGTTTTGGGGTACTAAACCGCAAGAAGAACACTTTTCTGAAAAAGAAAAAATTGATGCAGCAATGCTTCGCGCTAGAGATTATGCGGTTTCGCAGTATAAAAGTGTGGTTGGTTATATGAAGTCGATTGGCGTTAACAAACCCGTTCATATAGGTGAAACAGGATGGGCAACAATGTCTAATGAACTCTATGGCGATGCAGGTTCGAAAGCTACAGATGAATACAAGTCAGCGCAATTCTACAACTTAATGCGCGATTGGACGAACAAAGCTGGAATCAGTTGTTTCTATTTTGAAGCTTTCGATGAAAATTGGAAAGATAGCACGAATCCACTAGGTTCTGAAAACCATTTTGGATTAATCAACCTGCAATCGGAAGCCAAATATGCGCTTTGGAATGAGGTGGATGCGGGTCGTTTTAAAGGGTTAACACGCAGCGGAAAACCCATTACAAAAACTTATCAAGGCAATGAGAAAGCATTGTGGATGGATGTTAAAACACCATCAGAATTAGTAACAAAGTAGTCGTGATGGAACAATGTAAATGTATAATAGTTCACTTCAAATTTTCGATAATCCTCTTTATCATAGGATTTTCATTGCATGGCTGTAAAGCAAATAAAGATCTAACAATGGACGTATATGAAACTTCTGCCAATGGCCATTCATTAAAGAAAATAACAACATTTATTAACCATGAAAATCCTGTGGTTATTACTTTAAATCCGGAGGAGCAATTTCAAACCATCACCGGATTTGGCGGTTCGTTTACAGAATCGAGTGCCTATTTATTAAATCAATTAAGTAAAAAGAATCGCAAAAAAGTATTAGACGCTTATTTTAGTGAAGAAGGGGCCAATTATTCGCTGACCAGAACGCATATTGGTTCTTGTGATTTTTCTTTAAAACACTATGCGTACGCAATGGTTGATGGCGATAAAAATCTGGATCATTTTTCTATAGAAGAAGATAAAGAAGATATTATTCCAATGATTTTAGAAGCCAAATCGATTTCAAAAGACGGCTTTAAAATCATCGCTTCCCCATGGACTGCTCCGCCTTGGATGAAAGACAACAAAAGTTGGATCGGCGGAAAATTACTACCGGAATATAACGATACTTGGGCTTTGTATTATGCGAAGTATATCGATGCTTATAAAAAGGAAGGTATTGATATCTGGGGACTAACCGTAATCAACGAACCGCATGGCAACGGCAACAACTGGGAAAGCATGCTTTTTTCTCCTAAAGAAATGACTGATTTTGTTCAAAATCACTTGGGCCCAACATTAGAATCCCATGGGAAATCGAATGTAAAAATTTTAGGATACGATCAAAACAGAGCGGGTCTACAAGAATGGGTTGATGCGATGTTTGAAAATGAAAAATCATCAAAATATTTTGCAGGAACAGCCATTCATTGGTATGAAAGCACCTATGATTACTTCCCGGATGCCTTACAATATGCACACAAAAAAGCACCGAATAAATATTTAATCCAAACCGAAGCTTGCGTTGATTCTGAAATTCCACATTGGAATGATGATGCTTGGTATTGGAAAAAGGAAGCCACCGATTGGGGTTGGGACTGGGCCAGTGAAAAGGATAAACATTTGCATCCGAAATACGCACCGGTTAATCGTTATGCCTCGGATATTATTGGTTGTTTGAACAATTGGGTAGACGGTTGGGTCGATTGGAATATGGTGTTAGACCGACAAGGCGGCCCCAATTGGTTTAAAAACTGGTGCACGGCTCCTGTAATTGTTGACACAGAAAAAGATGAGGTTTATTTTACACCTTTATTTTATACGATGGCTCATTTCAGCAAATTTATGCGACCTGGGGCTGTAAAAATTGGGTGCACAATAGATCATAAAGACTTGATGGCCACTGCGGTGAAAAATCCAAATGGAGATATTGCTTTAGTGATTTTTAATCCTACTGATACAATGCAAACACTCGAAATCAATAGTAACCATCAGAAAAAAAATATTTCCATTAGTGCAAAAGCATTGCAAACTGTGGTGATTCAACCTTAAAAAAAATATTATGTCAGAGTTACAATCCACCAACACAACACCAAAATTAGCAAGGGATAAAGTTCCTTTTGGACAAAAGGCTGCCTTTGGAGCTGGACATCTAGTAAACAATTTATTTCCGGGAGCTTTAGGTGTTTTTTCATTCTTTTTACTTACTGCTTTTGGCATGGATCCTTTTCTTGCTGGAATATTAGGTGGTTTACCTCGAATATATGATGCGATTATCGATCCCATTATTGGACATCTTTCTGATAATACCGTATCGAGATGGGGAAGAAGAAGACCTTTTATTTTTGTGGGTGCTATTTTGAGTGGTATATTTTTCATCATTTTGTGGCAACTTGATCCCAATGATACCCAAACCTATAATTTTTGGTATTTTCTAATTTTTTCTCTGGTTTTCTTGACTGGGAATGCTTTGTTTGCAACGCCTCTAATAGGATTAGGATATGAAATGACCTCCGATTATCAAGAACGAACCCGATTGATGGGATTTTCTCAAACCATAGGACAAATTGCATGGATGATTGTGCCTTGGTTTTGGGTGGTGATTGCCGATCCAACGATGTTTAAAACACAAGCTGAGGGTGTGCATAAATTATCTGTAATTGTAGGGGCTATTTGTATGATTTTAGGAATATTACCGGCCCTTTTTTGTAAAGAAATGGATCAAACCAATTTGGAAAATAGAAGTAATAAAAACAAAAATATTTTTAGTGAACTTCTGAGTCTTTTCAAAAGTATCGGTGTGATTTCTAAGAATAAATCTTTCATGAAATTGTGTGCAGCGACTTTTCTGGTTTTCAACGGATTTCAAATGGTCGCTTCTTTTAGTTACTTCATTATTGTGTTTTATTTATTCAAAGGCGATTACGGATTGGCCGGAACTTGGCCGGCATGGTTCTCTACGATTAGTGCTGTGTTTACAGCATTTTTAATCATTCCGATAGTCACAATGCTTTCTAGCAAATTTGGTAAAAAGAACGCCTTTATTATTTCTACTGTGTTATCAATTATTGGATATGGATTGAAATGGTGGGGTTTTAATCCCGGAAATCCTTGGTTAATGTTACTTCCTGTGCCTTTTATAGCCTTCGGATTAGGAGGACTTTTTACCTTAATGATGAGCATGACAGCCGATGTATGTGACCTTGATGAATTGGAAAACGGTATGCCCAGAAAAGAAGGCACTTTTGGAGCCATCTATTGGTGGATGGTAAAATTAGGACAAGGAATTGCCTTGGTTTTAGCAGGCTGGGTACTAGAAGTCATTGGCTTTGATGCTAGTAAAGCTATTCAGAGTACTGAAACTATAACCAACCTCAGGCTTTTCGATATTTTTATACCAATTATTACTGCAGCCATTGCTATATGGGTGATGTGGGATTACAACTTATCCGAAGAAAAAGCCAAAGAAATAAAAGCCGAATTAGTAGCCAGAAGAGGCGAATTATAACATTAAAACTATAAAGTCATGTCATTTAGAGCAGGTCATTATTTTTCGTTAGAAAACAATACGTTAGAAAATAATTCTTTAGAAAACGAACATCAACACATTGATTTTTCTGAAATCCCAACTAAAGAAATAGCTGAAATGTGGAGAGAAACACTACATAAAGGGATGCATGGCATTTGTTTTAGCTTGTACGAAGATGGTCAAAAACCTGGAGACATCATTACTGCCGATCAGGTAAACAGACGCATTCAAATTCTAAAACCGCATACCAAATGGATTCGTTCTTTTTCATGTATTGAAGGCAACGAACATATAGCCAGAATTGCACACCAAAACGGAATGAAAACACTCGTTGGTGCATGGCTTGGAAGCGATTTGGAACTCAATGAAAAGGAAATAGAAGGACTAATTACACTAGCCAAAGAAGGTTGCGTAGCGATTGCCGCAGTTGGTAATGAAGTCATGTATAGAGGTGATTTGACAGAAGAACAATTGTTGGCCTACATCGATCGTGTAAAGCAGGCGCTGCCTGATATTCCTGTCGGTTATGTCGACGCTTATTATGAGTTTTCGCATCGCCCTAGAATAACCGAAGCTTGCGATGTAATACTAACCAATTGTTATCCTTATTGGGAAGGTTGTCCCATTGAGTATTCATTGCATCATATGCAAAGTATGTTTGGCGCTGCGAAAGATGCAGGAAAAGGCAAACGCGTGATTATTACAGAGACAGGTTGGCCTAGCGAAGGAGGTTCGCTCAAAGGTGCTGTTGCCTCTAATGAAAACGCCATGAAATACTTTATAGACACCCAATTGTGGTCGCAACAAAATGATATTGAAATATTTTATTTTTCTTCTTTTGATGAATCATGGAAAGTTGGCGCAGAAGGAGATGTTGGTGCGTATTGGGGCATTTGGAACAAAGATGAAACATTGAAATACTAAGCACTAAATAAATATCGAAAGGCGTTACTGTTTTATAATTGGATAAAAATGCAATGGTACTTTCTAAATATGAAACTATTATGAAAAAAAAGATATCCCTTCAGATTCTATTTTTATTTTTCTTCTTGGTTCAATTTTGCTATGCTCAAGTTGATGTGGTTTACAATGATTTAGTTTGGTCGGATGAATTCGATACCGACGGTGCCGTTAATACGACCAATTGGTTTCATCAAACACAATTGCCTGCAGGTGGAAGCTGGTTTAATGGTGAAGTGCAACATTACACCAACCAAATAGCCAATTCTTTTGTAGAAACTGGACTCTTGCATATTGTTGCTATAAAGGAACCATACACGGATCAAGGTGTTACAAAGGAATATACTTCAGCGAGATTGAACTCTAAATTTGCTTTCAAATACGGAAGGGTAGACGTGCGCGCAAAACTACCTTTAGATTCCGGAACATGGCCAGCTATATGGATGTTAGGCAAAAATGTCAACGAAGATGGAGCTTACTTTGATGCAGAATTTGGAACCACCGATTGGCCTGCTTGTGGTGAAACAGATATTATGGAGCACGGAATTTTTCCGTCGCAGTCTATCAATTATGTTCAAGGTACACTTCATACACCATCTTCTTTTGGAAATTCCATAAATAATGGAGGTATCGTTGCAAATGATTTAGCCAATACGTATCACATTTATTCGGTAAATTGGTCGCCCTTTCAAATATCTTTTCTTCTGGATGGTGTTGTTTTTTATACCTACAACCCGACCGTCAAAAACCCAAATACTTGGCCCTTTAATAAAGAACAGTATCTGTTGTTGAATATTGCCATGGGTGGTATAGCGGGCACTTTAGACACTAATTTTACGCAAACCTCGATGGATATTGATTATGTCCGTGTTTATCAAAATACACTTGTTGATACGGAGCGACCAAATAATTTTACAGCTACTGTCGGAGCAGTTACCAGTTCTTCTGTCGAGTTGCTACTCAACGCAACAGACAACTCCGGAAATATTGCTTATAATGTTTCCTACGGAACACAGTCTTTTTCGTATGCCGGAACTTCCGGTGTTCAAAAATCAGTAATTATCTCAGAATTGTCTCCAAACACCAACTATAGCTTTTCAATTGCTGTCAACGATTTGACAGGCAATACCGCTTTGAATAATCCGATTGTACTCAATGCAACCACTACTGCAGTACTAGGTTGTAATGGCACGGATACAGAAGCTTCTCAAGGCTCGTTCTCCACAGGATACAATTATGCTTTTCAAACGCTAGGAACCGATGTTAAAATCACTTTCGAATTGCTTGATACTGATAGAGTGGGCGTAGTGGCTTATTTGTGGAGACAATCTCCTTTCGCAGAAACGCCAATGACCAACGTATCCGGGAATATTTTCACCAAAACTATTACGGGGCAAATTCTTGGTTCAACCATTAGTTATGCCGTCAAATTTGCTTATGCGGGCGGATTATCCGTCACAAGATATTTTACTTATGTCGTAGGAAGTAGCTGTTCACTGGGTATAGAAAACCCTTCTGATTTTAAGTCATCGTACTACCCAAATCCTGTAGAAAACATATTGTATTTACAACTTGCAAACGACCAAAATCAGATTATTCTAACGGACTTATTAGGACAAAAACAAGTTGAAGATATTGTTAAGTCTAATCATACAATTGATATGAGTTCGTTTAAATCTGGAATCTACTTTTTAAAAATAAAAAATTCAGACGGTATCCAGAATATAAAAATTATAAAGAAATAAAATCATTAAAGGATCTTATTATTTCAATATAAACAAAAGTATATGCGGTTAATTTATTTTCAAAAAGCGATTGCTTGCTTTTATTTATTGCATCAAAATTGTTAAATTTTCAATCATAAGTTGCATTTAAAAATAAAATTGTGCTACATTTGGCTTAATATTAATCCTTCATTAACATTTAGCCTATAACAGAAAACTACTTTTTAGAGATTGTCTCAAACTTATTATTAAAACTAAAAGGTAATTTTATGGCTAATGTTCAAATCCCAGATGCATTATTGGTAAAGAATTATGTCGCAGGTGACGAAAGCGCTTTGGCTACATTAATCAATAGGCACCAATCAAAAATTTACGGTTTTATCTTCTCAAAAATTTCAGACAGAGATTTAACGGATGATATCTTTCAAGATACTTTTATTAAAGTCATCAAAACTTTAAAATCCAATTCGTATAACGAAGAAGGAAAATTTCTTCCTTGGGTCATGCGTATCGCGCACAATCTAATCATCGACCATTTCAGAAAAAATAAAAAAATGCCGATGTTCCGCGAAACAGAAGAGTTTTCTATTTTCTCGATTATGACCGACAATTCTCAAACTATTGAAGGCAGAATGATTACGGATCAAGTAGAAAAAGATCTTAAAAAACTAATTGAAGAATTGCCTGCAGATCAAAAAGAAGTTTTGGTGATGCGTATTTATCAAGACCTAAGTTTCAAAGAAATATCTGAATTAACAGGTGTTAGCATCAATACTGCCTTAGGTAGAATGCGTTACGCTTTGATGAATTTGAGAAAAGTCATCGAGAAACATCAAATAATTTTAACGAATTAACAATATTTGAAATAAACCAACGTTGTAGTAGAAACAAACACATTCAAACTACAATATGGCAAAAATTTACTCTAAAAAAACATTAGTTACACCTTCTATGAAACCTAAAAAAGAGACTATTTCTTTTTTATTAAATTACTCAAAAGCGTTAAGCTTTATCAAAATGGGTAGCATGTCCATAGAAATTTTAGCTAATTAAGAAAATATCCCGGTAATTATCGGGATATTTTTTTTTGATGTTCATTCAAAACCGATTTCCTGCCGATGGTTTTGGTGATGATGTCTTTTTCTAAATCCAATCCTCTCGCTGGCGAATATTCTCGTCCGTACCAAATAATTTGAAGGTGCAAATCATTCCACAACGCTTCCGGAAATAAACGTTTCGCATCTTTTTCAGTTTGCACTACGTTTTTACCATTGGTAAAATTCCAACGGTACATCAAACGGTGAATGTGCGTATCCACAGGAAAAGCCGGAACACCAAATGCTTGACTCATCACCACACTTGCGGTTTTATGACCTACTGCAGGCAAAGCTTCAAGCGCTTCAAAACTCTGTGGTACTTTCCCTTCATGCTTATCAATCAAAATGTGCGACAAACCGTGAATCCCTTTCGATTTCATCGGCGACAACCCACACGGACGAATGATTTCCTTGATTTCTTCGATCGACATTTTAATCATATCATACGGATTATCAGCTTTGGCAAACAACAGCGGCGTAATCTGATTCACTCGAACATCCGTGCACTGCGCCGAAAGCAAAACCGCTATCAGTAACGTATAAGGATCTTTATGGTTCAACGGCACCGGAATCGTCGGATACAGTTCTTTTAACGTATTTATAACAAATGTTACACGCTCTTGTTGGGTCATTGTGCTTATTTTTATGTGAGTAAAAATAATATAATTTTTAGGATGGGCCTAATCCAGCTTTCCGCTGCAACGCCGAGACTTTTAAAACTATTTTTCTAAGCAATCGCTTCAGCTTCCGTTGGTCGCTGAGCCATTGCAAGAAAAATTAGCCCTAAAAATCCCGGGGTTTCCTCTTCAAACACGAAGTGTTCACTGAACTCCGATGAAAATAAAAGTATAGTGAAGTTATCTGGGGCAGGGCAGGGCGTTAAACAGAAACTCATCTTAAAATCTTATAATCTTACAGTCTTGAAATCTAATAATCCAAGAATCTAACAATCTAATAATCCAACAATGACTTTACTCCAAAAAGGCGACAAAGCCCCAAACTTCTCCTCACAAGACCAAGATGGCAACCTCCATACATTAGCAGATTATAAAGGAAAAAAACTTGTGGTTTTCTTTTATCCAAAAGCCGACACACCAGGCTGCACGGCTGAAGCTTGCGATTTGCGAGATAATTACCACCGCTTTCAGGCTAACAATTATGCGTTATTGGGCGTAAGTGCCGATTCTGCAAAAGCACAGGCCAAATTCAAAAACAAATTCGAATTGCCTTTTCCATTATTAGCTGATGAAGATAAATCAGTCATAGAAGCTTTTGGCGTTTGGGGCCCAAAAAAATTCATGGGACGAGAATACGATGGTATCAATAGAACCACTTTTATCATAGACGAAAACGGCATCATCGACGAAGTGATAGCTGATGTAAAAACGAAAGCTCACGCTGCTCAAATCTTGAAATAGCACCAAAGAAAAAGAGCCAAGAATCAAGGTTTTGTCTTGCTTCTTGGCTCTTGTTTTTTTATATAAAATTACTTAGTCTCTTCTTCCAAAACCTTATTCGGATCGTAACCAAACAATTGGTGTTGCTTAATGATATCTGCAATACCTTGAGGTAACATATTTTCCCATCCGGTTTTTCCGTGGCTAATCATTTTCAGCACTTCACGTGAGAAAACTTCTAGATTGTGTGGATCGAAGTCATCAATATCGACCACTTTTCCATTGAACTTGAAGAATTTGTATAACTCTTTCATTCTTGGATGCACTTTGAGGTTTTCAGAATTGATGATTTCACCGTCTTCACCCAGCATCGGATATAAGAATACTTTCAAATCGCGGTAGAATAATTTTCCGAAAGCTTCGAGGATTCCACCACTTAAATGGCGGTAGTATTTTTCATCAAAAATATCAATCAAATTGTTGACACCCATCGCCAATCCCATACGGGCTTTGGTATAAGCAGAGAAATATTCGACCACTTTATAATATTCCTGGAAGTTCGAAATCATTACCGTTTGTCCTAACGAACAGAGTAATTCGGCACGATCCATAAAATCTCTTTCGTCAATCTCGCCTTCAGAACGCAGGTTCGAAAGTGTGATTTCAAAAACTACTAAAGTATTTTCTTTTTCTACTTTACTTTCAGCAAGAAACATCTTCAAAGACTTCTCATACATATCCATATTGACGCTAGTCACCGGACGGAAACTGCCTCGTAAAGCCAAAATATTTTTCTTGTATAAAATCGCTGCAGGAAGAATATTTTTCCCTTCTGGGTCGAACATCACCGCATCGGTCATGCCGTTTTTTACCAACTGTAAACTCATCAAACGGTTGTCAACTTCGGCGAAACGCGGTCCGGAGAAATTGATTGTGTCGATTTCCAATTGGTCTTTATCCAAATGATCGTATAAATAACGCAGTAATTTTTTAGGGTCGTTGTATTTATAAAAAGCACCGTAAATCAAATTTACACCAAGAACCCCTAAAGTTTCTTGTTGCAAACGGGCATCGGTTTCTTTAAATCGGATGTGAATGCTAATGTCGTTGTAATCTTCTTCTGGATCAATTTGAAAACGGATTCCAACCCAACCATGTCCTTTAAATTGTTTCGCAAAATCAATCGTAGCCACGGTATTGGCGTAACTGAAAAACATTTTGTTTGGATGTTTTTCACGACTCAAACGCTTTTCTATCAGATTCACTTCATGGGTAAGCATTTTTTTTAATCGGCTTTCAGTAACATATCGACCATCTTCTTCGATACCATAAATAGCATCACTAAAATCTTTATCGTAAGCACTCATTGCTTTTGCAATCGTTCCTGAAGAGCCACCAGATCTGAAAAAATGGCGAACGGTTTCTTGTCCTGCGCCTATTTCGGCAAACGTTCCGTAGATATTTTCATTCAAATTAATACGAAGTGCCTTATCCTTAGTTGAAGGAATTTGCTCGATGACTTTATCGCCTTTTAGCTTTATCTGTTTGTCCATTATTTGAGGTAACGTAGTAATACTTTGACAAAGTTAACAAAATAGCACTTTACCAAGTGAGAATTAATAGTATTTTTGTAAAAAAAATAACAGTATTGAAAGTCTATTTTTTAGGTACCGGAACTTCACAAGGCATTCCCGTTATTGGAAGCGAGCATGCTGTATGTCAAAGTACGGATGTTAAAGATAAGAGATTGCGAGTTTCTGTTTGGATTCATTGGGATGAACATTCCTATGTCATCGATTGTGGCCCGGATTTCAGGCAACAAATGCTTACTTCTAATTGTCAAAAGGTGGATGCTATTTTATACACCCACGAGCATGCCGACCACACTGCGGGATTGGATGATATTCGTCCTTTTAATTTCAAACAAGGCGCGATTCCGATTTATGCTCACGAAAGGGTTATTGCCAATTTGAGAAGGCGTTTTGAATATGTTTTTGAAACTGAAAATCGATATCCTGGTGCGCCATCAGTAACACCAATCGAAGTCAAAGAAACTGTTCCTTTTGCTATCGGAAATAAAATGGCGGTTCCGATTAATGTATACCACGGCGAACTTCAGGTTTTCGGTTATAGGGTTGACGATTTTGCTTATTTAACCGATGTTAAGACTATTGATGCTACTGAAATTGAAAGGCTCAAAGGTGTCAAAGTTTTGGTAGTGAATGCGCTTCGTGAAGAACCACATCATTCGCATTTCAATTTGGAAGAAGCTTTAGATTTTATTGCGCTCGTACAACCAGAGAAAACCTATTTGACGCACATTAGCCACCATTTTGGTTTTCATGAAGACATTCAAAAAAAATTACCCAAAAACGTATATTTGGCCTACGATAACTTAGAAATCACAATATAATTTACCATGAAAAAATCACTGTTCCTTTACCTTTTTATCTTAGCTGTTTTGATGAATATTTTTACGTATATGTATTACAGTAAAAAAAGCACTTTTGAAGAAACGCATGCCGCTACAACAAATGCCAAACTCAAAGACAGCCTCACATCAATCACAGCAAAATATGTTGATGCCAATTATTTTTCTTTAGAGAACAATCAGAATGCGCAGAATTATTTTGATTCCGCTGATGGAAAAAAATTCATTCCTTATGAAAAATTGATTCCGTATGTAAAAGAAAAACTAATGGATTTTAATGACAATCCCAAAGGAAATCCATATACAGGACAAGATCAAATTGGTGTGCAAAAATTCATCATCAACAAAGCTAAAGTATTAAATCACCGATGGATTATTGCCGATTATAATGATGGCGAATATTGGGGCGAAGTGTTGTTGAAGTATTTTGTCAATGAAGATGAATCAATTTCTTTTGAAACAATCCAGTCGGTTTTATATCAGAAACAATAAAAATATTCAATAAAATCTGTGTAAATCCGCTTCATTCGCGTTTCTATTTCACCTCCAACCAACTCCTAAAGTCATAAAAATTCTGAGGAGAAACACCATGTCCAATCGGATATTCTTTATAAGTAGTTTCTATACCCAAAGTATCTAAAATAGGTTTGGCTTTGCGCGCCCAATCCACAGGAATGACTTGGTCTGCTGTACCATGTGACGCAAAGATTGTGAGGTTTTTAAAGTCGTTCTGAGCATAATTTTCTGTTGCCATTTCGGTGTTCAAATAACCACTCATTGCAACCACACGCTGCACTTTTTGAGGATAAGACAATGCCACGGCATAACTCAAAATCGTGCCTTGACTGAATCCGATTAAAGTGACTTTTTGAGCATCAATTGGGTAAGCTGTGAACAATTCATCAATAAAATTAGAAATCAAATCACGGGAACTTCGCGCTTGATTCAGATCCGAGAATTTGTTTTCATCAGCATCAAAATTAATCGCATACCAAGCATAACTGCCATACATCAAATCGTAAGGTGCACGAACGGAAATCACGTAATATGCTTCGGGAAGTTCACTTGCAAACGAAAATAAATCTTCTTCATTGCTGCCATAACCGTGAAGCAACAACAACAACGGATTCTTTTCTAACTTGATTTTTGGTTCACGAACGAGATGGTGTAGTGATAATTTCATTGGGTTTTTAAATAAAATGAAACGCTTTTTGAAATAAATTCCCCAACAACGGCAACGGTTTCATTTCTCCTCTAATCGCTGTAAAAATACCATAGGTCCATAAAACAGAAACGAAAATCCACATGGTTGCTGAAATCATCATGCTGTCGAAATTACTCACAATCAATCCCAACGAAAGAAAAGTAATCGTCAAACCCAAGGCTTGTCTGATGTGAAACGAAGCGAACGGGTTTTTAGTTTCCGCATTCATCGAAATCGCAATCATCACACCGACGATTAAAATATAACTCGTAATGGCAGCGGTTTTTCCTTCTTCAATCTTGTTGTTCATATAAGCGTAAATATTTTTAGAGTATTGGGTTTTTACTTTGCGGCTCTGCGACTTTGCGAGCGGTTATTATTGTCTCGCAAAGCCGCAGAGCCGGAAAGTTTATAGTATTATAAAACTAATTTTCCTTGATTATAAATTCCGTAGACTTTTCCTTTCATGGCTGTTCCTAAGAAAACCGAATTTTTAGATTTTGAAAGGATATTTTCTTTACCAAAAGTCCAATTGGCTTCAGGATTAAAAAGCGTGATATTGGCCTTATTGCCTTCTTGAATCGCTTGATTTTCTATTTGAAAAACTGCTTTTCCAGCAGTTAATTTTTCGACAACTACTTCCAAAGGCAATACCGTAAGCAAAGCTCCAAAAGCGCTTTCGAGTCCAATGGTTCCGTATTTCGCCAAATCGAATTCCATTTTTTTATGTTCGATATCGATTGGGTTGTGGTCAGAAGTAATCATATCAATCGTGCCATTCAAAATACCGGCAATCAAAGCCTGTCTGTCGGTTTCCGTTCGCAATGGTGGCGTCACTTTATAACGCGTGTCAAATCCATCCAAAGTGGCATCGGTTAAAACCAAATGATGCACGGCAACACTGCACGTAACTTGCAATCCTTTGTTTTTTGCAGCTTGAATCAAATCAACAGATTTCGAGGTTGAAATGGTTGGAATGTGCAATTTGCCACCGGTATATTCCAATAAAAATAAATTGCGTGCAATCTGAATTTCTTCCGCCAAAGCAGGAATTCCTTTGAGTCCAAGTCGAGTCGAAACAACACCTTCATTGACAACGCCTTGCCCTTTGATGTCATTGTCTTGTGAAAAAGCAACCACCAATCCGTCAAAATCTTGTGCGTATTGCAAAGCAATTTTGAGCAAATTCGGGTTGTCGGTATTTTTATTATAATCACCAAAAGCAACCGCTTCGGCGTTTTTCATGTCGTATAATTCAGCCAAATCTTTTCCGAGACTTTCTTTGGTTAAAGCTCCGATTGGAAAAAGCTCAGTAGTCATATTATCAGCTTTCGATTTCACAAATTGAATCTGCGATTGGTTGTCGATAATAGGATAGGCATTGGGCTGTAAAGCAATGCCCGTAAAACCACTTTTCGCTGCTACTTGCAATCCGTTGGTGATGGTTTCGCGGTCTTCAAATCCGGGTTCGCCCAAAGATACACTCGAATCGAACCAGCCTTGTGAAATATGGAGATTGTCTAAACTAACTTCGGTCAGATTTTCAGTATTCGAAAGTTTTATACCGATTTTTTTGATGCTTCCAAGGTCAATGTGCAAATCAACGATTTGATTGTGAAACGGACTTTTCGCATCGATAATTTTAGCAGCTCTGACGATTAGATTCATTTGACTAATTTTTGAATGAGTACTTCCAGCAACAAAAATAATAGTGTAAAAATAACAAACCATTTCCAAAGATTGTTATCGCTTCTGTCAGTTTGTAAAGTATCGAAATAATTTTCAATGGATTCTTTCACCGTGAAATCGGACAATAGATTTTCAGAATCGGTATTGACATTGCTTTCTGTTCGGTTGTAGTTGAAACTCACATTTTTGAGCAGTTCCTCTTGTTTGACTATCGCAAAATTCCCGGCTTGCTGTGGATAATCGGTGCAAGTCAATTTGACTTTACTATTTAAAATCTGTTGAACCGGAATGAATTTTTCGTCTTTGTTTTGAATGCTTAAAATTTCATCTTTCCCGAGCAAAGCATCAATCAAAATCGGATTGTTTTCACCAATCGTATAAGCAGAAATTCCGGTTTTTTGAATGCTTTGCGCCATGTTGTAAAACGTCGGAACAATCAAAGGCGAATTTTGAAAATTCGAATTTTTCTTATTCAATTCGGCTGCAAAAACATACACCGACGAAAGCGGATTCTGAATAGAAGTCAGGAAAATACTTTGATCTTCATAACTTAAAATCGCAGGATTGCTTGTGCTGATGCCAAAGTTTGATTGCGTTTTCGGATATTGAAAATTGGCAACTTGCTTTTCAAAAACGGTTTTAAAAACAGGATTGTTGAACGCGATTTTGGTAATCAGCTTTTCAGTGTTTTGCAGATTTTGAAATAGAATGCGACCAAAATTCCCTAAAAAACTATTGCTATTGGAAACGCTGCTTTCACTCGATGGAATAAAAATCACGTTGCCTCCTTTTTCAGCGAAAGTTTTTAAGGTTGTTTGCAACGCCTGCGGAATATCGGTTAGTTCATTCAATACAATCGCGTCCTGTTTTTCAATGCTGTTATAATCAAGACTTGTCAAATTGAAATTGCTGAAATTGAATTCATCCGCAGTATAAATCCGCGATAAGAAAGTACTTTTATCCGCATCACCAATACTCAAAACATTGATTTTTTGAGGTTTGGAAATGCTGAAATAAAACGTATTATCATACGCCAAACTATTATCCGTAATCGAAAAATAACCGTGAAAATCTTCTTTTGGAATCGTGAAATTCATCGTTTTTTCTTTGCCTTCCATCGCGATAATGGTTTTGGCAATGAGTTTGTCGTGGTTGTATAAGGCAATCGGAATGTTTTTCACATCATCGCCATAAGCCGATAATTTGACACCGATTTCATAAAAATTATCCAAGGTTTGCGCAATGAAAACACTGTCGATGGCTACATTATTTTTTTGTTGTGCTTTGGGTGTGATGAAAGCGGTATTCCAACTGGCATCGATGCTTTTGAGTTGTTTGGGTTGCAATCCAATCGCATCAGTAATAATTACAATGTCTTTGTTGGTTGGCGCTTGGTGCGACTTGATTTTCGCCATAGCACTTTCGAGTTGAAATGGCAACGGACTAAATTTTAAATGCTGCAATTCCTTGCGAATCGATTTGATATCGGTATTCCAAAAAGTTTCGGAATTCGTAATCAAAGAGAAGTTTTGGTTTTCAGGAATGTGTTCCAACAAATCTTCAATCGCTCTTTGTAACAACGGACCTTTTTGTCCTTTGGCTTGCATGCTAAACGAATTGTCGAGTACGAGATACATGTCATTGCGACTGTTTTTGCTGTCTTTGGCTTTGAAAAAAGGTTGGGCAAAAGCAAAAATCAAGAAAGCCAACAACAACAAACGTGTGGCCAGCAACAACCATTTTTTAATCTTAGAACTTTTTCTGGTTTGAATGGAAATTTCTTTTAAAAAACGAACATTCGTAAAATATTCCTTTTTAAAACGACGCAACTGAAACAAATGAACCAATATCGGGATTATCAGTAAAAATAGGAAGTAAAGAATTTCCGGATGTTTAAATTGCATGCTAATTAAGGTTTACTTCACTGATGTTATTTTTCAGCGGAGTTCAGTGAATGCTCCGCATTTGTCAAAAATAACAACGAATTATCAATTATCAATTATTTCTTGTCTTTTCTTTTTTTATCGCGTGTTTTCAACATATTTCGATTGACAGAACCCGAAGTTTTCTTTTTCGTTTTAGAAGGTCCACCCAAATTGACTTTCTTATTCTTTTTGGCTTTGTCATGAAACGCGCCTTCACCATCAAGTTTCTTGTTCTTCAACAGAAATTTGATTGGTTGCTTGTCTTTTTCTGGTCCGATTAATTTCAATGAAATCTCAACATTTTCAGGAAACGAAATGTTTTGCATTTCCATATTCATGAGCACTTCGGCTTCGAGTTTGAATTCGACTTCACGTGGCGTATAAAAACTAATCGCGGTGCCTGTAGCATCGGCACGACCGGTTCTTCCGATACGGTGCATATACAATTCTGGCATTTCTGGCATTTCAAAATTGATGACGTGTGTGATATCAGAAATATCCAAACCACGCGCCATGATATCTGTTGTGATAATGCCTCGCAGGTTGCCTTCCTGAAAAGAAGCCATCGTATTCAATCGATAATTTTGAGATTTATTGGAATGGATGACTCCAAATTGACCTTCAAAAGCTTCATCAATATTCTCGTGAAGCATATCAGATATCTTCTTGTTATTAACGAAAATCAATACACGACTCATGCTTTCATCATCGGTCAACAATTGTTTTAATAAATTGATTTTGGTGTTGAAATTCGGAACTGCATACGACAATTGCGTAATGTTTTCCAAAGGTGTTCCCGAAGCGGCCAAACTGACTTCTTCCGGAAAATCGAAAAAATCATTCAAAACCGCATCGACTTCATCGGTCATTGTTGCTGAGAATAGTATGTTTTGTCGTTTGGGTTTCATCATCGCGAGTATCGCTGTCAATTGCGTGCGAAAACCCAAATTGAGCATTTCGTCAAATTCGTCAATGACCAATTTGGAAGTTTCATCAAAACGGATGACGTTGTCTAACGCCAAATCCATGGTTCTTCCCGGAGTACCGACTAAGATATCGATGCCGTGATACACGGATGTTTTTTGAGTGTTGATGTTAACGCCACCATAAATTCCCAATGTTCGAACCGACATATATTGAGTCAGTTTTTCAACTTCTTCTACAACCTGAACCACCAATTCCCTTGTCGGAACTAGGATGACAATTTTAGGTGTATGCGTGGGTGTAAACTTATAGAGTTTTAATAACGGTAATAAGTAAGCAAACGTTTTACCTGTTCCTGTTTGAGCAATTCCCATCATATCGCGACCGGACATGATCACAGCAAATGACTTTTCCTGAATAGGCGTTGGCGTGGTAAACCCTAATTCATCAATTGCTTTTTGAACGGATTTAGGAAGATTGAATTGCTCGAAAGTACTCATTTGCTAGAATTTTGGGCAAAGGTACGCTTTTAAAGTATTAGTGAACAATCAAATTAAGTTCTTACAATCGAAAAAACTAATTGCTTGCTATGTCGTTTTGTTGCATAAATTGGTAGACAACATTCGAAATTTCTTTGATGACAAGCGGTAATTGTTTGTAATCCTTTCCTCTAGTCATAATCGTAATTACGTAGGGATTATTGTCGAGGTAAATAATAGCAGATTCGCTGAGTTGTTGTTCTTGAGTCGTACCAGCTTCTCCGAATTTGTGTGCTACTTTGGTATTGGTTGGTAATCCGGCAACCAAACCTTCTTTAAAATCACATTTGCTCAATAGCTGTGTGGCAATTTCTGAATTTTCATCATTAAGGTAAGTACCATTGTATAACGTTCTCATAAAAACTGAAAATTGTTTGGCTGTAATCGGATAATTTTTGGCACTCCAATCCGGTGCATCCATACCAAGATCCGTAAATACTTTTTTGAAAACATTCAAATCGATATTTCTATTGAGTAAATCAGTAGCATTATTATCAGAATAGGTAATCATATACTTAAGCAATTCTCGAATGGTATATTTTTTTCCTAATTGAATGGATTTCGAACCAAAATTAACATGTCGATCAGTAAACGTTGTTTTATCGAACAAAAGAACTTTGTCTAAAGTTCCGGGTTTGAGTTCATTCATTTTCAAATAAGCGATTAATTCCGGTACTTTCATCAAAGAACCCGGTAAAAACTTCTCATCCATGTTGATGCCAGTCCAATCATTAGCTTGATATTCTTTCAAATACACCGAAGCCGAATTAATCACGCCAATATTTTTATAATTATTGATTAAAGTAGTAACACTTTGCTTTACCGGACTAAGTTTTTCGGACTCGCATTGTGTGTCAACAAAAAGAATCGGTTTGATGAAATCATATCCGTTCAATCGTTGTACTTTATAGGTACAACCCGAACTATTATCGGTATGCACTGATTGATCGGCCTCATCTGCAACAGAAACACTTTTTTTAGTGCTATAAAAATAGGTTAGTGTATTGGTTGCAATCATAGAAACGATAAGGATTCCTATTGATTTTTTGCTTTTAAGGATATTCATGGTAAGTTAAGTATTTAATAAAATTTAGAAATGGCGTTGCGAATTTAATAGATATTTTACTAAATCACACCACTTTATTAGACAATTAACATTTACTTTACCCTAATCTAATATGCTTTTTTTTAATTTTTTGATAATTAGACTGCTATGAAAAAAATTAAAATCCTTCAAAAACACCCAAGCCAAATAAGGCAAAATCGTATTTTACGGGATCAGTTGCGTCGAAGATTCTGAGGTTGGCATCGAGTTCTGATAGCGCTTTAGCATCGTTTTGTGTTCGGGTTAGCAATCCTAATTTTCGAGCTACATTTCCGGAATGAACATCCAATGGACAAGATAACTTTGCGGGTGCAATATTTTTCCAAATGCCCAAATCAACGCCTTTGTTGTCTTGGCGAATCATCCAGCGCAAATACATGTTGATGCGTTTTGCTGCGGAATTATTGAGCGGATCTGAAATGTGTTTTTGGGTTCGACTCGGGTGGTCGATTTCGAAAAATAGTTTTTTAAATTGATGAATGCTTTGCTGTAGACTATGATCCTCCTGATGCAAAGTAAAGACATTTTCTAAGCCATGATGATTTTTATAAATGTGCTGCAATCCTTTGATGAATGAAGTGAAATCAACACTGTTGAATGTGCGATGCACAAAGTTTTCCAACCGTTCTATGTCGTTTTCTGTATGCGACATCACAAAATCGAATGGCGTATTTCCCATCAATGCCATCATTTTATGCGCATTTTGAATGATCATTTTTCGATTGCCCCAAGCAATGGTTGCTGTTAAAAACCCAGCGATTTCGATATCTTCTTTTGAAGTAAACAAATGTGGAATTTGTATCGGATCACTTTCGATAAATTGCGGATTGTTGTACTGTTCGACTTTCTCCTCTAAAAATAAATGCAATTCAGATTTTGTCATGGTGTTTTCTGGGCGTAAAATCCGTCTTGAATTTCAGAGGTTCTTGGTTGTGGAATGTAATGTAGTTTTTTCTTGAAATATTCTATTTGTTTCGTATTCACACAAGGCAATCGTCCATCGCCTGTGGCCCAAATATAAACGGTTGAATCAGGTGAAAAATAGTGCAAATTCCCAATCGTATTTTGTTGATACTTGGTTTTTAAATTTGAATTTTCATTTGGGTAAATCAATCGATTCAAAGAAAAAGACTGCTTGTTGAAGGTTAATTTTTGTTGGTGTTGCCCGAATTTTGGAGGCAATATTAAAAAGAAAAATACCAATATAAACGAACTGAATAATGCAATATAAAAGGTTTTCTCGTCATTCATAAAAACAGAAAGCAACATCAAACCAAACAGCAATACAGACGGAATCATGAATCGATATTGTGGCGAAGTACACCATAAAAAAAGAAATTGTAAAACCATAGTACCATACAATATCCAATAGTTTTTTTGATTGAAAAAGCGTTTTAAAAAGTAGGGAATGAGCACCATTAAAGTCACAATAAAACCATTATAAACGCTACTATTCATCCATTTTAAAAAGATTTGAAACGCATTCGATTGCGCATAATCTTTACTCGAAATAAAAAAATCATAGCATTTCATTTGATTGAATGAAAAATCATAAAACGATATTGGAATGCTATAATCAACATGGGAGTAATTTTTGAATAGGAGCGAAGGGAACAAAGGATAACCGGTTAAAATGGTGTTTTTAATGATGAATACAATGAAGACCAAAAGCCCAACGACCAAACTCAACGTTATTTTAGCATTCATTTTTTTGAAATGCATGCCTAAATAAAGTAACGGTAAAAGCATCAATGGCAATGCCGTAATTTTAATGTAGATTATAAAAACAGCTATTATAAACAGTACATTAATAGTTTCCATCTCGTTTTCATCTCGCTGTTTTATGAAGTAATAAAAGAGCAACAACGATAGCATTATAACCGCTAAATCCGGCGAAGGAACACTGCAAAAAGGAAACAAAACCACATTCATAATGGGCAATAATCCAATCCATAAATGCCATCGATTTCGGGTTTTGAAATAGTCATTCAATTGGAAAATCGCAAACAAATTACCGAGCAACAAACAAAATCCATTCAGATGATTCCAATGATTCGATACATAAGAAAACGAAAAAGCACTTTGCAAAATATGCCAACCACTCGTTTGTGCTAAGAAAAGATGCAAGTTCGCCAAACCTTTCACAAAGCCATATTCGTTGAGCCATTGGATCGTTTGGATGTAGTAGGTTTCGTTATCGATGAAGTTCGAATTCGATACGGAATGAATTAGCGTAAAAAGTAAAATGACACCAAATATGATTTTTAACTTGCCTGCTAAACTTTTGATTTGATTCCAAAACGATTCGTAAACAGCATACCATTCTTTTTTAAACACCACAATAATGAAGCATTGTAATGCTGTCAAAAAAAGTTGAAACTCAACATTAATTCTTCCAAAAATGGCCCAAATGCTGGCTAATATTGTTGTGGCAAACATTCCAAAAACCATTAGAAAAATGTGGTCCTTCGGTTTTATTCGCGCCATTTTTTGGAAACCAAAACCTATATTTAAAAAAGTAAATCCAAGATAGCTCCAATACAATAGTAGCAGTAACATGATGATTATACGGAGATTTGTCCATCGACCATGGTCAATTTTCGGTCGGCCATATTGGCTAAGGTTTCGTTGTGCGTGACAATCACAAAAGTCTGTTTGAATTTATCACGCAAATCAAAAAACAACTGGTGTAGGTTTTCGGCCGCAGCGGTATCTAAATTTCCTGAAGGTTCATCTGCAAAAATAATTGCAGGCTTATTGATTAAAGCTCTGGCCACGGCAACACGCTGTTGTTCACCACCCGAAAGTGCATTGGGTTTGTGGTGGATTCGATCTGACAAACCAAGATATTCCAATAGTTCTTTAGCTTCGATTTCAGTGGCTGCTTTATTTTTTTTGGCAATTAAAGCTGGAATGCAAACATTTTCCAACGCTGTGAATTCGGGTAACAATTGGTGAAATTGAAAAATAAAACCCAAATGTAAATTTCTAAACTTCGATAAATTTTTGTCATTCATCTTGAGAACATCTTCTCCATGAATCACAAGTTCTGTCTCAGAATTGATTGACGGGCGATCTAAAGTGCCTAAAATTTGAAGTAACGTTGTTTTCCCAGCACCGGATGCTCCGACTATGGATACGATTTGACTTTCCTCAATATGCAAATCAACGCCTTTCAAAACTTGAAGTTGGTCGTAGGATTTGAATATATTTTTCGCTGAAATCATTTCGGAATTGGTTTACGCAAAGAAACAAATTTTTCAGAATTATACTTCAAGTTTACTCATTAATAAAAGTTTTAACGGACTATAGTTTTCAGTGATGCTGTCGTAAGTAATAAATATTAATTAAAATTACTTTTGTCTAACATTTAATTATTTTTGTTGAACAAAATTAACACATCGCAATAACTCGAATATCAATTGAGGTTTACGAAACAACTTTAGAAGTATTGCAGTAAATAAAATATAAAAATACCATGAGCACATTAAGCGAAAAAGAATTATTTGAAATTTTGGGTGATGAACATCAGACGAATTCTGCTGAAACACCATTGAGATCGGATGCTTTTCTAAAATCTGATGAAGAAAAAAAACAAGTCATAGAAAAGCACTTTCAATTCATTATGGAAGCATTAGGTCTAGATATGACTGATGATAGTTTGAAAGGAACGCCGCATCGTGTGGCAAAAATGTTCGTGGAAGAAATTTTTGGAGGATTAAATCCCAAGAACAAACCTAAACTATCAGTTTTTGAGAACAGTTATCATTATGATAAAATGTTGGTTGAAGCCAATATTACTTTCAACTCTACTTGCGAGCATCATTTTCTACCCATAATCGGTAAAGCGCACATAGGTTATGTTTCGAGTGGTAAAGTAATCGGATTGTCAAAATTGAATCGAATTGTTGATTATTATGCGCGACGACCTCAAGTGCAAGAACGTCTGGTAATGCAAATTTTCAACGAATTGAAATCGGCGCTAAACACCGAGAATGTCATAATAGCTATTGAAGCAACGCATTTGTGTGTGTCGAGCCGTGGTATAAAAGATGCGTCGAGTTATACTTCTACGATTCAGTATGGTGGTATTTTTAATGAAAAAGAAAATCGAAATGATTTTTTTAATTTATTGAAAAGCGACAAATAGATTTCTCAAAAAAACCTTTCTAAATGGAAGGTTTTTTTATGGGTTGTCGGTTTCTTTCGGAAGCAAAAAGCCCAACTTCATACTGCGCAACATTTTCTTTTCAAAAGCCCAGAAGAATTTAAATTGACCAAACAAAAAACCAATGCCCACCAAAAGAATTTGATAAATGGGAAAAATCATCAGCAATCGAATCGGCGTAAACCAAAAACCTAAATCAGCTTTAGTAATGCCAAGCCAAACACAAAAAGGCTTCGACAACCAAGCCGACGCAGAACCGGTAACAGCAAAGACAATGATGATGATGGTCAATTGGAAATTGGATTGAATTCCCCATCGTTGTTTGAAATTGGCCATAGGTTAAAAATTGACTGCAAATATAAGTGAGAAATGTATCATAATCGCTGTTTGTATCGACTTTGGAAATACATAAAATAATGATACAATAAATAGTTTACTTCATAGCCATAATGGATGGAACTAAAATAATCGATACGCATTTCATATAAGCTTGGATCGTAACTATACGGCTGTGCTACACGATTGTTCCATTGGGTTGCAAATCTCTGATTGTGATTTTCTAAGTATTGAAGCGAATAATACGAACGGGGTTTTTGAGTGGCAAGCCAAGCATTAAAACCGGGCTCAATAATGATGATTTCATATTCTAGCGAATCATTGGCAATGCGCACTGTATCTTTCTCGATTGCCGCTTCTGAAATTCTTTTGGCGACAAGCGGTTTGGTCTGCGAACAACAACAGATGACCAATATTACGGCGAGTGCCAATAGCAAATTTTTCATTTCAAATACTTTGCATAAAGTTATGGAAAGCAATTTTTATACAGACGAGAGTTGTATTATTTAACAAATCAAAGCCAAGCGATTCCTATGTCTTTCCATACTTCTTTATGTATACTACTTCCCGAAAAGTTTTCCAAACAAACCGCCCAGTCCACCTTTTTTAGTTACAGCAGCCATCGCATCGCTCATGTCCACTTTGCCATCGGCATTCTGGTCTAAACCCAATTGACCACCATATTTAGAAACCGCATCCATCAATCCCGAATTGCCATTGCCTCCTGAAATCGCATTGACCAAATCAGAAACTTCAAAACCTTTGTGATTCGGATCTTTTGCGTTTCCTACCAACGAACCCAATACTTTCGGAATCAGACTGCCGGCAACACCTGAAGCATCATCGCTGCTCATACCGAATTTTTGACCTAAGTTTCCCGACAATTGTTCGGTTAGTTTTTGAACCACAGGATTCGAAGCATCGCTCGCATTATTGCCTTCAAACAATCCGGCTAAATCCGAAACATTGCCTTGAGCCACCATGTTTTTTAAACCATCAAGAATAGAGTTGCTGGCTTCATTCATCACAGCTTCATTATGCTCGTTGGGCACAGCGTCATTTTTTACGACAGCATCCTGACCAAACTGTTGTACTAATTGCGTTAGTTGTTCAAACATTGTTTTGCGTTTTAAGGTTGATAATCAAAGTTAATAAAAAACAACAGCGATTTTGAAGTGTTTGATATTTAATTTTTTATCTCGCAAAGACGCAAAGGCGCAAAGAAAATATAGGTTCAACTTTGCGACTCTGCGTCTTTGCGAGCAAAAAAAAAGCCAAGCAATAAAGCTCAGCTTTCAATATTATAAAAAGACATCAGCGTAAATCTGTGAAATCCGCCTTATTCGTGTGCAAAAAACTACACTTTCTCCGATTTCAGCAAACCAATAATCTGCTCCGCCAATTCGGTTCCGATTCTATCCTGAGCTTCCAAGGTAGCAGCACCAATATGTGGCGTCAACGAAATTTTAGGATGCATTAATATTTTAATTTCGGGTGTTGGCTCGTTTTCAAAAACATCCAAACCGGCAAACAACACTTTATTCGCATCCAAAGCTTCAATCAAAGCCACTTCATCAATCACACCACCACGCGAACAATTAATAATTCCAACACCATCTTTCATAGCAGCAATTTCCGCAGCACCAATCACATAACCGTCCTGAGCAGGAACGTGCAACGTAATAAAATCGGAGTGTCGCAACAAATCTTCCATCGGTTCCGTTACAATATCCACATTGATAAATTGATTGTTGTAAAAATCCACTCGAATCTCAGCATTGTCTACATATTTATCAGCGGCAATTACTTTCATGCCCAACCCTAAAGCCATTTTAGCCGTCGCTTGACCGATGCGTCCGAAACCGATAATGCCTAAAGTTTTACCGCGCAATTCAATGCCGTTCGCATACGCTTTTTTCAAACCATCGAAATTCGAATCACCTTCCAACGGCATGTTTCTATTCGAATCTTGCAAGAAACGAACGCCTGTAAACAAATGTGCAAACACCAATTCCGCCACACTTTCCGAAGAAGAAGCCGGCGTATTGATTACATGAATCCCTTTCGAACGCGCATACTCCACATCAATATTATCCATACCAACACCGCCACGACCTATAATTTTAAGTCCCGGACACGCATCAATAATATCTTTTCGCACTTTCGTAGCACTGCGCACCAAAACCACACGAATGTTGTTCGCATTCACATAATTGGCAATCTGTTCTTGTGCCACTTTCGCGGTAATCACTTCAAATCCACCTTGTTCTAAAGCTTTAATGCCGCTTTCAGAAATTCCATCGTTGGCTAATATCTTCATTTTTTTTTGAGTTGCTGAGGTTCTTAGTTGCTGAGGTTCTGAGTTTTTTCGCAGGTACTTTGCAACTTTTCGCTCAATTATCGTATTTTTTTTAGGAGCTGTTTCCCGCTATCATTCCAATCTTGTCATTGCGAGCTTGCGCGGGAATCTCCCAATGCCAAGGATTTTCCCTTCTATCGGGGCTAGGGCATCCGATTAATTATCAATTAAAATTTTGTTCCAGAAACTTTTTTCTCAAAATCCTGCATTACATCCACTAAAACCTGCACACTTTCAATTGGTAAAGCATTATACATCGAAGCTCTATAACCGCCCACCGAACGATGTCCGGTAATACCTGAGATTCCAGCTTCTTTCCACAAAGCATCAAAAACAGGCGTATGTGCTTCATCTTCCAAAAGAAAAGTTGCGTTCATATTGCTGCGATCTTCTTGGTTTACAGTTCCTATAAAATACGGATTGCGGTCAATTTCAGTATATAACAATGCCGCTTTGGCGTTGTTTTCTATTTCAATAGCAGCAACACCGCCTTTTTCTTTAAGCCATTGCATGGTTAATAACGAAACATAAATCGGGAAAACCGGCGGCGTATTATACATACTTTCGGCTTTAATGTGTTTTTGATAATCTAAGATCGAAGGAAGGGAACGGCCTGTTTTTCCAAGAATTGACTCTTTGACAACCACCAAAGTAGTTCCCGCTGGACCCATATTTTTCTGAGCACCCGCATAAATTAAATCGAATTGTGTAAAGTCAATTACCCTTGAAAAAATATCCGAACTCATATCACAAACCAAAGGAATATCGGTTTTTGGAAAACTTTTCATTTGCGTTCCAAAAATGGTATTGTTGCTCGTGCAGTGAAAATAATCCGCATCAGTCGGAATCACATAATCTTTTGGAATGTGTGTATAATTGTCATTTTTTGATGAAGCTACAATAACCGTTTCTCCAAAAGCTTTGGCTTCTGTAATGGCATTGTTTGCCCAAGTTCCGGTGTCTAAATAAGCGGCTTTACCATCAACTTTCATCAAATTGTAAGGCACCATCAAAAATTCTAAACTCGCGCCACTGCTTAAAAACAAAGCTTGGTACCCTTTTCCGGTCAATCCCAATAAGTCTAAAGCTAAAGCTCTGGCCTCGTCCATCACGGCAATAAAATCTTTGCTTCGGTGTGAAATCTCTAAAATCGATAAACCCGAGTGATTAAAATCTAAAATTGCAGCTGCCGATTTCTCAAAAACTTCTTGAGGTAAAATGCACGGACCGGCACTATAGTTATGCTTTTTCATGGTATCTGTTATCATAGTCGAAAAAATTAAGTCGCAAATTTCGGGAATAGGGTTGTAATAACCGAGTTTATTTCGATTTTATTCATGAGATTTATCAACAAAAACGATGTAGTTAAAAACTTAAAGTGACTAGTTTTTAATTATTTTGAAAGTTTCTTCGGTATGATTCTGATAATATACTTTCAAAAAGTAAATGCCTTGGGCGTATTTCTCCAAAGAAATTTGATTTGAATTTTGGTCTGTTAACAACAAACTTCCCGCAACATTATAAACTTCAGTTTTGACAATATCAACCAAAGTATTATTCCAAACATAAACAATATCAGGCGTTGGATTCGGATATACGCTGCTTGATTTTTTTTCAAAATCATTCGTTTCTAAAGTGGCCATGTCTAAATAATAAGCTTTTCCCAAAAGTGTTGACGGCCCTTCTTTTGGCGCACCAATGACAATGGCATTACCTTGACTGGCTATAGCACTTCCGAAATAATCATCCAGACCGGTTGGTCCGGTGCCGTGAATTGTAAATTGTGGATTCCAATAATTGCCGTTTCTTTTGAAAATACGTAAAGGAAAATTTCTTTCGGCTTGCAAAGTATATTTCGTCGAGCCAAGAAACATGGTGTTGTTGTTGACTTTTATTTTTGTCATAGCGTTGTCAGGGCCCATATCTAATGTTGATACACCAACCCAAGCAGCCCCGACTTTAGAGTAAAACTTGATGGAATTAACAACATTATTTGAACCAGTAGTAACGATGAAGAGTTCATTATTAGATAAGCTAAAATCATTATCGCCTTGCTGTGTATTCGACCAATAAAGTTGGTTTTCATATGTCCAATGCGTATTATTCCAAACATAAGTATACAAACTGTAATCTGAGGTTGTTCCGTTTGGGTTATCAAAAGCAATCACAATGGTGTTATTTTCAGCTTCCACTTTTTGCCCGAAATGTTTCGAAATAGCAACCGCTATCTTTTCAGAAAAAGTCCACTCTGTTCCGACTAAAGCGTACACATATACAGAACCATTGTCTGCATTGATGTCTTGCCCATCAGGTTCGTCACCAGCAGCGGAAATGAATAATTGGTTGTTGTAAACCTTCACAAAACTTCCAAAATTGTCATTAGTATTAGCATCAGTTGCGGTTATTTTTTGCATCAATTGATAAACACCATCCACTTTGTGGTATAAATATACAGCACCGGAATTTTCAAAATTGGCATCGTGGAACGGCGCACCAATCGCAATAAAATCATTGTGTATCGATATTGATGCTCCGAATTTATCAGAAATCAAAGCGTCGTCGGGATAAAAACTAGTGGTTTGCTGTAATGCGTTATCGATGGTATTAAAAAGATATACTTTCCCGACGCTGGCAGATTCTGAAAGCATTTCGGAATTACTTGAAACTAAAATTTCACTATTGAAAACATCTACTTTCGTCCCGAAATCAGTTCCGCTAGCATCACTATTTGGATAAAATGGAATTGGAGTTTGTGAAAAACCATGGTAAAAAAAGAAGATAAAAAGGAATGTAATTTTTTTCATGAGAAAGTAGTTTTCTCAAATGTAATTAAAAAATCACAGCTTGATAAGAAAGTCAATAGTATCAACATCATCCGCATAATCCCAAAGCTTAGGTTTTTGCGTCGTACCAAACGGAATACTGTTTTGTACCAAGTTATTCGAAACGATACATTGAATGATATCTTCATCAATTTTCAAACGATTTTCAACGGCTTCCAGGTTTTCATAAAATTCATAAAAAACACTCGAAATCGGTGAAGCATGGCTTTTATCTTCTTTAATTGTCAGAAATCCATTGTCGAGCAATTTGAAATTACTCATCAAAAAAACCGCTTTGTTATAATCGTAATTGTTCGCATATTTCTCATAATGAATAACGTCTTGATATTCAAAAATTGCTTCAAAAAATGGCGTAAAATCATAACCTTTCGGCACCAACAATTTCGAAACATTGCGACAACCCAAACCAAAATAACGGAAAATATCGTCACCCAAAGCCACCAATTGTTGTTTGGTTTCTTGACCATTCAAAACCGCAATCGAATTTCTAGATTTGCGAATGATACTCGGTTTGTCTTTAAAATAATATTCAAAATAACGCGCCGTATTGTTGCTTCCGGTGGCGATGACCGCATCGAAATTTTCGAGTTTTCCTTCGGCGAAAGTGATGTTGTTTTTCAATTCAGCATCAACGGCAATCAAATATTTCGCTAAAAAAGGCAACAAATGTTGGTCGTTCGAAGAGGTTTTTACAGCGACCGAATGCCCTGAAATCAACACTGAAAGAAAGTCATGAAAACCTACAAGCGGAATATTTCCCGCGAGAATTAAACCAATGGTTTTGGGTTTCACTTCCGCTAAATTATAAGCATCCAACCAAGTGTTTAAATTGTTTTCGGTCAAAGCTTCCGCCCAAGATTGAATCGCAAAATAAACTTGCTCCTGCGTATACCAACCGTTGTGCGATTGCGACAATTGAATCAAATCGATAAACGAATCAAAAAACAAATCGTTGTGTAAAACGCCTGCTTTTTTAACATTAGCTTGTTCAGAAAATTGACTTAAAAATTTCCCCAACGCGACAAAAGCTTTCTTTTTATCAATTTGTAACATTTGTTTACTTGTATATGAATAGATTTGATTGTAATTTTGCGCAAAAATAAGCAATAGATTTAGGATACCTGATTTTTGAATTAGTATTTTACACTTAATCCAAGAATCTAAAAATCCAGAAATCTAAAAATCTCAAATCATGGCTATTATAATCACAGACGAATGTATCAATTGTGGCGCTTGCGAACCCGAATGCCCGAATACCGCTATTTATGAAGGTGCTGATGATTGGCGTTATAAAGATGGTACAAAACTAAAAGGGAAAGTTGTTTTAGCAGATGGAACCGAAGTTGATTCTGATGCGGCTCAAACGCCAATTTCTGATGATATTTACTATATCGTTCCGAGCAAATGCACCGAATGTAAAGGCTTTCACGACGAACCACAGTGTGCTGCTGTTTGCCCTGTTGATTGTTGCGTGCCCGATGACAATCACGTAGAAAGTGAGGAGACCTTACTGAATCGACAGTCTTTCTTGCATAACGAATAATACCATATCCTGAATTTATTTCAGGATTTTTTTTGACAATTACGAAGAGATTTATATTTTTAGCTTAAATAATAATGCAGTTTGTCGATATATTCGATGAATTTTTCATTAGGTTTGTTAAAATTCTAAATTGTATGTTGCGAAACGTATTGTTGCTGTTTGTTTTGATTTCGGGCTTTCATGTGTTCTCACAAAGTGTTGAGAAAACAATCATTATTAAAGACCAAGATACCGATGTTGCTATTGAAGACGCTACGGTTTCGATACTCAAAACAAAACAAAATTTACTCAGCAACGTCGATGGTGTTGTTACTTTCGAACTCAACGGCGCTTCGAGCATTCAAATCAAACATCCATCGTACTTAGGAATTACGATTCGGTCGATTACACTTAAAGAAAAATCAACCATTATTTATCTGAAGAGCAATGTCAATGATTTGGATGAAATTCTTGTTTTCAAAAGCCATCCTCAAAAAATACTGGCTTCTTTAATAGAAAATTCGAAGAAACGACTTACCATTCCGGGGCGATTGAAAGTGTATTCTAGAGAATTTTTTAAGCTCAACGGCAATTACTCATACTATAATGATGGGTTGATGAATTTCCAGTTGCTTGATAAATCCAAGAAAATAAACGCGGTATTATTAGTCGAACAAAATCGCTCGAAAAGCTTAATCAATGAGAATATTTCCTCCGATCTATTGGGTTATAATTTGAATGATATTATGGAGAATTATTATAATTTCAAATACTTGAATCCATTGATGGAAGCCCAAGCGAGGAAGGAATATGAGTTCGTCATTAAAGTCTATTCTAAAAACAAAGAACTCAATATGATTACGGCAATTCCTAATGAAGATGCTACAGGTTTGCTCGACGATTTCTCGATTATATACGATCCACACAAAAAAATAATCATCGAGGTCAGTTCGGTGGTTTCGCCGATGGTATTGTCGAAAATGAAAGATAAAACCGGTAAAGGTTCTAGAAATATCAACCAATCTTCTTTTAAAACCATCTACAAACTTCAAAACAACAATTACTTTTTATTGTGTTCGAAAGAGGAAATAGGTTTTGAGAAAATTGAAAAAGATAACAACAAAGAAATTCAAGTACGGAATTACTTTTTAACGACCAATTTCAGTACACAGAATTATGTCTATAAAGACAGCGAAGTCTATAAAGACAAAACCCTCTACAACAAAAAAGATGTCATTCTAACCGATTACTGGAACGAATCCGGACTCACTGCAACCGATGAGGAACAGAAAATCCTCAGCACTATTGAAGAAGAACAAAATTAATAAAGTTTCTACACGGATTGCACGGATTTGCACAGATTAATCCACGTAAATCCGTGCAATCCGTGTTAAATAAAAATCATCCTTTTCAATGCTTTCAAAAACAATTTTAAAGCTTATATTTGCACACTTTTTCAAATAAAATAATCACGGTCAACGCCAAGTTTTCCGTTAACTCAAGCATATGAAAGCAGGAATTGTAGGATTGCCCAACGTAGGAAAATCAACGTTATTTAATTGTTTGTCGAATGCCAAAGCGCAAAGTGCCAACTTCCCTTTTTGTACCATCGAACCCAATATTGGCGTGGTCAATGTTCCTGATCCGAGAATCGAAAAATTAGAAGAATTGGTCAAACCCGAACGCGTTCAAATGGCTACTGTCGATATCGTTGATATTGCCGGACTCGTAAAAGGTGCGAGCAAAGGCGAAGGTTTGGGAAATCAATTCTTAGGCAATATCAGAGAATGTAATGCAATCATTCACGTGTTGCGTTGTTTCGATAACGACAATATTGTGCACGTTGATGGCAACGTCAATCCGATTCGCGACAAAGAGACTATCGATATCGAATTGCAATTGAAAGATTTGGAAAACGTTGAAAAACGCCTTGAGAAAGTCAACCGAGCCGCCAAAACCGGTAACAAAGAAGCACAAGTAGAAAAAGCTTTTCTAGACAGAATTCGCGAAGCTTTATTGCAAGCCAAATCCGCCAGAACTGTTTTGCCACAAAACAATGACGAAGAAGAATTGATGGAAAATTTCCAACTGATCACTTCAAAACCGGTATTATACGTTTGTAATGTTGATGAAGGTTCTGCTGTAAACGGAAACGCTTACGTTGATCAAATCCGCGAATTGGTTAAAGACGAAAATGCAGAAGTGATTGTATTGGCAGTCGGAACAGAAGCCGATATCACCGAACTGGAAACTTACGAAGAACGCAAAATGTTCCTCGAAGATTTAGGATTGCACGAACCAGGTTCATCCGTATTGATTCGTGCTGCTTACAAATTATTAAAGCAACAAACTTACTTCACCGCTGGTGTAAAAGAAGTTCGCGCTTGGACAATCAACATCGGAGCCACCGCACCACAAGCTGCCGGAGTGATTCATACCGATTTCGAAAAAGGATTCATCCGTGCCGAAGTAATTGCCTACGATGATTTCGTGTCATTCGGTTCAGAAGCCAAAGTAAAAGAAGCCGGAAAACTGCGCGTCGAAGGAAAAGAATATATCGTTAAAGATGGCGATGTAATGCATTTCCGATTCAACGTTTAACAAGCAACAATCAACGTTTTTTTATAAAATCAAAACCCGTAAAATATTTTGCGGGTTTTATTGTTTTTTAACTTTCGTTTCCTTTACTTTATACAACCCAAAACCCTCCGCCATAATTTCAATTGATATACCAATTGAGGTGGCGAAATATCCCATAGAATGAGTAATGCTCCCTTACATAACAAGCTCAAAATACAAATCGATACCTACTTGTCGGAAAAAGTTCTTGATAGCCTTCCCGAAGTTTCAAATTTTATTCAAGAAGTCAATCAAACCTACCTCAATCATGAGAAAGTTGCAAAATCGTCGAAGAAAACATCGCAACTCACCAAGAAAGAACTGATTGAAAGCAACGCCAAATTAAAAGATGAATTAGACAAAAAAGGCGTTTTTCAAAGCAAATTGGTCAATGCCATCCAACAGCTCAACGGCGACGGAAAAAGTATCAATCAAGAAGATAATCTCGAAGATCTACTCGATATTCTGCATAAAGAAATCAAACTTAAAAAGAAATTCCAAAAGCAATTGTTTACTTCCAAAGCCATAGCCGAAGAAGCCAATGAAGCCAAATCAGAATTTTTATCGACGATGAGCCACGAGATTCGAACGCCACTCAACGCGATCATTGGACTCATTTACATCATGGAAAAGGAAAATTCCCTTCAAAGTTTCCATGAAAACATCGAAGTACTCAAGCATTCCGCCCAGAATTTATTTTTATTAATCAACGACATACTCGACTTCAGTAAAATCGAAGCCGGTAGAGTCGATATCGAAAAAATTCCATTCAACATCGTACAACTCGTGCAGCAAATCGCCAAATCGATGGAAGCCCGAGCCTCCGAAAACCTCAATACGATTGAAGTCATCGTCGATCCCGATTTCGTACCCAACCTAATAAGCGATCCGTTGCGCATCAACCAAGTGATTACCAATTTGGTGTCGAACGCCGTCAAATTCACTTACGAAGGCAACATCCGAATCAAGCTCAAACAAATCGCCGTTCAAAGCAATTTCTCGACGTTTAAGATCGAAGTCATGGACAACGGTATCGGTATCGATAAAGATAAATTCCAATCCATTTTTCAGAAATTTTCACAAGCCGAAACCAAAACATCGCGACTCTACGGTGGCACCGGCCTTGGACTCGTAATCACCAAAAAACTCCTAAGTCTACTAGGCTCCGAGATCAAATTCGAAAGCGAAGTAGGCGTAGGTTCCAATTTCTTTTTCACCTTGCATTTGCCGATTGACATGAAACAAATTGGTGTGAATACCCACGATTTGCAAGAAGATTACAAAGAAGAAAACCTCAAAGGACTTAAAGTATTGCTCGTCGAAGACAACTTAATCAACATCAAAATCGCCCAAAAAATTATGGGGCAATGGGATGTTGAGGTCGACTTGGCGGAAAACGGACTCATAGGCATCGAAAAATTCAACGATAACACCTACGACGTCATTCTCATGGATCTTTCCATGCCCATCATGGACGGTTACGACGCTACAATCCATATCCGAAAAACCGACAAACTCATCCCGATTATTGCGCTCACAGCTTCGGCTTCGTTCGGTTATCTCGACCGCGCACTCCAAATCGGAATCAACGAATACATCATCAAACCGTTCAATCCCAAAGAACTCAACATGAAGTTGCGGAAGTATTATAATCCGTAATTTTACCGCAACATTCGCAAGGATTTACTTCGTCTGTTCGCTACGCTCGGGTCGCTAAGTCCGCCAAGTTTTTATGCTTTTAATTTTCTTTGTGTCCCTTGCGCAAATCTTTGCGCTCTTTGCGGTAAATTTTTTTTGGCCATTTCCGGCTATCCACTCCCAAGATTTTCACCAAAACACTTTTTTTGAAAGCCCCGAAAAGCGCTTCCTTTGGTCGCGTTTTCAAGCCAACAAAAAATAGCGTTTCAGCAAAAATGCTTTCCGCTGCTATCCGGGGCAGGCACCTATTCTCCAATTCCGCCTATCATCAATCTTAAAATCTTAGCGTCCTAAAATCTTACAATCCAAAAGAAATAATATCTTGCACCATATTAAAATCAATCCAAAACAAAATGAAAAAATCACTTCTGTTTCTATTTCTTATACTGTTTATTGCAACCCAAACCTTTTCACAACAACGTCAGCGATTCGGCATCAACGCTGGTGTAACCTATTCCGAATTTAGTGGCATGGATATGTTTACCATTAAATATAAGCACGGATTTGGATACATGGCAGGTGTTTCTTATGAATATTATTTTAATGATAATTTATCGCTTAAAACCAATTTGTCGTACGACAACAAAAGCAGTAAGGCAACTTCTGATATAGAATTAATCGATGGTGAAAGTGGTATGAGTGAAATTGCGCACCAGACCATTACGTATCACTATAATTATCTGACACTGCCTATTTAATCAAGTATGATTTTGTGGATGGTGCCGGTTTTTTTGTCAATGGCGGGCCATTCATTGGCTATTTGTTGAATTCGGGGTATACCTCTAAAGTTAATTCCAGCTATGACTTTCCAAACGATTCGGGATCTACGACAGATTATAATAATAAGTTGGATTTTGGACTCACTTTAGGCTTCGGTAAAGCATTTGAACTCAACGACGGCAGCAGTATCGTTGTTGAAATTCGCGACAATATTGGCTTCGCTAAAACTAATAAAAATGGTACTTATGATGGAAATAGCGTAAAATCCAATTCATTCAATCTAGTTTTAGGCTGGGCGTTTGATCTGTAATTCCCTCAGACAACATTCGCAATATAAAAATAGCTTTGCCGTTATCATCAGCATGGTTTTCATGACCAATTCCAATCCAAACCAATGAAAAAAAATATCCAGAACTTGATCACGGCGTGCTGTCTTTTGATAACATTCATTACGGGAACGAGCTATTCGCAATCCTACACAGCTGTCGATAATGCCATAGCCAATTACCCAAAATCTTTCGCATCACCAGAAAAACTAGCTGAGAAAATCAAAACCGATTTTGCTTCCGAAGAAGAAAAAGCCCGAGCCATTTTCACTTGGATGGCTTTGAATATTCACTACGATTTAAAGGCTTTTGAGTCACTATCTAGCAAGCCAAAAATGGCATACACATTTTCAAGTGAGGAAGAACGCATCAACAAAGAACAAAAATTTCGTCGCGATGGAGCGGCTACATTACTTCGAACCAAAAAAGGCGTTTGTCAGGATTATACCGCATTGTTTCATACACTTTGTGAACTCTGCGGACTCAAATGCATGACGATTGTCGGAACTTCCAAAACGGCTTTACCGCACATTGGTAAATTGCCAACCACGAGTGATCATGCTTGGAATGCCGTCAAAGTGGGCGAAACATGGCGTTTTATTGATGTGACTTGGGGCTCAGGAATGATGAACCTAGAAACCGGAAAAATGATGCAACAATTTAACGATGCTTATTTTTTTACACCACCCGGAATTTTCTTCCTAAATCATTTTCCCGATGATAAGCGGTATTTAATGACAGACAAAACCGCCGAAGACTTTGCCGCACTTCCTTTGTATTATGGCAGGTATTTAAAATCGGGCTATGAATTTCTAACTCCTGAAAAAGGCATATTTTCTATAAAAGAAACTGAAAACATTCCTTTGAGTATTGCTGATTTGCCTGAAAAAGATCAAGTGGCTTATGTTTTTAGTAACGATAATAAACCCAATTTGGTGACCTTGAAACGTGAAGGCAATGTGTCAACATTCAACATTCCGGTAACTAGAAGAAATCGTGGTTATCTTACGATTTATGTCAATAACGAATCTGTTGTGGCGTATAAAATCATTCCGTAAAAGTGATCAGTGGTCAGTTTTTTAGTGTTCAGGAAATCAACATCCAAACGACAACCTGAATACGATTTCGTCAAACCATTTTGATAGTCAACCAACAACTGTCAACCGACAACCGACAACCATTTTTCTGTCAATATCATCTTAATAACTTTACGTCGGACTGCTTTCGATTTTTGCTGATATAGCTTACATTAGCAACATTCGTTAAAACCTGCTATGTCCGAACAAAATCAATATACCGAAGACAATATTCGCTCGCTCGATTGGAAAGAACACATCCGCATGCGACCTGGAATGTATATCGGAAAACTCGGTGATGGTTCATCGCCAGATGACGGTATTTATATCCTGCTCAAAGAAGTCATCGACAACTGTATCGATGAGTTTGTGATGGGTTCCGGAAAAACCATCGAAGTCACCATTAAAGACAAAACCGTTTCCGTTCGCGATTACGGTCGAGGCATTCCGTTAGGAAAAGTCATCGATGTGGTTTCGAAAATGAATACTGGTGGAAAATACGATTCACTCGCGTTTAAGAAATCCGTTGGTTTGAATGGTGTAGGAACGAAAGCCGTCAATGCGCTATCGAATTATTTCCGTGTAGAATCGGTTCGCGACGACAAACAAAAAGCCGCTGAATTCAACGGTGGAAATTTGACGTTAGAGGAAGATATTATTGAAACCACCAAGCGAAAAGGAACTAAAGTTACTTTTATTCCTGACGAAGCCATCTTCAAAAATTACAAATTCCGAAACGAATATGTAATCAAAATGCTCAAGAATTATTGTTACCTGAATACAGGTTTAACGATTATTTACAACGGCGAAAAATTCTATTCCGATAACGGGTTAAAAGACTTGCTCGACGAAAATATCGCGGTTGAAGATATGGTGTATCCTATTATTCACTTGCTCGGCGACGATATCGAAATTGCCATTACGCACAGCAAATCGCAATACAGCGAAGAATACCATTCGTTTGTGAATGGTCAAAATACAACACAAGGTGGAACGCATTTGGTGGCTTTCCGCGAAGCGATTGTCAAAACGATTCGCGAATTTTACAACAAAGGTTTTGAGCCTTCTGATATTAGAAAATCAATCGTCAGTGCGATCAGTTTGAAAGTGATGGAACCGGTTTTCGAATCGCAAACTAAAACCAAATTGGGCTCGGCTGATATGGGTTCAGAAGCAGGAATGCCTTCGGTTCGAACGTTTGTCAATGATTTCATTAAAAACAAATTGGATAATTTCCTGCATAAAAATCCGGAAACCGCCGATTTGTTATTGCGTAAAATTTTGCAAGCCGAGCGTGAGCGTAAAGAATTGTCAGGCATTCGAAAACTCGCCAAAGACCGCGCGAAAAAATCGAGTTTGCACAACAAGAAATTAAGGGATTGCCGTGTGCATTTGTCCGATATAAAAAACCCAAGATATCTCGAAAGTACGTTGTTTATTACTGAAGGAGATTCGGCTTCGGGTTCGATTACGAAATCGCGTGATGTGAATACCCAAGCGGTTTTTAGTTTGCGTGGTAAGCCGTTGAACTCTTATGGCATGTCGAAGAAAATTGTGTATGAGAACGAAGAATTCAATTTATTGCAAGCCGCTTTAGATATTGAAGACGACATGGAAAACTTGCGTTACAACAACATTGTAATCGCTACCGATGCCGATGTCGACGGAATGCACATTCGTTTGTTGTTGATTACGTTTTTCTTGCAATTCTTTCCTGAATTAATCAAAGAAGGACATTTGTATATTTTGCAAACACCGCTGTTTCGCGTTAGAAATAAAAAAGAAACGATCTATTGTTATTCGGAAGAAGAACGCCGTGATGCGATTGAAAAACTCAAACCTAAACCTGAGATTACGCGATTCAAAGGACTTGGAGAAATTTCGCCTGATGAGTTCAAAAACTTTATTGGAGAAACCATCCGACTCGACCCGATTATGATGGATAAAAACACTTCGGTGGAGCAATTGCTGTCGTTTTATATGGGTAAAAACACACCCGACAGACAAGAGTTTATTATTAATAACCTCAAAGTGGAATTGGATGTAGTGGAAGCGAATTAAATTAATGATAACGGAATGTCCTAGCCCTGATAGAAGGGAAAATCCTTGACGTTGGGAGATTGCCGCGCAAGCTCGCAATGACAAGATTGGAATGATAGCAGGATTAGCTCCTAAAAAAAATACTGATCAATAATCAGCTTAAATGAAAGACGAAGAAGACGAAAACATCAATGATGATTCAGAGAATGATGCGCCAGAAGAAAATTCCAATGAGGAAGTTTCTGAAGAAGTAGCACCTTCGGGAGAACATCATTTCTACGAAAACGACGAAGACGCCAACGATACGATTACCAAAGTGACCGGCATGTATAAAGACTGGTTTTTGGATTATGCGTCGTATGTAATCCTCGAGCGCGCGGTTCCTGCGATTGAAGATGGTTTCAAACCTGTGCAACGTCGTATCATGCATTCGCTCAAAGAACTCGATGATGGTCGTTACAACAAAGTGGCGAATGTGGTTGGGCACACGATGCAATACCATCCGCATGGTGATCAAAGTATTGGCGATGCGATGGTGCAAATCGGTCAGAAAGAATTACTCATTGATTGTCAAGGAAACTGGGGGAACATACTCACGGGCGATGGTGCTGCGGCTTCGCGTTATATTGAAGCACGTTTGTCGAAATTTGCTTTGGAGGTTTTGTATTCTCCAAAGATTACCGATTGGGGTGTTTCTTATGATGGAAGACGTGCCGAGCCGAACAATCTTCCTGTAAAATTTCCGCTGCTTTTAGCGCAAGGTGCTGAAGGAATTGCGGTGGGTTTATCGACGAAAGTGTTGCCGCATAATTTTAATGAATTGATTGATGCGTCGATTAAAATATTAAAAGGAAAACCGTTTCAGATTTTTCCTGATTTTCAAACAGCCGGTATTGCGGATGTTTCGAATTATAATGATGGGTTGCGTGGCGGTCGTGTTCGCGTTCGTGCGAAGATTGGACAACTCGATAAGAATACTTTGGTGATTACGCAAATCCCGTTTTCGACCAACACGACAACTTTGATTGACAGTATTTTGAAAGCCAATGAAAAAGGCAAAATCAAAATCAAAAAAATAGAAGACAATACGGCTGCGGAAGTGGAGATTTTAATTCACTTATATCCCGGCGTTTCTCCAGACAAAACCATTGATGCACTGTTTGCTTTCACGGCTTGTGAAACTTCAGTAGCGCCTTTGGGTTGTGTGATTGAAGACAACAAACCGTTGTTCGTTGGTGTCTCTCATATGCTCAGAATTTCTACGGAACGCACGGTGCATTTGCTTCAAAGTGAACTTGAAATTCAATTAAGTGAACTCGAAGAACAATGGCATTTCCTTTCGCTCGAACGCATTTTCATTGAGAACAGAATCTACCGTTTGATTGAAGAAGAAACCACCAAAGAAGGTGTGATTGCTGCGATTGACGAAGGATTGAAACCTTTCATCAAACCTTTAAAAAGAGCGATTACCGAAGAAGATATTTTGCGCTTGACGGAAATCAAAATCATGCGTATTTCTAAATTCGACAGCAATAAAGCGCAAGACAAAATCGATGCTTTGGAAGGCGACATTGAGCAAGTGAAACATGATTTAGAACACTTGACTGATTTCGCGATTGCGTATTTTACAAAGCTTAAAGACAAATACGGCAAAGGCAGAGAACGCCAAACTGAACTCAGAATTTTCGACGATATTGAAGCGACGAAAGTGGTTTTGAGAAATACCAAATTGTATGTGAATCGCGAAGAAGGTTTCATCGGAACTGGACTCAAGAAAGACGAATATGTGACCGATTGCTCTGATATTGATGATGTGATTGTATTCCTGCGCGATGGCAATATGATGATTTGTAAAGTCGATGATAAGAAGTTTGTTGGAAAGGATATTATTCACGTGGCGATTTTCGATAAAAGCGATAAACGCACGATTTACAACATGATTTACCGCGATGGAAAATCGGGTCCGGCGTATATCAAACGATTTAATGTTTCGGGCGTTACCAGAGACAAATTATATGATTTGACGAATGAAACGAAAGGTTCTCAAACCTTATATTTTACCGTAAATCCGAACGGAGAAGCTGAAGTGGTTACGATTTTATTGCGTCAAGTGGGCAGCATCAAAAAACTCAAATGGGATTTAGATTTTGCGAGTATTGCGATTAAAGGCCGCGCTTCGAAGGGTAATCTCGTGACGAAATATCCGATTAAGAAAATCGAAATTAAAGAAAAAGGAATATCGACATTATTGCCGAGAAAAATTTGGTTCGACGATACGGTTCAAAAACTCAATACCGATGCACGAGGTGAATTGCTTGGTGAATTCCGTCCAAACGATAAAATCCTAGTCATTTCACAAACCGGGAAACTCAAAGTGATCATCCCCGAACTCACTACGCATTTCGATGAAGACATGGTCGTGTTAGAAAAATGGATTCCAAACAAACCGATTTCTGCGATTTATTATGATGGAGAAAAAGAGCGTTATTATGTGAAACGTTTTCTCGTGGAAACCGAAGGTAAAGAAGAAATTTTTATCACAGAACATCCAAATTCACAATTGGAAATTGTAGCTACCGATTATCGTCCGGTGGCGGAATTGGTGTTTAATAAAGTCAAAGGCGTTCAAAAAGAAAATCAAACCGTAGATCTCGAAGCATTTATTGCCGTTAAAGGTTTTAAAGCATTAGGCAATCAGTTGACAACAGACAAACTCAAACAAGTGAATTTGTTGGAACCGTTGCCATACGAAGCTCCCGAAGAAGTGGTTCCTGAAGAAATTGAAGTGACAGAAGAAACCGAAATGGAAGTTAATGATGAAGATATTCAATTGGATGACGATGGGCAGATTACGTTGTTTTAACCGCAGAGTTCGCTAAGAAAAAAATCGCAAAGGGCGCAAAGAAATTAATCTTTGCGCCCTTTGCGTTAAACTTTGTGTTCCTTGCGGTTAAATTATTTTTTCTTCTTAGAATCGATGATTGCACCTGTTCCAGCACCTACACCAGCTCCAGCTAATCCGCCGATTATCGCACCTTCAGCAGGGCGTTTTTTGTCAATGACTGCGCCAGCCACAGCACCAACTCCGGCACCAATAACAGCACCTTTTGCAGCACCGCTCCAACCTTTTCTTTTTTCAGTGACGGTTGTAGTGGTATGCGTCACTTGACTCGACGAGTGTTTCTGTTGTTGCACAATCGCTTGCATAGAATCGATTGATTTTTGTTTGGCGATTTCCATTTTTTGTTTGGTCAACACGACATTCATCGAATCGATAACCGCTTGTTTATCTTCTTCTACGACTTTGGCTTGATCGGCAGTTTGTTTACAAGAAAACAGACTCATGGCCAGCGATAACATTAGGACTACTTTTTTCATGATTTAGTGTTTTGAATTAACGGTGAAGATACACTAAATTCATGCTAAAGATTTATATATTTCCTTCTATTTGTTATAAAGTTTCAATGGTTTTCCAATAACCAAAACACTTTGCGTCTTCGCGTCTTTGCGAGCATATCATTTTAATTTCTCGCAAAGCCGCAAAGGCGCAAAAAAATAAACCGCAGATTTACAGATTATTGATTTTAATGTCAATTTTAATCTGTGAATCTGCGGTAAAATTATATATTATTGTGCTCTTTGCGGTTAATATTTAATCCAACAAATCCTGATCCTCCAATTTCTTATCCTTAATTTTATTATTGTGCAACTTCACCGGATTCTTAGATTTCTTGATTTTCAAATTCAAGAACTCAACAAACAACGAGAAGAAAATCGTAAAGTATAAATAGCCTTTCGGAATACTCGTCACTTCGCTATCACCAAAGAATTTAAAGTGCGCCAAATGTGAACCTTCAGCAATCAACATCACGCCAATCAAAATCAAAAACGACAATCCCAAAATCTGAATCGTCGGATGTTCATTGACAAATTTACTCACCGGCCCTGCAAAAATCATCATAATCAATATCGAAATCACCACCGCCAGAATCATAATTTCCAATGCGCCGGCATAACCAAATCCGCCTTCGTTAATGGGTTTCATACTGATCAATCCTACTGCCGTCAATATACTGTCGAATGAAAAAACCAAATTCAACACCGCAATCTGAATAATCGCATTCATCAACGAATTGCCCGCTTTGGCGTTGTCGCCATCTTCTTCACCTTCGAGTTTATGGTGAATTTCAGTCACACTTTTATACAACAAAAACAAACCACCACCGAAAATGATAATGCTCTGCCCAGTGATATGCGCCGAAAACCAACCCCAATCCAAAGCAATCAAAGTATCCTGCAAACTGAGCACCCAAGTGATGCCAAACAATAGTATAATCCGAAAAGCCATCGCCAAAAGCAATCCGATTCGTCGCGCTTTCGGTTGGTCTTTCGCTACCAATTTCCCAGATACAATCGACAGGAAAACAATATTGTCAATCCCAAGAATAATCTCCAAAAAAGTCAAAGTTAAAAGCGCCACCCAAGCATCTGGGGTTGAAAATATTTCAAACATAGTATAAAAGTTAATCAGTTTAATTCTTACAGTCCTAAAATCTTATAGTCTAACAATCTAATAATTTCAAATCTTTCTTGCGGTTCCGCGCTGTTTCGCATCATTTCCCACCGCTCCAAATTCAAAAGTATACGAATTTTTCGAAGTAGTCAAAATTTTTATCGTAATTGCCTTTTCTTCGGCCATCGATTTCGGATGCAACTGCTGCAGCACATACTCGCAATCATTCACCCAACGAATCGACGCCGTGTCGGTCTTGCCTTTATAAGTTTCAATTACGAGCGAATCGGTGCGAATCGAGGTTGTCGAGTGCTTCACGCCATTAATCGTAATCTCCGATCGGAACGTTCCGGTTTTAAAATCTTGGCAATTGCGTTCGGTGTTGTAGCACGAAATCAAAAGCAATAATACAGGCAAAAGTGTTATTTTCTTCATATTCTTTAGGAGCTGTTTCCGGCTATCTGCTACTATCTTTTTGTTTTTAAAGAAAAAACAAAAAGGATAACCACTGCTATCCGGGCTAGGCAATTGGTTAAACTTTGCGACTCTGCGTCTTTGCGAGCCATTAATTTTTTCTCGCAAATCCGCAGAGCCGCAAGAAATGCTATTGTTTCAATCGATTCAATTCATCATCCGTAAAATTCTTAATGCTTTTGTCCTTCGAAAACTTATCCGCATTATAACTGCTAGATGCATTTCTCGGAATCGACAAACTATCCCAAGCCCCGTGTTTCAATTGTTTCGCATAAAAAACAATCTGCCCAACATGATACGGATAATGCGCCAATTGTCGGTTGATTGCTTCCACGACCGTGTGCCCTTCATTGCGAATGTAGATGATTTCAGAAAGCTGGTTCGGTTGTAAACCATTCAAAGCGTTTAAAAAACAATCCCAACCATTGTCCCAAACTTGCATGACTGCTTCTTTCGAAGTTAAATCATTTTCAAATTCACCATCACGCTCGCGCCATTCTTTTTCGCCGTCGGTCGTCAGAAAGTCTGTCCAGCGTGAGAGCATATTGCCTGAAAGGTGTTTTACAATCGTGGCAATGCTGTTCCTATCTTCATTGACCATCACAAAAAGTTGTTCCGGTTCGAGTTGGTTGATGGCTTTTTCTCCTAACATTTTGTAATAGAGAAACTGCTTTTTGACACTGTCGAGATATGCTGCATTCATAATTTAAATTTTTTTACCGCAAGGATCGCTAAGTTTTTACTTCGTCAGTTCGCTACGCTCGGGTCGCAAAGTTCGCTAAGCTTTATTTAATTTTTGCGTTCATTGCGTTAATCTTTGTGAGCTTTGCGGTTAATCTTATTCAATTTTGATATCGTATTGTTCAAGCAATCCTAAAATGCCGATGGTAGAAAACTTGGCTTTCTTCATAGGATTGAATTGCGGATCTATTTTATAATTAAAAGCGGTTGTAAAATCAACAGCGGCCAATTGCGTGTCATTGAAAATCGCGTTTTCGAGATTGCAATGATCAAAAACTGACTGTGTCAAATTCGCATTGATAAAAGTAACTTCCTTTAACGAGCATGAAACAAATTTCGTTTTGGGCATTTTCTTGTTGGCGAACGAAGCGTAATCTAACGTACATTCATCAAAATCAACTTGAAACAAAAAGTCGTTGCAACTTTGAAATTGAATGCCGAGCAACTTACAATTCTTAAACGAAACATCTTGCAAACTCGTATTGCCCACTTGCATCATCGATAAATTGCAATCGATAAACTGACATTCCATAAATGTATTGTTCGAAAAATCGCTGTTCGAAAAATCACAGTTTTTAAACACACAACCTTCAAATTCTCGATTTTGAATTTTGGTCGCAATGGCGATGACTTTATCAAAAGTTTTGTGGATGTGAATCAGATCTTCCATTAGTCTTGGTTGCTGTCGAACATGCTTTTTACGATGGTTTGTACACCCTTAAACAACAAAAAAACACCGCCGAAACTGATGGCAATTCCGATGACTAAAACCAAATAATGCCAGCCGTTATTCTTGTTGATAAACGCATTGTATATCACAGATGGCCCAATAAATAGTAGGGGTAAAGCCCAAGCTAAATATTGAATCCCTTTACTTAAGACTTCTCGATCGGTTCCCATTTTTTTGATAACTTATAGTGGTAGTATATTGCAAAAATAAAACTTCCTGCCGCATGAATGAATATTATATAGAGGAATAAAAATATTTTTTTTAACCCGAGTTGATCTTGCGCAAAGAAATGCAAAGGCGAAAATAAAATCACATACGAATAAATGATGCAAACCAGCGCACTGATGGTGCTATAACGATAGATGCTTTTCCACTTTCGCAGCAGGTATAAACTCCAAATCATCATGATTGGAATCAATGCAACGAGACTATAGAAAAAATACATTACTGATTTTTGGTATAAGCATCAACCGCTTTTCTGACGCTGCCGTGTTGTTGCAGTAATACGGATGCTTCTTCATAGGAAACAGGAATTTCGCCCATAATCATCTTCACGCCACGATCTACGAGCTTGTTGTTACTCAATTGCATGTCGACCATTTTGTTGCCTTTGACTTTTCCGAGTTGAATCATCGTTGCGGTGGAAATCATATTGAGTACTAATTTTTGCGCGGTTCCGGCTTTCATACGGGAGCTTCCGGTAACGAATTCTGGGCCGACAACCACTTCAATCGGGAATTTCGCTATGAGTGCTAATGGACTGCCGACATTGCAAGTAATGCCACCGGTGATGATGTTATTTTGGTTGCACATTTCCAATCCGCCAATGACGTAAGGCGTGGTTCCTGAAGCGGCAATTCCAATGACGACATCATTTTCGGTAATGTGGTGTTCTTGCAAATCGAGCCAGGCTTGTGTAGTGTTGTCTTCGGCATTTTCTACGGCGCGTCGAATGGCTTGGTCACCACCGGCGATGATACCATTAACCAAATCGAAAGGCACACCAAATGTGGGTGGACATTCCGAGGCGTCAACAATGCCCAATCGGCCTGAAGTTCCGGCTCCAATATAGAACAATCGCCCGCCGAGTTTCATTTTTGTGACAATCGCGGCTACTAAATTTTCTATTTGTGGTAATGCTTTTTGAACGGCAAGTGGAACAGTTTGGTCTTCGCGGTTGATGTTGGTCAGCAATTCGTGTACGGACATTTTTTCGAGATGCTCGTATTTAGAAGATTGTTCGGTGGTTTTGGTGAAAGACATTTGGATTGTTGGATTGTTCGATTTTTGGATGCGCTACGCTTTTGGATTTTCTGAATGTTCAAAAATAGTCATTTTTGCTCGCAAAGCCGAGGAGACGCATAGTTTTTGATTGGATTTTTAGTGCTTGTATTTCTTGTGGAGCAGTTTTATTTTAAGTTTGATGTTGTCGAATATCATACCTAATACTAAGGTGAAAGCACCGATGAGCAACACCTGTAAACCCATTTTTGAATAGAAAATTCCGCCGATGATTCCGCCGATAAAAAAGAAAGTGATGATGGTGAGCCGCAATCTTATTGAGGAAAAAAGTTTTGCTCTAGTTTCCGCTTCATGGTAGAAAAACAACTGCGACAGTTCGATACCCAAATCGGTAAAAAGTCCGGTGAGATGAGTGGTTCTAACAGTGGCGTTTGAAATTCTTGTTACTAAAGAATTTTGCAATCCCATCGCGAAGAGCAAACTGCAGGCAATGAGGTTTGGGTTTTCGACAATCATGTTTTTTCCAAAAACGGCAACCAGCAATAAAATCAGACTTTCAATAGACGTTGGAATGATGTAAACGAAGTTGTCGTTTCTGCGTGAGATGATTTCGACAAGGAAATTAGACGAGAACGATCCGAGAAAAAAGAAGAAGATATACAGAAAGTAAACAAATCCTTGCCAGAAATTGAGTTTGAAAATCTCATCGACGAAAAAGGCAAAGTGTCCCGTTACATTGGTCGTGAGTTTGGCTACTGCCAGAAAGCCAGCAACATTGACAATTCCGGCTACAAAAGACAGTAATGATGCGATTTGCAAATTGTGTTTGGCTGTTCTTTTTTTACCTTGATGAATGAACATGTTGGATTTGTTTTAGGTCCTCAATTTACGACAAATTTGCGTGAGGGATAGTAGCGGAAATCTTTTTGTGCCGGTGTTTACTTCGTCAGTTCGCCAAGGCTCGGGTGGCGCAAAAAATTGGGAGTGGATAGCCCGGCCCTTGCGGACACGCCCAGATTATAAAAAACGTAAAGTCGCCTTTATTTTAAAGATTTTCAGTTATGAATTGCTGCGAATACTCTTCGATCATTTGTCTGACGATTCTGAATTGATTTAGAATTTCTTCCTCTGTTCCTGTTGCTTTGGCGGGATCGGGAAAGTTATAATGAAATTTTTTCGCTTTTGTTGGGAAGAAAGGGCAATGTTCTTTGGCGTTATCGCAAACTGTGATTACAAAATCGAAATCGATTTGGCTGTATTCATCGATATGATTTGAGGTGTGGTTTGAAATATCAATTCCGTCTTCTTGCATCACGGCAATGGCTTTTGGATTTACGCCATGGGTTTCGATTCCGGCGCTAAAAACTATGGCTTTTCCATTGGCAAAATGCCTTAGATAACCTTCGGCTATTTGACTTCTGCAGCTGTTTCCGGTGCAGAGCACAAGTATTTTTTTCATAGCAATAACCAGATAATATTGATGATACAGAATTTGGGATCCCAGCCAAAAACCAACTGCAGTATCACGATTGAAGTGGTAATGACAATTGGTTTTTTATATTTTATAAAGAAATCTTTCATGTTTAGCAGCAATTACTTTCAGTGGAACAACAGGCTTTTTCTTCTGATTTGCTTTCTTGTTTTATCCCACAATTATCTTGTGCAAGGCAAGCTGTTTTTTTAGCGGTGAGCATGAAATTTTCGCCATCAAAAGCTAAGTCGTATTTTCCAATAGTTTCAGATTGGTATTCTACTTCAATTTCTAAATCTTCCATGCATAACACTTTTTCGGAAAGCGCAATAATGTTAATCAATTTTTCGGGTTTGAGTTGGTGTTCAAAATCGTTGGCATTCCAAAGTTGAAAGTTAGCCACTTTTTCAGATCTCACTGTGCCGCCGCAATCGATGAAATGTTTTGTGATGACGCCAATTTCGGTCACGTGAAAATGTTCGGGAACCATTGTTCCGTTTGGCAATTGGAAGTTTACAGTTTTGACAGTATTTAGGAGGTTTTTGATTTCAGATAGTTTCATATTGTATTCATTTAGGTTAACAACAATTATTTTTCTTAGTTTCTAATGTATTGGAAACGATGGCAAAATAGGCTTGCAATATTTCGAGTTTTTTTTCATCAATGCAGTAGCAGATTGCGTTTCCTTCGATGCTTCCTTTGATCAATCCGGAATTTTTAAGTTCTTTCAGATGTTGGGAAACGGTGGGTTGGGCGAGTGGTAATTCGTTTACGATGTCGCCGCAAATGCAAGTGTCAACTTTCATAAGATATTCAATGATGGCCACTCTCGCGGGATGTCCGAGTGCTTTGGCTAGCGTTGCAATTTCGTTTTGCTTTTCGGTGAAGTGTTCGGTTTTGGTGGCACCCATGTTTTAATTATTACATTGCAATATTACGATAAACATTTTTACAACATACTTTTTTTCTGTTAAATTTAAATTGGATATTCGATTTTAGACTTTCAAAAAAAGTAATATTTGCCTGCAAAAACTCGAAGTTGCAAAGTTTTTGGGTTGTAAAATTGTTAAGACAGAAAGTTATTTCGGAGTTGTTACTGCGATAGTATTAGAGGATTTATATCTCCTTATTGTACTATTAATTTTTTGGTAGTGGTGTTTTTAAGTTTATCAATAATCTGTAAAAAATAAACACCAGGTTTCATTCCGCCTTTTTTGATGGTGTATTCTTTACCCGAAAAGATGTCTGTTGCTATCACTTTACCGCTAATATCAAAGATTTTGATTGAAGTGTTTTCTTGTATTTCCTTGAAAGCAATCGTCGAATAATCCGTTAATGGATTTGGATAGAGGTTGATGTTATTGTCATTCGCTACAGTTTCATGAATGTCTAAAGGAGCACTATTGTTAAGGTAGACTTTCCAATAGCGATTCGTGGTGCCGGGAACGCTATAGGCCCCAGATTGTTTTTCTTCGTATACTAAAAGATCGGATTTGTAGTCACCATTCATGTCGAACACATACCAAAACTGGGAACCGTTAATGTCAGTAGCGTTTGCTGAATTATTATTGATGGCATAATAGCTATTATTGGTAGTAGTTGTAATGTTTCCTCCAGCGGGCAATGTCCAATTGACGGGGGATATATCGAAACCAGCACCATTGTTAGCGTATACTTTCCAAAAGCGGCTTCCGGTGGTTCCGGGAACACGATAGTTACCGGCTTCTTTTTCCTCATAGACCAGCAAATCAGATTTGCCATCTCCATCCATATCCATAACATACCATAGTTGAGATCCGTTGATGTCGGTTGCATTTCCTGAATTATTATTAATGGCGTAATAGCTATTATTGATAGTTGAAGTAATATTCCCTCCTGCAGGTAGCGACCAATTGATAGGAGCAGAATCGAAGCCGGAGTCATTGTTAAGATATACTTTCCAATAACGATTTCCTATAGTTCCAGGAACACTATAGGCACCGGCATTTTTTTCTCGATACACTAGTAAGTCAAGCTTATGGTCACCATTAAAATCCATGATATACCATAATTGTGACCCATTACTATCATCGGCATTTCCTGAAACATTATTGATATCATAATAGCTATTGTTGGTAGTAGTTGTGATATTTCCTCCTGCGGGCAATGCCCAACTGAGAGGTGTAGTATCGAAACCTGAACCATTATTAAGATAAACTTTCCAATAGCGGTTTCCTGTTGTTCCGGGTACACTATAATTGCCTGCTCCTTTTTCCCGATACACTAGTAAATCGGATTTGCCATCGCCATTCATATCCATGAGATACCACAACTGTGATCCTGTAACCTCGGTGTTATCAGAATAATTATTAATAATATTATAATAACTGTTATTGCTAGTAGCGTTAATGTTTCCTCCGGCTGGCAATGACCAATTCACTGGTGTTGTATCGAAACCGGAACCATTGTTAAGGTATACTTTCCAATAGCGGTTTCCTGTTGTACCTGGAACGCGATAATTACCGGCTTCTTTTTCTTGGTAGACCAGTATATCTGGTTTGGCATCTCCATTCATATCCATGACATACCACAACTGAGAACCGTTGACGTCAGCAGCATCATTAAAGTAATTACTGATGCCATAATAACTGTTGTTGCTTGAAGCGGTAATATTACCGCCAGCAGGTAAAGTCCAATTCACAGGAGTGGTATTGAAACCTGTACCATTGTTCAAATAGACTTTCCAATAGCGATTTCCAGTTGTTCCCGGAACACGATAATTGCCTGCTTCTTTTTCCTGATAGACCAGCAAATCGGATTTGCCGTCACCATTCATATCCATGAGATACCACAATTGCGATCCGTTGATATCCGCGACATCTGAAAAATAACTGTTGATGGCAAAATAACTGTTGTTAGCAGTAGCTGTAATATTGCCAGCGGTAGGTAATCCGAAGTTTATTGGAGTAGCATCAAAACCTTGAGAATGCCCTATGGAGATTATGAATAATAGGCTTAAAGTGAGGAATGCTTTTTTCATTCGGTTGTATTTAAATATTAATGTAGGCGTTTTTTCAAATCAGTTGCCACGACTGGTTTTCGGTTGAGGAAAAGTTTTTGTCTTGACAAGAAGTAAAATTAAGAAAATATACATAATCGCACTAAAAAAATTAGTAACTGCCCGGAATTGACTGATAAGTGATGTTTTTTACCAATTGAAAGTTTTTTAAAAACTCAATAGTTGCAGGTTGAGATAGGAAGTTGTTTTGAAGTTGGAGCTGCGTGAGATTTGCTTCGCCAGTTCGCTAACGCTCGGGTGATATTAAGAGGATGACTGCCAGTGGCAATCAGGTATTTTTAATTAAGTTCTTGAACAAATAATTTTTGAATTTTTAAACTGGGTTGCGTGAGGGATAGTATCGGAAATCCTTTTGCGCTGGCGTTCAGCGCAAAAGATTGGGAGTGGATAGCCCGACCCTTGTGGTCACGCCCAGATTATAAAAAATAAGCCAATGCAATTCCGAGTATAATCATCGAGATTTTGGCGATGTTGAATTTGTGCCCTTCACTGCTTTCGAAAATAATCGTTGAGGAAATGTGGAATAATATCCCAATCACAATCGCAGTGATTTCGGTGTAGTAATCGTTGACAAAAGGCAACATTCCGGCGCATAACGTACCCAATGGCGTCATCAATGCAAAGGTCAGCATGAAGGCGAAAATGGCTTTTTTGTTGAGTTGACTTTTGAGGAAAAACATCGTTAAGATTACAGCAATCGGCAAATGGTGAATTCCGATTCCAAGTGCGAGATTGTGGTGGTGGCTTACCGGCAAACCTTCGAGAAATGCGTGAATACACAAGCTTATAAACAGCAACCAAGGAATTTGGGTCATGGTATCGTGTCCGTGAACGTGTCCGTGTTCGGCGCCTTGTGAGAAAAACTCCAATACAATTTGGAATAAAATCCCGACCATGATGAAAATACCAACGGAATGCGAGTGGCTTTCGTAAACGTCCGGTAATAAATGAACGACGGTTAGTGACAATAAAAAGGAACCGCTGAATGCGAGCAATAACTTCAGATTTTTTTTATTATCGGGTTGCAAAAACAACGCAATGCCGTAACCCAGAAGTACCGATAAAAGAGGCAATAGGTAGTTCATTATTTGAATATCATGATGAGACGTTCGCTATCGGTTTTGTGGAATTTTTTGAGTTTATAATCACCGAAAATATCGAGTAAATAAATCCCGGCTTCGGTCATCAATTCTTGAAAATCATGCAGTGTAAAGGCGCGTACTTTTTCGGTAAAATGGTGTTTTATGTCTTGATCTTCAAAATCAATTTCTTTGTAAATATAGCCATCGATGTGGAAACGTTTGATGTGAAAATCGATGTTGTCTACGGTTTTGGTCTCTTCTGGAACCAAGTTGGCTATGACGTTGGTCGCATTCATAAAATCAATCACGCCGAAACCATATTCCGAAAGGCTTTCTTTGATGGCGATTAGGGTTTTTAGATGATCTGTATCGCAGGCAAAATAACCAAAACTTGTAAACAGATTGAAAATCGCATCGTATTTTTCTTCGAACGGTTGGCGCATATCATGCACTTGAAAATGCAAAGTGTTATTCGCATTTTTATTGGCAATGGCAATGCTGTTTTCGGATAAATCAACACCGAGAACATCGAATCCGAGTTGGTTTAGATAAATTGAATGTCGGCCTTTTCCACAAGCCAAATCCAATACTTTTGCGTGTTCGGGTAAGTTGAGATAATGCGTCAGATTGTCCATAAAAACCTGGGCTTCCCGATAGTTTCGTTCTTTGTATAAAACGTGGTAATAGGGAGAATCGAACCAAGAGGCGAACCAGTTGTTGCAAGTGGAATCTTCGGGATTCGAATTTTGATTTTGAGAATTTGGCATTTAATCTTTCACATTGAATTATGAACGTGCAAATTTAGTGTATTTTTGCACCGAATACTTGATTTTGCCATGGAAAATAATTTTAAAATGATTGCCAAAACCTTTTTTGGTTTTGAAGAAATACTCGCTAAAGAACTTAGAATGTTGGGTGCACAAGACGTTGAGGAAGGCATCCGCATGGTGAGTTTTAAAGGCGATAAAGGTTTTATGTATAAGGCGAATTTGTCTTTGCGTACGGCTTTGAAAATTTTAAAACCCATTTATTATTTCCGAGCGAATACCGATTTGGCTTTGTATAAAGGCATTTCGGGCATCAATTGGGCGCAGTATATGAATTCGAATCAGACGTTTGTGATTGATACGACGGTGCATTCGGAGTATTTTAAACATTCGCAATTTGTGTCGCAGAAAAGTAAAGATGCGATTGTCGATCAATTTAGAAATAAAACCGGACAACGCCCAAGTGTTGATAAAGATTATCCCGATTTGCGCATCAACATTCACATCGATAAAGATCAGGTTTCCGTAGCGCTTGATACTTCAGGAAATTCATTGCATCAGCGTGGTTATAAAACGGCTACGAATATTGCTCCGATTAATGAGGTTTTAGCGGCCGGGATGATTTTACTTTCAGGCTGGGAAGGCCAGGGTGATTTCTTAGATCCGATGTGTGGTAGCGGAACCATTTTGGCCGAAGCGGCGATGATTGCGTGCAACATTCCGGCGAACATCAACAGAAAAGAATTTGCTTTTGAAAAATGGAACGATTGGGACAACGATTTGTTCGACCAAATTATGGATTCGCTGCTCAAGAAAGTACGTGAGTTTCATTATACGATTAAAGGCTATGACAAAGCGCCAAGTGCTGTGCAAAAAGCCAAAGACAATATCAAGAATGCCAATTTAGAAGAATACATCACGATTCAAGAAAAGAATTTTTTCGATACTGAAAAAGACACTCAAGGCCCGTTGCATATGGTTTTTAATCCACCGTATGGCGAACGTTTGGATATTGAAATGGAACGTTTCTATAGAGAAATCGGCGATACGTTGAAACAGAATTATCCCGGAACCAATGCATGGTTTATCACTGCCAATCTCGAAGCGTTAAAGTTTGTAGGATTGAAACCTTCGAGAAAAATAAAATTGTTCAACGGAAGTCTCGAAGCGCGTTTGGTGAAGTATGAAATGTATGAAGGTAGTAAACGCACGAAGTTTAATTCAATTAATAATGATAATTAACAATTAATAATTATGACCAAGTTACAATTGCGTTCCTTCATCTACCAATTGATTTCGTTCGGAATCTTGTTTATCGGATTTCAGTTTTTGATAAAAAGATACACCAATTTATCGGGTTGGTATATTCCGCTTACAGCTTTTGTTGTAGGCACTATTTTAGCACCGCAATTTCAAGCAGTCAAAACCAAAGACGGCGAAAAGTTGTTTATGAAGTGGATTTTTATGAAAGGAATCAAACAGATTAAATAATTACGAATTGTGAGTATGAAGGAAAATATTATTCAGATTAAGAGTTATGCTTTTGCTGTAAGAATTGTAAAAGTTTACAAGCATTTGTGTGAGGATAAGAAAGAATATGTTTTAAGCAAATAGCTACTTCGTGCTGGAACTTCTCTTGGAGCCAATATAGAAGAAGCTATTGGAGGACAATCAGAAAAAGATTTTTTTGCTAAACTTACAATCGCCTACAAAGAAGCAAGAGAAACTCATTATTGGGAAAGATTATTAACTGACACAGAATTTATTACTAAAGAAGAAAGTAAAAGTCTATTATTTGATATCGAAGAACTATTAAAAATCATAGGTTCCATCCAAAAGACATTACGAAATAAAAGTAACTAGCTACCCAATTCGTAATTCGTAATTTATAATTCGTAATTTTTATTTCTTCTTAGGCGCAGCCGCCACAGGAACTTTCTTCTTATAAATCGGAATAAAATAAGAAACCGTATAATTAAAACCTGCACCAAAAGTACCATCGTAAGTTCTGTTGAAACCCGGAATGTAAAGATTGTCGAAATTATCAGGCTTTTTATTCGATACCAATTTGTTCATTCGAAAGCTGAAACCAACATAGAAATTGTTGATGACTTTGGCTTTTACTCCAAGTAAAACTTCCACCCATTGTGCGGATAATCCGTTGAATTTTTCTCCTGATTTGATTTCTTGCGATTGTCCGAAATAAGGATAACGGTTGTAAATCGTATAAGAATTCAAGGTTTGACTGAACGAACTCACTCCATATCGCGCGCCGATATAGACCATGTTTTCCATGTCGAGCCAATTTTCATAAAGATTATAATCAGCACCGGCTTTGAAGTAAGTACCTTTTGTGGTGAAGTTCAATTGGTCGTCATTTACGGTTTTGTTTTCATTCCCCAATTCACCCGCGAGATAATATTTTTTAGTAAGTCTGTAATCGCCTACAACTTCAAGTCCTTTATAATCCTCTTCGTAAAAAGTACGCGCGAGTTTGAATAAATCAAAGCCGACGCGGATTCCGTAACGATTGGTTTTTACAGGAATGCTGTCGGTTTTTTTGGTTTGTGCTTCGATGAACCATGAAGACAACACCAAGACAAGGCTAAAGAGAAATGTTAAGGTGTGTTTCATTTTCGGTCAGAATATCAGATTGAATTACTGTAATGTTACGCATCCATAAACCATCTGGAACGGTGTTGTCGGTTTGCGTAAAGGGATTAATATCGTTTAATTTAAAAACCGTTTTGTAACCACAAGCACGAGAAACGTAAACGTTGTTGCGCGTATAATCGAATTCTAAATTGTCGATATTGATTAAAGCCGGATTGGCATTGGCATAATTTAATATGAATTGATATTGCGACAAATCAGCAGCAATATCAAGAGGCACTTGAACTTTACTCACACCATTATAAACCGCATATGGCGTCGTATCACCATTTTTAATAATAGCAAGATTCGTCACATTTTTCGTTAAAGTTGGATTCGTAAAATCGTAAAAAACGATAATCAATCGCGGTGTGGTTCCGGTATTTTCATCGCAAATGTCATCCTTTTCACAACTTGAAAAAGCAACGGCTATTACGATAATTAATAAAACTATTTTCTTCATATGCTGAGTAACTGAGTTGCTGAGTGCCTGAGTTGCTGAGTAACTTAGAAACTCAGGCGCTTATTTTTTTCTCTTTTCCAAAAGTACAACATTTTCCACATGATGCGTTTGCGGAAACATATCCACCGGACGCACGCGTGTCACTTGATATTGTTCGTCCATCAAAGCCAAGTCGCGCGCTTGTGTAGCGGAATTGCAACTTACATAAACAATTTTTTGAGGAGCAATTTTCAAAATTTGCTCGACTACATCTTTGTGCATGCCGTCTCGAGGCGGATCGGTAATAATCACATCGGGTTGACCGTGTTTGGCGATGAAACTTTCATTGAAAACCACTTTCATATCACCAACATAAAACTCACAATTCGTAATGTTGTTGCGCTTGGCATTTTCTTTGGCGTCGAGAATGGCTTCAGGAACACTTTCTACGCCAATCACTGTTTTCGCTTTTTTGGAAACGAATTGCGCAATGGTTCCGGTGCCGGTATATAAATCATAAACGATTTCATCGCCAGTTAATCCTGCAAATTCTCTGGTGATTTTGTATAATTCGTACGCTTGTTCTGAGTTGGTTTGGTAGAACGATTTGGCGTTGATGCTAAACTGCAAACCTTCCATTTCTTCTAAGATATAATCGCGGCCTTGGTATAATTTGATGTCTTGATCGTAGATCGTATCGTTGGGTTTTCCATTGATTACATACTGCAATGAAGTGATATTGGGAAACTTTTCGAACAGGTGATTGAGCAGCAATTCGCGCGCTGTTTTGTCTTCTTTAAAGAATTGAACGAGCACCATAATTTCACCTGTTGATGCGGTTCGGATCATTAATGTTCTGAGCAAACCTTCATGATTTCTCGGATCAAAAAAAGCGAGATTGTGTTCGTTAGCGAAGTCACGGATTTCGTTTCGAATCGCATTCGATGGATCTTCTTGCAAATGACATTTGGTGATGTCGAGAATCTTATCCCACATTTTCGGAATGTGAAAACCGAGTGCATTGCGATTGCCCAAATCTTCAGTGCTGTCGATTTCTTTTTCAGTTAACCAACGCGAATTGGAGAATCCGAATTCCATTTTGTTTCTGTAGAAGAATTGCTTTTCGGAACCTAATATGGGTTCAAACTCAGGAAGCTCGATTTTGCCTATGCGTTGCAAGTGATTTTTGACTTCATTTTGTTTATAAAACAACTGTTGCGCATAATTCATGTTCTGCCATTTGCAACCGCCACAAACACCAAAATGTTGGCAAATCGGTTCGATGCGGTGTTCGGAAAATTCATGAAAACGAATGGCTTTTCCTTCGTAATAGGCTTTGCGTTTTTTGAAAGTTTGCACATCAACGACATCGCCGGGAACCACATTGGGAATGAAGATTACCTTTCCGTCAGGCGCTTTGGCAACAGAAACGCCTTTGGCTCCGGCATCCAAAACTTTGATGTGATCGAATATAATTTTATCGGTATTTTTTCTAGACATGCCGCAAAAGTAGCGAAAGTTTGGGAGAATTTTTGATTTCGGATTTGAGATTTTAGATTAAATAATTTAGCCATGAACCAGCATTGAAGTATGTTGGTTCATGGCTATAATCAGCAGTTAAATTAGTAATGACGTTAAGCACTCCAATGCTTCTCAACATGCAAATGCAGTAACCGTATATTTTCAGCACGTTTAATTTCTGATTTCAAACGCATCAATTCGTTGTCATGGATATGGAGCATTTTAAGGTAATATTGTTCAATGTCACGATTGAATTTCGAAGTGCGTAATTCATGCATTTCCTTATCAAAAATATCGTTTTGTTTTTTAATTCCGGCGCGATACAAATCATAACTCATGGTATTGTCGCGTTTGGTATAAGTCGAATAATCTCTTAAGAAAATAAGTTCTTCGAGTTTGTCATAAAGCCTAACCATTCGGGCATGGTTGACCGCCAATCGATGTAAAATTATTTTTTTGTTGTCTTTTTTTATGGTCAATGTGATGAAGTAGACGAAAAGGATGAAACCGACTGAGAATAAAAGCAATTGTATCATAAGAATATCATTTTTAGACGCATTATAAAGATACCAACCTCCGCCATCAAAAGGTTATGAAATTATGGGAAAGTGTTGCATGATTTACTAGTGTCAATTTTTATTATTAGTGAGTGGTGCTATGATTGATTTCAAATACAACATCAAATTGGTTTTTTACCTATTTGTAGGGATTTTTTTTGTAATTTTTCGACGGAGATTTGAAGTATATAACTTTAAAAAATTATTTATCATGGACAGAACTTATTTAACAATTGGAAAATTAGAAGCAAGCATTATTGATATTGATGTTGTATTGCCAGAACATGAAGAAGGTAAGCCTTATGATTTTGGATTTGCTTATAATATTTCGAAAAAAATAAAAGGAAAAAAGACTTATGCGATTTGTTATTACATGAGAATTTTTGATGAACCAGGCGTTCAATTGTTTAACGGAAATACGCTATACCCTCATAGAATAGCTTATGATGATTTAATTAAAGTAGAAAAACCCGGTGTAATTGCATTTGATGATAAGGCGAAAGACGTGTTTGTTACCGTAATACATGATGATCAAGAAGGCATTAATCCTTTGATTTATGTTGAGTCATTATTCGATACATTGGAAGATGATATTAATGCTTTAAATTTGAATGGTCAGCCGTATGTATACATAATTCCTCTTCAATTAAGACCAAGAGTTGTCGGAATGAGTATTGTTTCAAGATAGTATGCTACTATATGTCAATAAAATGCAAAGAATCCTGTTCGTAAGTATTATTCTTATGAACGGGTTTCTTTTTGCACAAAATAATTTGAAATTTATAAATGAAAATATTAGTAAAGGAAAATTTGAATCCGCAAAAAAAGAATTAGATAAAATTGATTTAGCGAATTACACGGATTATGAAAGAGCTAATTATTATATAGCCTATAGTAAAATATATCAACAGGAAAATAAAGAAGACCAATATTTTAAAAAACTAATAGAAGCAAAAGAGATATACATAAAAATTGATAGTATTGAAAAAGCATTAAAACTCAACTTGGATATTGCTTATTTGGTTTCAACTATGAAAAACAAACCAAAAAATATTAGCGAAAAAAAATTAATTCAGGAATATCTTGACTATGCCTTAAAAACGAATAATAAGACTAAAATAGCTTTTGCTTATTATGAAATTGCGTCTATTAAAATTTGTGCCAAGAAAGATCCTGAAGTGCTGACAAATTTTAGAAATGCAATCAAAATTAATAATGAAATTAAAAACGAAAATTTAACGTTGAAAATCAATAAAAATTTGGCTGCTTATTTCAATGAAGCAGAAAAATTACCTGATTCTGCTTTAAAATATTTAAATAGATGTTTGCCTATTGCTTTAAAAAAGAATGATATTAAATCAATAAATGACATCTACATTAATCAAGCTGGAAGTTATAATCGTAAAAAAAAATACGCTGAAGCTATTGTATTACTAAATAAGGCTTTGGAGCTAGATGTTGATGAAAATGCCTTAAACAATAAATGCATTATCAATTATTTTCTGTATAAAAATTATAAAGAAATAAAAAATACCCCAAAGGCATTAGAATATTTAGAAAAGTATAATATTCTTAATGATGACTTAAATCAAATAGATCAAGAACTGGCTATAAATGAATTACAAACTAAATACGAAACCAAAGAAAAAGATCTCGAAAATAAAAACCTAAAAACCATAATCTATTCCGTAATAGGATTGCTATTTGTTATAGGAATTATTTCGGTTCTCGCCTATAAAAATCTCTCCAAAAAGAAAAAAATTGTAGAGCAGGAAAAACAACTCGAAACCCAAAAACTCGAAACCAAACTTAAAGAACAAGAATTACACGAAATTGATGTGATGCTTGAAAGCCAGGAAAAAGAGCGCCAACGCATTGCCAACGAACTGCACGATAATCTGGGAAGTATGCTGGCGACTTTGAAATTGAATTTCGAAAATTTGAAACGCCACGATACCGGTTCAAGCGAAAAAGAATTCCAATTGTTTGAAAAAACAGATTCGCTTATTGAGGAAGCTTACCAAAAAGTACGCAACATTTCGCACTTAAAAAACCTCGGAGTCATTGGCAGTGAAGGCTTAGTCGTAGCTGTTAAAAAGATGGCAGAGAAAATGAGCGTGCTTGAAAAATTGCAGATTAATGTGATTCCACATGGGCTAAACGAACGTTTGGAAAACACTTTAGAAGTGATGCTTTTCAGAATCATACAAGAATTGTGTACGAACATTATGAAACATTCAGAAGCTACGGAGGTTAATATTTATTTAACCCAACACAATAGCAATGAACTCAACATTATTATTGAAGACAACGGAAAGGGATTTGATCCGAAAAGTATTGTTCAAAAATCAGGAATCGGACTTAAAAGTATTGAGAAAAAAGTCGAGCAAATGAACGGTACTTTTACAATCGATTCTATTATTTCAAAAGGAACGACCATCATTATTGATTTACCGATATGACAACAATTGTAATTGCAGAAGACCACCAATCTTTAATTGATGGGATTAAACTTTCGTTAGAATATGAAGACGATATTTCGGTTGTGGGTGAAGCCAACGACGGCGAATTGTTGGTTGATTTAGTGCGTAGAAAACAACCACAAGTAGTCATTACTGATATTCGAATGCCCAAATGTGACGGCATATCGGCTACTAGAATCATCAAAAAAGAATTTCCACATATTAAAGTTATTGCTTTTAGCATGTTCGATCAAAGTGAGGCGGTAAACCAAATGAAACTTGCCGGTGCGACAGGTTATATTATGAAAAATTCGCCATTGAAAAAACTGGTTGAAGCCATTCGAATGGTCGCTAAAGGTGAAACTTTTTTTGATGATTCGATTACATCATTAGATACCACTTCAAAAGAAGAAATCATTCTGAGTTCTCGTGAAAAGGAAATTCTGCGGCTCATCGGAGAAGGCAAAACGTCGAACGAAATTGCGGAACAGCTTTTTATTGGGAAAAGCACCGTAGATACACATAGAAAAAACATCTTAAAGAAAATGAATATTCATGGAAAAACCGATTTAATAAGGTTTGCCGTAGAACGAAAATATGATTTTTAGAAAAAGCATGTCTGTTATGAAACATTAAAATCCCTATTGTTAGGGATTTTTTTATGGGTAAGAATGAGGAATTTTGAAATGTATAACTTTTAAAAATTAATATCATGGAATCTACTCAAACTTTTAAAATTCTCTTTATTAATGTCATCCCTTTTGCAATAATTGTTTATGGAATATACCTATCTTTTTGGACGCCTATATTAAAGGATATCAGTAATTGTGAAAATAAACCTTATAGTTTTGCACGGGCTCAACTTATGTGGTGGACTTTAATTATTGTTAGCTCATTTTCTGCTTATTATGGCTATAATAATGGATTGCCAGAAATCAATAAATCGCTATTGATTTTATTAGGAATTAGTTTAGGAACTACTACTGCTTCTAGAATTATTGATAATACTGATATTAATACTGATAAAGTAAGACATCAAGACAGCAATGATGAGAAACTTTTCTGGACAAACATTCTTTCTGATGAAAACGGAATCAGCGTGCATCGTTTTCAAGCATTAATTTTTAATATCTTATTTGGGGTCATTTTTATAACTGAATTTATTTCAAGTGCAGGTAAGGTATTTATTTCGTTTACACCAACTGAACTTGCTTTGATGGGAATTAGCTCGGCAGCTTATGTTGGAATAAAATTAAATGAAAACAAAACGGTGGATAAGTAAAGTTATAATTCATTGATAAAAACAAAAAAGTAGAAGATGCTAAAAGCATTATGGAGAATAAAAATTACAAAGACATTTTTGTGATTAATCATAAGAATGAAATTGTAGTATGGTTAACCAATACACAAATTTTAAGATACATGAACAATTAATCTCAAGCATCATGAAAAAAATAATCATTGCATTACTCGCATTCAGCGTAACGTCCTGTGTTGTACTGAAAAAATCGGAATACAAGGAAATAATGGCAACAAATGTCAAGTCGAACGCAAGGATATCAGATGAAATAAAAGACGAATTGCACAACAAAATGATGGATAGTAAAATGATTACGGATTGTGATTTTACCTTTCTATTAGAAATCATTTCCAAACGAGTTTATCAATTTAAAAAAATTGAGATTGATGATGAGCGAGTTAATTTTATTAAAGATGAGCTTATTAAGTTATATGATCAATATAAACAGCAACCTCAGTCTTTACGTATTTCAGAAAATGAATTGAAGAAAAAAGTAAGTTTTTATTTAGACTATATGCTCAAACCAAAAAATGAAAAAAAGAATTGGTTTGATTTTGAAGACAATTATATCAAAAAACCGAAGGCTAAATAACTATGGAAGTGCTTACTATATTATTCGACATTTTAAAATTACTGATTCCATCTAGCATAGGTATACTCACATTATCGATAAGTTTTATAGACAAAATTGGTTTAAATCTGAATGATGATAAAGTGAAATCAACAATCATTTTATTATGGGTTTGTTTGATTTTGACAATTGTCGGTGGGTTTGTTTCATCAGTGTTTATTTATGATGATATCACAGCCACTTCAACTTCTGATTACATCGTTCGGTCTTTAAACACCAGAATTGCTTTTTCGCTTACTTTCCTTACTTTTATTATCTCCATTATTGCATTGGTGATGTTAGGGTTTCAAATCATAGAAAGAACTAAAAATGCCGATGAGTAAAAACTTTAAACGGCTGTTTTTAAATTAAATACTATTTTATTACATTAGTAATTTACAATTTTCTTATGATGACTATTAAGCCTAATTTAATTGTCGGAAGGTCACTATTGCTTCTATTTATAATTTTGAGTAATCCTGTTGTGAGTGAGGCGCAACCGATAGGCAAAAACCAAAAAGTGCCGAATGTTATAAAGACCAAGGAAAATACTAATGATGCCGATACCATAAAGAGCATTTCTGTTCGTGATTGTGTAAAAAATACGCTGAACAATTATAGGCATTCTAAACCTACGAATCACACAAAATGTCAAACTTCAAAGCATGTTGAAGGTGAAGAAGATAGTGCCATTTGTTTAAAATTGGATTGGCCGGAAATAGTTTTTTTATGCCTTTTTGTAGTATTCGTGGTATTGTGTTTTCGTACCAGGAAAAAGTCTTCATCAAAATTAGCCCTTAAAAATACAGCGCACCATTCTACTATGAATATAAAAAAAGAATGGATGCATATGTTGGTTTATCCCGCAGTTCTTGGAGCGTTTTTAGAGCAGATGATGACGGCATTTTCACCTATTATAGGGCTATATAGTACAGTGAATGATGCACATCAATGGGAAGGTGTTAGACAACTTTTGATTTTGGTGTTAACCGAGCAACATTTTCTTTTGGGATTTGCTTTTGTATGCTATTTTAGCATCGATTTCTTATTTTCCTATCTGGCTTCAACAACCGAAAATTACGGTTTTAGTGATATGCTGCTCGATCTTTTTCTGGTGGCATGTCTTTTATTTGGTTTTATCTCATTGCATATCACAGATTTCAATAGTGGTAAAGGTAGTGAAATCAGGATTTTTGCATTATTGTCCAGCGCAATTGTAATGTCGGTCGCATTGGTAATTTCTGAATTTCTTAAAATAGATTTCTTTATAAGAGTGAAGTCTGATTTTGAACAATGGGTTAATTATTATGTAACACTATTTATTGGAACGCTCATTTCATGTGCTTTGATTAGGCTAAATTTTTATTTTTTTTTCTATAAAAATGTAGATCAATTACCGGTTCGATTTCATTTTTGTTTTATGATGGTTTGGACCACTTGGGCAATCTTAATGCTTTTGCGCCGCCGTTCGCTGGGCTTTCAGGATGAAGTTGCGGCGCGAAAACTTGCCAATTATAAAAAAGCAAGGATTAAAGTTGAAAAGATTAAAAAACTCATCGATAGATAAAAAAAAATAAATTTGAATCAGCAGTATAAAATTTTAAGATTAATTTCTAAAACAAGATTTTTTTTACTCAATTCCCGAATTTGTTGGATAATTAAAAAAGCCAAAAAGTGTTTGGATGAAAGTAAGAGAAATCCTTTTAAATTAGATAAACCGGATGAGCACTGCTTTGGGTTTTTAGAAGAAAGGCTGGCTGAAATTGATGATGATAGTCTTAAAGAATTTAAAAAGAAGAATTTGGAAGATGAATTAACAAAGTATAAAGATTTCTCAACAGAAGTAGATGCATTACTCAGCCAATATTCTTAACCCTATTTTTAGTTTTAATACGTTCACCAAATTGTCAATAGCAACTAAAAAACCTAAGAATATATCGTATTGTCAATCATCATGTATTTTAAAATTGATAATCAATACCATCACGAATGAAGTTTAGCAATAGAAAAACCCCGAAATACTTCGGGGTTTTTATGCTAACAGCTATGTGATTTGGGTTAATTATCTACGCGCTTGGCTAAATTATAAGACAATGATATAAAGAAAGAGGATTTAAAAACTTTTTCAACGACATTATTTAAGTCAAAATCTTGAGTAGTATATTCTTTTCCAACTTCAAACTCTTTGTCTTTTAAGCGATCAACACGCAAAAAACTTAAGCCAGCATTGATCATTACTTTTTGTTTCATACCAAGAATAACGCTGGCTCCCAAATAGAAACTTAAATCTACATCATCAATAGTTTGAAAGCCGGCGCCAACGCCAAACAATCCTCCAATAGCGGTTTCTGTAGCTACCCGGTCATATACATGCATCATCGCGGCAAGGCCAGGAGTTCCTGCATTGTTGTTGTTTCTTTCTCGCAGATACGATTTTCCGGTAGTGGTACTTTCTTCAAGATAAAATTTCTCGTCTTTGGAGTTTTTACCAAACGAAATAGTTGGGCCTACACTAAAATCCGCTTTTATGCCTCCATAATTAGGCAATATAAAATCAAATTGTATCGGACTTTTATACGCACCCAACGTATTTACTTTTGACGGTGTAACTTTGCATTTATACTCTACAAAATCACCATTCATTTGAACCGGAGGAGCTTGAGCGGTAAAGTTTTGTTCTAATCCCAATTCTTTATATAAATAATCAACACTTTCATAAAGCGTGATTATTTTTTCATCTCTAATGGTTTCAAAAGCATCATCAATACTGTCTGATGCTTTCTCAATGTTTTGCTTCTGTGCAACATTGGTGGATAATTTCACCGCTTCTTTGTATAATGCTTCAATAGCTTCATACTTATCTCTTAACGATTTCAAAATATCAGCAGGATCTACAGGACTGTCAATCTCCTGCAATTTATCCTGCATGCTGCTGTAATCGATATCCAATTTTGCAATATTGATTAGTTTGTTTTGCTTTAATTTCAAATCAAATTCAAAATCTTTTATATCTTCTAAGATTTTCTTATAATCATTGCAAGTAGCAATCATTTCATCAAGTTTTGCATTTAAAGCAGCCGGATTACCTGGAGTATTTTGTACTTCTTCAATTTTGGTTATTTGATCTTCTGTTTTCTTTATTGCGTCTGAAGTTGCCTTTGTTTCGACTTTAGTTTCCAATTGTTCTGATGAAAGTCTGAACAAGGTTTGCAATTCAGTTGGAACCGGAGTTTGTAAGTCAAAATTTTTACCTGCAATCTCAACTTTATAAAGAAACTTATTGATGTTTTTAATTTTGAAAACTGTAAAAGTTTTATTTTTTACAGGAGAAAGTAAATGTTTTACTTCATTAATCTTGTCAAGATTTTGCCAATCAATTGTTTTTTCTCCTTGTGAATAGGATAGTGTGCATAAAAATAATGTCACTAGTAGCGTAAGTTTTTTCATAATATAATATTTAAATGTTTTTTAAAAAAGGAATACTCGGAGCGAAAAAATATTCACCGCCTTTTAAGGTTACTGCTGATTCAAAAGCACCGAATTGCACCGAACCTGCATTGTTATATGTGACCGGAAAATCACCGGTACTTTTATTTTGTAATCCATCTTGACCAATAACTGGGTCCAGATTATTTACTTTATCATTCGCAGGATTAACCTGATTGGCTAATCCTTGAATATGCTCAAATTGATTTTTTATACTCGCTTGAAAGCTCATAAACAACAACCCTACACCACTTTCAGGCATTTGAAGAAAATCCTGCTCAATCGATGCAGGTACATTTCTGTATCCGTATGGAATACCACGTCTGGCCATAATGTGTTCCTTATGTGCTTCAGTTCTTGGATTTGTTTTCCGGATGTGCGCATGATAAGGGCATCTAGAATTAGAAGCAATCTTATAATCAAAATTATTATATGCTCCGCTGCCAATAATGCCATCGTCTTTGCTCATTTCTACGGGAGTTCCATCTTCATACCGACCTACAATAGAGGCTCCGGCACGTTCTTCGTCTTCTTCTTTAAGGTTTAATTTTTTTGCCAGTTCTTCCTCGTTCTTTTTGAACTTTTGTACATTTTGTTCTAATTTTCTGAAAACAAAATAACTTCCGTAAGTATTGTCACTGTCTGCAAATGGATCTTTTACTAAAACCAATTCTTTCTCAGCAGATGGATTAAATATTTCTTTTCCGGCATTTTGCTGCTCATATTCTTTCAATTCATCATCAAAAAATAAAGGTTGACTGATGCCATCTACATAACCAAAATGTTCTATTCCATCACCGTTAGCATTTCGGATGGCATTTCCATATTCAATAGTTACAATGGATGAGAATTTGTTTAACGCTGCAATAATCTCATCTGAAGCAATTCCTAATTTTTCTTGATTGTCATCTCCAATCAAAATCATAGCATGAATTTCCTTTCTGAAACCTTCTTCCCATTTTTTAGTGTCCGGATCTTGTAAATCTGCTTTTTTCATCCCGTTTTGAAATGTTTTTTCAAATTTTGAAATGTCTTTACCTAAGTATTGATAACCCGGAGCTGTCAATAGAATCCCATAAAAAACGCCTCCAGATATTTTATTTCTTTTAAAAAGTTCATTTTCTTTTAGTTGTTTTTTACAGCTGGTTAACTTACTTTCTGAAAATTCGGCAATCCATTTTTTAGCGCTTTTGTCTCTGTTTTTATCAAATCTGATAAAAATGTTAGTGGTGAAATTTCTACCATGCCCTTTGAGAATATTTCCCTGAAGTTTGGAGAACATATCGTTGTTGGTAATATCATTTTTATTTAACATCGTAATCTATTTTTTAGTTAGTACTGTTTTATAAATCAAAACTCCTCAATCCCTACAAAAAAAAAATCCCCACAAATAGGGATTTTAGATTTCTGATTTTAGATTTTAGATTTGTTTGGGTAATGATAGTAATCTAAAATCGAATGCCTAGCCCGGATGGCACTGGAAAACAAAACCGCGTCTTGCTAGTTACTTTGGTTAGTCTGGCAAAGCGACCAACGGAAGCTCTTGCCGGACTTTACCATTGTGAGCAAGACGCGGTTTTTTTGTAGGGTACAGCCGGATTAGCTCCTGAAAACCCAACCTTTCCTATTGTCAATACATTTGTTCATAACCCTTAAAAAACCAAAAAACCTACCCCTGATTTTTGCCTATTTTTACGCTGATAACTTCAAACAAACAATTTTAAGATTATGAAAAAAACGTTACACTTTCTTGTCATTGCCATTTTGGTTTTGGCGCAGCGATCGCACGGACAGTCGATTGCTACTCATGTCAGGAACACCGCACAAGTTGTAGCTTGCGACCTGAATTTACCCAACAATCTGCCCAGTGTTAATGCCCAATGCTCAGTAGAATTCTCCGACTTGGTCATTCCAGTAATCACCGACAGTTGTGGCAATACGGTAACGCCAACTACAGACGGCAGTATTTTTCCTGTTACCGCAACCGGTACGACTACCATTTTTTGGGCGTATTTAAACGAATTAGGCGGTACTGAAATCCAAACGCAAAATATCAACATCCTCGATTTTACTCGCCCAATTCCAGATGTTGCGACACTGCCTAATTTTCACTCACAATGTGCAGTGCAGGCAGCCGATCTTCCGGTACCAACAGCAACAGACAATTGTTTTGGTGTTGTAACGGTGACTAATAATGGTGTATTTCCGATTACAGTATCAACCTTGATTACATGGACCTATACCGATGCTACCGGAAATACTACGTTCCAAAACCAAGATATTTATATTCTCGATTTTACAGAGCCGGTAGCTGATGTAGCTATTCTTCCGAATATTCACGGATTGTGTGAAGTGCAACAAGCCGATGTTCCGGTACCAACAGCCACAGACAATTGTTCTGGTGTTGTAACGGTAACCAACGATGCCGTTTTTCCAATTGTAAGATCAACCCTGATTACATGGTATTATACCGATGAACATGGAAACACGAGCTACCAAACACAAGACATCTACATCGATGACCTCACGAAACCGGTTCCTGATGCTGCCAGCCTTGCTGATGTTTCCGCATTATGTGAAATTCTTGAAGCCGATGTTCCTGCACCAACAGCTTTCGACAATTGTTCGGGTGTTGTAACAGCAACCACTAGTGTTGTATTTCCAATCAGAACTTCAACGGTAATTACATGGATATATACCGATGCCAATGGCAACTTTGAAACGCAAACGCAGAATGCCATTATCACGGATGCTATAAAACCGGTTCCTGATCTAGCGTCGCTTGCAGATTTTACCTCGCAATGTGCTGTATTGGCTATTGATGTTCCTGTGCCAACTGCTACAGACAACTGTTCAATTGCATCGATCACCAACGATGGTGTGTATCCAATTACTGTATCAACAACCATTATTTGGACTTACACAGATGCAAACGGGAACAGCGAAACGCAAAGTCAAAATATTATCATTAATGATACGACAGCGCCAACGCCTGATGCCGCCATACTTGCAAATATTACTGCACAATGTGAAGTGCAACAAGCCGATGTTACCGCGCCAACAGCTACAGACAATTGTTCAGGTGTTGTAACAGTAACCAATGATGGAATTTTTCCAATCACAGCATCAACTACAATCACTTGGACATATACCGATGCCAACGGGAATAGCAATACGCAAACTCAGAATGTTGTGGTTAATGATACCATAGCGCCAACTCCTGATAATGCTATACTTGCAGATGTTACTGCACAATGCGAAGTACTCGAAGCCGATGTTATCGCACCAACTGCTACGGATAATTGTTCAGGTATTGTTACCGTAACTAACGATGGCGTTTTCCCAATCACGGCATCAACTACAATTACTTGGACTTATAACGATGGGAACGGAAACAGTAATACGCAAACTCAAAATGTAATTATCAATGATACTACGGCACCAACTCCGGATGCTGCTGTGCTTACAGATATCACTGCGCAATGTGAAGTGCTTGAAGCTGATGTTATTGCTCCAACGGCCACCGACAATTGTTCAGGTGTTGTAACAGTAAACAATGATGGCGTTTTCCCAATTACTGCATCAACAACAATTACTTGGACTTACACCGATGCTAATGGAAATAGTGTTACACAAACTCAAAATATTATTATTAATGATACGATAGCACCAACTCCGGATGCTGCTGTTCTTTCAGATATTACTGCGCAATGCGAAGTGCTTGAAGCTGATGTCATTGCTCCAACGGCAACCGACAACTGTTCAGGTATTGTTACCGTAACTAATGATGGCGTTTTCCCAATTACTGCATCAACAACAATTACTTGGACTTATACCGATGCCAACGGAAACAGCAACACGCAAACTCAGAATGTAATCATCAATGACACGACAGCGCCAACGCCTGATAATGCTATACTAGCAGATGTTACCGGAACCTGTGAAGTGCTTGAAGCCGATGTTGCTATACCAACTGCTACCGATAATTGTTTAGGTATCGTAACAGTAACCAATGATGGAATTTTTCCAATCACAGCATCAACTACAATTACGTGGACTTATACCGATGCTAACGGAAATAGTGTTACACAAACTCAGAATATCATTATTAATGATACTATAGCACCAACTCCTGATGCAGCTGTTCTTTCGGATATTACTGCACAATGTGAAGTGCTTGAAGCCGATGTTATCGCACCAACTGCTACAGACAATTGTTCAGGTGTTGTAACTGTAACCAACGATGGTGTATTCCCAATTAACGCATCAACAACCATTACTTGGACTTATACTGATGCTAACGGAAATAGCAATACGCAAACTCAGAATATTATCATCAATGACAGTATAGCGCCAACTCCAGATGCGGCTACACTTGCAGATGTTACAGCAGAATGTCAAGTGCTTGAAG
>NZ_JANOBI010000043.1:0-61960 GCF_031411595.1 Flavobacterium sp. | reverse complement strand
CGCAAAGTTCACATTATAATTGACTTTGCGCCTTCGCGACTTTGCGAGCAATAAATTTTATTTTTTCTTAAACAATCCATTCAACAAATCACCCGCTTTCTTTTTAATGTCTTCTTTTGCCGGAGATTTCGTTTTGGTCGTATCGGTTTTGGTATTCTTATTAATCAAATCGCTCAAAGCACTTGTGCCTTGTTTGACCAATTTTTCTTTTTGTTGCTTCACGATTTGATTCGTAAGATTTGTGATGCCACCTTTCACATCAGTCGATATTTTAGGACTTTTAAAATTTCCGGTCATCGAGGCATTAATTGGAATATTCTCCAATTTGCTGACATCAGTCGGAGATAATTTCGAAATCAGTTTGTTTATATCAGGACCAAGAAGACTCATATACTTCGCAGGAACATCAAACTTTAAACTATAATTCATATTCTGGTCAAAACCATGTTGCCCGCCCACCGACATTTTGATATCTTGATATTTTAAATCAAACGGTTTGATATTGACTTTTCCGTCTTTGAAAGTAAGTGCCGTTTTCAAATCGTTGAGGTTGATTTTTTTGAGATCGATGAATTTGATGTTGTCATCCAGTTTAGATAAAAGGCTTGAGTTGCTAGGATTAACTGTTGTAGAAAGCAACTGTCCAATCAAATCACCGTTGAGTGAATTCACATCTGGTGTCATTTCTTTCGCGTCTAAATTTCCGGATACTTTGATGGTCGTATTCAATTTTCCGTTGATCACACCGGCAATCGGTGCGATTTTTTTCATCATTTCCAATTGGGTGAATGTTTGTTGAATATCAACGGCTTTCATCCCCAAATTCATATTGAAAACAGGAACTTTTCCTTTCGTAGAAACATCGCCACTCGCTACAATTTGCCCGCCGAAAATATCCGATTTGACATTTTCTAAAGTGACTTTCTGGTCTTTGATGATGACTTTTCCGGAAACGTTTTTCAACGTTAAATTATCATACAAAACCGTATTGGCTTTTGCAGTTAATGAGCAATTTAAGAATGCAGGAATTTTAACCGCTTCTTTTGGTTTTTCAGTTTTGGTTTTTGGTGTTTCAGGCGACATGAAATCGGCTACAGCAAACTGATTCGAATTCATATTAAAATTTCCTTTGAGCTCTTGATTTTTAAACATGAATCCATAGAAATTCTCCAAAACACCATTGACTTTCATATCGGTTTTTCCGGTGGTCAAATCCAATTCTTGTAGGTTGATGCGTGTGTTGGTGAATTGTACGACGGCTTTGTTGATGTTCATTGCTTTGTTCGTGTCATCCACATATTTGAATCCGGTAAGGGTCATGTTTCCTGAATTCTGCATGTTTTCGTATTGATTCGTTTCGACAGATTTCATGTCGAATTTGGTTGCAACATCGGCTTTCAAAATCCCAGAAAGTGGTACTTTAAGTTTTACAGGATAGGCTTTAGAAACGTTACCTAAGTTTACAATTCCGTTCAATTTCGCATCAACTAAAGGATTTTCAGCAATGTTTCTGATGTTGGCTTTGGCATTAAAAACATCCTGATCGATGCGGAACGAAAGCTGATCTAAATTCACGTAAGTGTCATTCATCAAACCCGTTTCATTGATAATTTTAGTGTCGATGACAATGCTCTGCACTGATTTCGGCAAGTTCGGATATTGGAATGAAGCGTTGTTCGAAGCAATCGCCACATTAAATTTAGGCACCGTCGTATCAGAAAGCATTCCTTTGGCGAAACCAGTCACGGTAAAATCTCCGGTGGTTTTTACATCTTTAATATTAGCAGCATATGAAGCCGGAATCAAGCCCAAAAAGTTTTGAAAACTCGAGGTTGGTGTTTTGAATTTCAAATCATAGACTTGGCCTTTTTCCACCATTTGTATGAAACCATCAAATTCTAAAGGCAGTTTGTTAATCAGCGCTTTGTTTTCTTTGAAAGTGTATTTGCTTTGGTCGAGGTCAATTCCGAGTACGGCATCTAAAGTCAATGGCACGTGGTTCATATAATTCGCTTTGTCCATAAACAACGAAACACTCGCGGTTGATTTTGTGACCAAATCGAGTTTAGAATTCGCGAAATCTCCGGTTCCGGAATGGTTCAAACTGTCGATAATCATTCTGATTTTAGAAGCTTCATCGGTGTATTTAAACCTTAAATTTGTGACTTTGTATTCTTTAATTTTTAACGAAAGTGGGTCGCTTTTTCCGCCGTCTTTTTTATCATCATCTTTCAAAGCGATGTCGAAATTGCCTATGCCGTCTTTGTTGAATATGATATTGATAAGCCCATTTTCTGTCGATAAGGCTTCAATATTCATCGATTCATCTTTGCCTTTGAACAATTCTTTGATTGACATTTTCAAATTGACTTCACCCAAAGAAATCAAAGTATCGCCTTCAAATGGAGCTTTGTTGATGATGAGTAATTTTTCAACCGACACATTGGCTTGAGGAAAACTTTTGAACAAACTCAAATCGGCATCTGCAAAAGAAACTTTCGCGTCGACTTTCTCGTTGATGGCTTCCGCGATTTTTGCTTTGATGGCGTCTTGGAAAAAGAACGGAATGGCAAATAAAGAAAGCACGATGAGCAGCAATAGAATTCCAACGATTTTTAAAATTTTCTTGATCATGACAGTTGATTTATGAATAATAACGCAAATGTGACGTGATTATGATTAATGAATATTGATTTCGAAAGGCAAACTTGCTTGAACGCCTTTTTTGGTTTGCACGCGGCGGATTTGTTCGATGACTTTGTAGTTTTCTTCACCCAATTCTTCTTTGATGAAACTCTCTTTGGTTTTCATAAACGGAAGGCCTAAACTGCCCAAATAATCTTGAAAATCTTTCTCATAGACTGGGAAATTCTGGGTTTTATAATTTTTAATTTTCACTAAATCGGCAGCGTATTGTAGTGCATCGTCTAGTCCACCAATCTTGTCCACCAAACCAATTTTTACAGCTTCAGCACCTGACCAAACTCGCCCTTGCGCAATGGCATCGACTTGTTCGAAAGACATTCTTCTGCCAGTGGCTACGCGGGTTACGAATGTGGTGTATATTTTCTCGACACCTTCTTGAGCAATAAATCTGTAATTATCAGCTAAAGGTCTGAAAACGCTATATTCCGCAGCATTTTGGTTGGTACTTACCTGTTCGGAATTGATTCCCATTTTGGTGGTCAATGCGGTGAAGTTTGGCAACAACCCAAAAACACCGATGGAGCCGGTAATGGTGTTGTTTTCAGCGAAAATTCTATTGGCATTGCAAGCGATGTAGTAACCGCCTGAAGCGGCTAAATTCCCCATGGATACGATGACCGGTTTTACTTTTTTAGTCACTTCGATTTCTCTCCAAATCAAATCAGAAGTTAGGGCATTTCCGCCTGGAGAATCTATTCGAAGTACAATGGCTTTTATTTTGTCATCTTTTCTGGCGTCTTGAAGTGAGCGGCGCATTGATAATTCACCAACAACGTTAACATCGCCTTCACCACTTCCGATTTCACCTTGCGCATAGATAATAGCAATTTTATTTTTAGAAGAATTTTCAGTTGAAGTCGTCGCTACATTATTAGCATAATCCAAAATTTTAACGGTGTTGTAATCTTTGTCGGTGTCTACTTTTAGTATTTTTCGAATGTCGTCGTGGTAGATATCTTCATAAGCGACTTTGTCAACTAAGTGTTGCGCTTTTGCCATTTCGGGAGTTCGTGCTGCGAGTTGGCTTGCAATTTCATTCAATTTTGTAGTTGGAATATTTCTACTGATGGAGATATCGGTCAAAACGGAATTCCAAACCGAATTTAAAAGCGCAGTAAGTTGTTCTCGGTTGGCTTCGCTCATTTTGTTTTCGAGGAAAGGCTCGACGGCACTTTTGTATTTCCCGTGGCGAATGACTTCCATCTTGATGCCGTATTTGTCTTGAAAATCTTTGAAAAATAAGAGTTCTGAAGACAAGCCTTTAAATTCCATTTCGCCAATTGGATTGATATAAATCGTATTGGCCACAGAGTTTAAGTAGTATTCCTTTTGAGAAAACGTATTGCCATAAGCTAACACAAATTTCCCTGACTTTTTAAAGTCGTCTAAAGCTTTACGAACGGTTTTGATTTGCGCCATTCCCAAATCAGAATTGTCATTTAAGATTGAAATTCCTTTGATATCGCTATCGTCTTTTGCAGCTTCAATCGCTTTAATGACATCGGCTAAACCGTCGTGTCTGGCATCGAAATAATCAAAATCTTTGTAATTGAATTTTCCGGCATAATCGGTAGTTACTTTCGATAAGTCGAGTTCTATAACCGAATTGCTTTTCACTTCGGTGGTTTCTCCATCACCGCCAAATAAGGCGCCAATAAACAAAATTCCAAAGAAGAAAATCATACAAAAAACAAAAAGACCTATAACCGTCGCTAATACATTTCCTAAAAATCGCATAATTATTTTTTCTGATGAGTTGATATTCAAGGTTGAATGTTACAAATATACACGTTGTAAAATTTATTAACAGTCGGTGCAAATATACTTCTATTCTAAAATTCTTTTACTTAATTTGCGGTTAATATGAATACGCAACATCAAGTTATTTTATCGTTAGGAAGCAACCAAGGCAATCGGTTGGAGAATATTGAATCCGCTATAGATTTTATTCATCGCGAAGCCGGAACGGTTGTGAAAGTTTCGAAGCTATACGAAACGCCTGCTTGGGGTTTTGAAGGTGATGCGTTCTACAATTGTGCGTTGGTTTTGCACACGCTTAGTGATGCGCAAACGATTCTCGAAAAAGTGCTTACGATTGAAAAAAAACTCGGTAGAGTCCGTTCTGAAAGTGAAGGCTATCAGTCGCGTCCTATTGATATTGATGTGATCGCGTTTAATGAAGAAATCATCAATTCGAAAAACCTTCAAGTGCCACATCCGGCGATGCAAGAACGTATGTTTGTGCTCTTGCCGATGCGCGATTTGAATTTGGATTGGCGGCATCCGATTTTACAAAAATACTTGCCTGAAATTCTGAAAGCTTCGGAAGATAAAAGTCAATGTAAAATGATGCAATCGCTTGATGTTCCGTTGCGAAAAATTGCTTTAGAGCAGCTTAATTATATTGCGATTGAAGGTAACATTGGCGCAGGAAAAACCACTTTAACGACTAAGATTGCTGAGAATTTTAATGCGAAAACAGTCTTGGAACGTTTTGCTGACAATCCATTTTTACCTAAGTTTTATGAAGACCAGAACCGTTATGCTTTTCCTTTGGAGATGTCATTCTTGGCGGATCGATACCAACAGATTGCAGATGATTTGGCGCAGTTTGATTTGTTTAAAGATTTTATTATTGCCGATTATCATATTTTCAAATCCTTGATTTTTGCAAAAGTGACGTTGACAGATGATGAATATCGATTGTATCGGAAGCTGTTTGAAATCATATACAAGGAAATGCCGAAGCCTGATTTGTATATTTATTTGTATCAAAATACGACACGTTTGTTGGAAAACATCAAGCAACGCGGTAGAAGTTATGAGCAGGAAATTCCGGCGGAATATCTCGATAAAATCAATCGTGGTTATTTGGATTATATTAAATCACAAACCGATTTGAATGTATTGGTGATTGATGTTTCGGATCGTGATTTTGTAAAAAACCAAGAAGATTATATTTTTGTTTTAGAGGAAATTCAAAAAGTATTGAATCCTTAGTAACGCATTTTTTTAAATAAATCCCACACAACAATTCCTGCACTAACCGCAATGTTGAGCGAATGTTTGGTTCCCAATTGTGGAATTTCAATCGTGCCATCGCAATTCGCTATCGCATTTTGATTGACCCCAAATACTTCGTTTCCGAAAACCAAAGCGTATTTTTTTGTTGTATCGATTTCAAAATCTTGTAGAAAAATAGCTTTTTCTACTTGTTCGATAGCATACACTTTTACACCATCGTTTTTCAAGTTTTGAATGACAGAAACTACATCACTATGATGTTCCCAATCTACAGTTTCCGTCGCGCCAAGAGCTGTTTTGTGAATTTCTTTATTAGGCGGTGTTGCGGTAATGCCACACAAATAAATTTTTTCTATCAAAAAAGCATCGGCAGTTCTGAAAACAGAGCCAATGTTATTCAAGCTTCGAATGTCGTCCAAAACAATAATGATTGGCGTTTTGTCTGCAGCTTTAAAATCGACAATAGATTTGCGTTGTAGTTCTCCGTTTTCAAGCTTTCGCATGTTGAAGTGGAATTAAAATGAAACAAAAAAAAAGCTCCCAAATGTATGGAAGCTTTTTCTATATATTGTAAAATGTATTATCCTTTTGGAGTCTCTTTTGCAGGTTCGTCACCCAAGATAGTTCCTTTGATAGTCAAAACTTTTGATGCAGCACCTTCAGCATTTGAAGTAACCGTTACCGTTTTTGTAAAAGCACCAACTCTGTCAGTAGCATATTTCACACCAATTACAGCTTTAGCTCCAGGAGCGATTGGCTCTTTTGGAAAAGAAGGTACAGTACAACCGCAAGATCCAGTTGCATTCGTAATGATTAATGGTTTTGTTCCGTTGTTTACGAATACGAATTCACGTTTTCCGTCAGCATTATGAGGAAGTGTCCCGTAATCGATAGTTTCGTTTTCGAATACCATTCCGGCTCCTTCTACTTTTGGAGTTTCTGCTTTAGTTGGAGCAACTTCTTTTTTCGCAGCTGGTTTTGCAGCAGTTTTTTTAGCTTGAGCGTTTGAAGTTGTTACTCCAAAAATCGTTAATACAGCTAATAATACTATTTTTTTCATTGTTGTTTTAATTAAAATTATTAGACAAAACTATGTAAAAAAACGAAACAACTTCCTAAATCTTTCTTAAAATTAATTAATTTTTGAGATTGCAATTTATTAGCTTTAAAATTTTTAAATTCGCTGTTCGATTTTTAACCCAATTAACACTCGCAATCCTTGACAGCCAAAGAGAAAGAAGTAAAAGAAACTCCGTTGATGAAACAATATAACGAGATTAAAAGGAAGTATCCTGATGCTTGTTTGTTGTTTAGAGTGGGCGATTTTTATGAGACTTTTGGGGAAGATGCCATCAGAGCATCAAAAATACTGGGAATTGTACTCACTAAAAGAGGTGCAGGTTCAGAAACGGAAACGGCATTGGCTGGTTTTCCACATCATTCGCTCAATACTTATTTGCCTAAATTGGTGAAAGCCGGACTTCGTGTGGCGATTTGCGACCAGCTCGAAGATCCGAAAATGACCAAAACGATTGTCAAACGTGGTGTTACGGAATTAGTAACTCCGGGTGTTTCGATGAATGATGAAGTCTTGCAATCGAAATCGAATAATTTTCTGGCATCTATTTATTTTGGAAAAAAACATATAGGTGTTTCTTTTTTGGATGTTTCTACGGGTGAGTTTCTCACAGCGCAAGGCAATGATGAGTACATCGATAAATTATTGCAGAACTTTAATCCAAGTGAAGTTTTAATTCCGAAGATCCATAAAAATAATTTTAGAGAAACTTTTGGCGAGGATTACAATCATTTTTACCTCGAAGATTGGGTTTATAAAGAAGATTATGCGATTGAAACTTTGACAAATCATTTTCAAACGGCTACATTAAAAGGTTTTGGGATAGAGGAACTTTCAGAAGGTATCATTTCGTCAGGGGCTATTCTTTATTATTTATCCGAAACGCAACACAACAAACGACAGCATATTACAAGCATTCAGCGCATAGCAGAAGATGCTTACGTTTGGATGGATCGCTTTACGATTCGCAATTTAGAATTATACCATAGTTATAATCCAAGCGCAGTGACTTTATTGGACGTGATTGATAAAACACTTTCTCCAATGGGCGGCAGATTACTCAAACGTTGGATGGCATTGCCGCTGAAAGACAGTCAAAAAATTCAAAGCCGACATGAAGTAGTTGGTTATTTAAAAGACAATCTCGAAATTTTAAAAAGCATTCAGTTTCAAATCAAGCAAATATCGGATTTAGAGCGATTGATTTCGAAAATTGCAGCGGGAAAAGTGTCGCCACGGGAAGTTATTTATTTGAAAGATTCGCTTAATGCTATTCTTCCGATTAAAGCGGTTGCGTTAGAAAGTTCTCAGGCATCCGTCAAACGAATCGGAGAACAATTGGATAATTGTGATGTATTGCGTGCGAAAATCGAATCGACATTAAATCAAGAAGCGCCAGTAGCCATTGTTAAAGGAAACGCTATTGCAAAAGGTGTCAATGCAGAATTGGATGAATTGAGAATGATTTCCAATTCAGGGAAAGAATTTTTAGAAGGCATTGAAGCCAGAGAATCAGAGCGTACCGGAATTTCATCGTTGAAAATTTCATTCAATAATGTATTCGGATATTATATAGAAGTTCGAAATACACATAAAGATAAAGTACCAACTGAATGGATTCGCAAGCAAACATTAGTCAATGCCGAGCGTTATATCACGGAAGAACTAAAAGAATATGAAACTAAAATTCTTGGCGCTGAAGAGAAAATCTATAAACTAGAAGTCGCTTTGTTTGACGAATTGGTTCATTGGATTGCGACGTATATTAAACCGGTTCAATTGAATGCGAGTTTGATTGCGCAAGTTGATTGTTTGACTTCTTTTGCACAATTGGCTATAGACAATCAATATGTATGTCCTGAATTAGATGACAGTTTCGCTTTAGATATTAAAAACGGACGCCATCCGGTTATTGAAAAACAATTGCCGTTAGGCGTTCCTTATATTGCTAATGATGTTTTTTTAGACAGAGAAATGCAGCAATTGATTATGATTACGGGTCCAAACATGTCCGGTAAATCAGCTATTTTAAGACAAACCGCTTTGATTGTTTTATTGGCGCAGATGGGAAGTTTCGTTCCGGCTGAAAGTGTGAAAATGGGTGTCGTTGATAAAATATTTACGCGAGTTGGAGCGAGTGATAATATTTCTATGGGTGAATCTACATTTATGGTAGAGATGAATGAAACGGCTTCCATATTGAACAATCTTTCCGACAGAAGTTTGATTTTATTGGATGAGATTGGCAGAGGAACCAGTACTTATGATGGTATTTCAATTGCGTGGGCGATTGCAGAATTTTTGCATGAACATCCTACAAAGCCTAAGACTTTATTTGCTACGCATTACCATGAGTTGAATGAAATGAGTGAGTTGTTGCCTAGGATTCAGAATTATAATGTATCAGTCAAAGAATTGAAAGATACCGTACTTTTTATCCGAAAATTGGTCAAAGGCGGAAGTGCACACAGCTTTGGAATTCACGTAGCTAAAATGGCCGGAATCCCACAGCTTGTGATTTCTAAAGCACAAAGCATATTAAAGAAATTGGAGAAGAATCATTCGGGTGATGCCTTAGCGGGTTTGAAAGCCGAGAAAGCAGAAATGCAAATGAGTTTCTTTAATTTAGATGATCCGTTATTAGAAGAAATCAAAGAAGAAATCCTAACATTAGATATCAATACATTGACGCCCATTGAAGCGATGATGAAGCTCAATGAAATCAAAAGAATGCTGACCAAAAAATAGATTGGAAGTCTTTAAAAGATAGGCATACAGCGAGTTAAAAAATCGAAATCTTTTTTTGTAAAAAGACTTGTAGAATTGAATTAAAGTATTAAATTTGCCCTCGCAATACGGAAGAAGTATCGCAAAGTTCTTAAAAATAAATGCGAAAATAGCTCAGTTGGTAGAGCGCGACCTTGCCAAGGTCGAGGTCGCGGGTTCGAGCCCCGTTTTTCGCTCCAATCAAGTCACAGTATTAATGCTCGGATGGTGAAATTGGTAGACACGCTGGACTTAAAATCCAGTGAACAGCAATGTTCGTGCGGGTTCAAGTCCCGCTCTGAGTACAAGAAAGCTTCAAACTATGTTTGAGGCTTTTTTTATGGATATAACTTTGGATTTTCGACACCTATAATCGAAGTTTCCAAAATGTATAAAACAAAAAAAACCACACCTAAGTGTGGTTTTAAAATTTTTAGAAAGTTTTTCTAATTATTTTTTTGCAGCGTCAGTTGCAGTTTTTGCAGCGTCAGTTGCAGTTGCAGCAGCATCAGTTGCAGTTGCAGCAGCGTCAGTTGCAGTTGCAGCAGCAGTATCAGCTACAGCAGCAGCTTCCTCAACAGCAGGAGTTACTTCTTCAGTTACTGGAGCTTCTTCAGCAGGAGCTTCAGCTTGTTTACAAGATACTACAGTTAATGCAGCGATAACAGCTAAACTTAAAAATACTTTTTTCATCTTACTTAATTATAAAAGGTTAATTATTAATTCGAGGCAAAGATATAAATTTTTTATTATGGAAAAATATTTTTCAATTTTTTTTTAAAAAAATCTAACCTGTTGCAACGCCGGACATTTTACAAGTACTGTGCCAAAAAAATATTAAATGTTATTATAGTTAAAAATTTATTGTAATTATTAATAAATAAAATTAATCGTATTATTATTCTTAATTTTTTGATTTTGAATTATTAATTTTGATTTTTGGATGTACAATTTTCAATTCGTCAATCAGGTTTTTTGCTCCGGCATACTTGTCCATGATGAATAAAACATACCGAATATCGACCATAACGTTTCTACAAATCGCAGGATCGTAATAAATATCACTCATCGTTCCTTCCCAAACTCTGTCAAAATTCAAGCCAATTAAATTCCCATATGCATCGATGGCCGGACTTCCGGAATTTCCTCCTGTCGTATGATTTGTTCCAATAAAGCAAACCGGCATTTTGCCTTTGCTTCCATAAGCGCCGTAATCTTTTGCGCTGTATAAATCGATTAGTTTTTTAGGCACATCAAATTCGTAATCACCCGGAATATACTTTTCTAAAACGCCATCCAAATACGTGAAAGGTTTGTATATCGTAGCATCTTTCGGTTCATAGCCTTTTACTTTTCCATAAGTAACTCTCAAAGTACTGTTGGCATCGGGGAAAATTCTAGCGTTTTTATTCAACTCCAATTGCGCTTTCATATAAGTACGCTGCAATGATGTAATGCGAAGATTGATTTCATCATATTTAGGTGCAACATCCTTTAAATACTTGTCCGCCATTTCTTTTACCAATCGGAAAGCTTTATCATTATTCAATTTTTCAAGCACCGTTTTTGAATCTCCAGCCAACAACTCTTTCGTTTTATTATAATCGATAAGGCTCGACTGACTATATATATCAGATGTTAATGTTTTCAAATTGGCATTCCCCAAACTTTCGGGTACAAATTGTTTCGGAGATTTATTCGCATACAAATCGATCAATTGTTCGAAAACTTTTTCATCGACGGAAGCATTGAAATCTTTGTAAAACTCACCCAATCCATTAATCAAATTATTTTTTCTGTCGGTAAAAGCTTGTTCACCTTTAGTATTTAAAAGTTGCTCTAATTGATACATTTTATAAGCCACATTGAGCAATTCAGTATTACGCAAAACCACTTCTATAAAATAATCTCTGCTCGAAGCATAAGATGCAATTTCTTTGTAATTTTTATCGAAATCAGCCAGCAAGTTTCCATATTCCGCTTGCTTTCCGGCTTTGATTACTTTTTCTTGAAATGCCAATTCTTGTTTTTTCTTAATTGCAACCGCATTCGATTTTTTCAAACCTTGTGTTTCACCAATCCATTTTTTCCAATAGTTGGCAATGCCAGCATATTTTGAAGCGTATTGAATTTTAATCGCATTGTCTTTTCGCATAAATCCATCTTGTACTTTTAATGCTTTATCACGGATTTCAATTTTCGCCGGATTCAATTCATTGACAATTTGCTCAATCGCTACCGCAGGAAGATATTCGTTCGTTTTCCCAGGATAACCAAATACTAAAGTAAAATCGTCTTCTGCTACGCCATCCAATGATATAGGTAAGAAATGTTTTGGCTTATAAGGAACATTATCTTTCGAATAAGCCGCCGGATGATTATTCTTATCAGCATAAATTCTAAACAAAGAAAAATCGCCCGTATGTCTGGGCCAAACCCAATTGTCTGTATCCGAACCAAACTTCCCGATCGATGATGGCGGCGCACCTACCAAACGCACATCTTTATAGCTTTCCGTTACAAAAAGCATATACTGATTGCCTTCATAAAAAGTTCTGATTTTGTTTTCCTGCCAACTTTCTTTAGGCAATGATTTATTCAATGCTGTAATGTTTTCCTGAATTTTCTTTTGTTTATCAGCTTCTGATGTCAATGCTGCGACGCCCTCTAAAACCTTTAAAGTTACATCTTCAATTTTGACAATAAACGTTACTTCTAAATCGTCATTCGGCAATTCATCTTCCATTTTATAAGCCCAAAAACCATTGGTCAAATAATCATGTTCGACAGAAGAATGCGTTTGTATCGCGTCAAATCCACAATGATGATTCGTCAAAATCAAACCTTTCGGTGAAATCACTTCCGACGTACAACCGCCATTAAAATGAGGCACTGCATCTTTCAAACTCGATTTATTGACGCTGTAAATATCAGCCGCCGACATTTTCATGCCCAAGTTTTTCATTTCTTTTTCATTCATGCCTTGCAACAGCGATGGAATCCACATACCGCCTTGTTGCGCTTGTGTTTGAATGACAAATAATAATAGGAGTAATTTTATTGATTTCATAAAAAGAGGTTTGATTTATGTTTTATTTTTTTGAATGTAATTTAAAATCTGAGCTGTCGCACCAATATTCATCTGAACAAAAGTGCTGCAGATATGTCCCTTTTCTTCGCGAATTGTAACATTTTGAATCAAATTTTCAAAACTGTCTTTCAATTCCTTCGCATTCGAAATCGAAACACAACCGCCCATATTGACCAAAGCAGTCGCTTCAGCAAAATGAGAAAAATTCGGGCCAATCACAATCGGAACACCAAAAGTAGCCGGTTCTAAAATGTTATGAACGCCGGGATTTCCGAAACCACCACCAACATAAGCGATGTCAGCTTCACTATAAATTTTTGTTAAAATGCCAATCGTGTCAATAATGAAAACATCAAAAGCGGCTAAATCTTGACCGTCTTTTTCAGAAAACAAAACTGTTTTTTTTGTAATCGATTGCTTCAATTCCTGAATCTGTTCCGCTCTGATATTATGTGGAGCGAGAATAAATTTCACAGGAAGCAAAGTGCTATTAATAAATTCTACCAAAAGGCTTTCATCCTTTGGCCAACAACTGCCGACAACAATTGTGAGGCTATTGTTTTTAAATTCTGTAATAAAATCCAACGCATTGTGTTTCTCCAAAATAGTAGCCACACGATCAAACCGCGTATCGCCCGAAACCGTTACATTCGATTTTCCCAATTGTAAAAGAAGTTCTTTCGAATGCGAATTCTGCACAAAAAAATGCTCAAAAGTATCGAGCGCTTTTCTGTAAAAACCACCATACCATTTAAAAAACAATTGCTTTTCTCTAAAAATTCCCGAAATCAAATAAGTCGGAATCGAACGTGTTTTCAAGGCATGCAAATAATTCGGCCAATATTCATACTTGATAAAAAACACCATGTCAGGATGCACCAAATCCACAAACTTTTTAGCATTACTTCTAGTATCCAAAGGCAAATACACCGTAACATCAGCAACCATATTATGCTTCCGAACTTCAAAACCCGAAGGCGAAAAAAACGTCAAAATGATTTTGTGATTTGGGAATTGCAGTTTCATTTGCTCCATCACCGGCAAACCTTGCTCATACTCGCCCAAAGACGCAGCATGAAACCAAATCGTCTTATCTTCTGGTTTTATTTTAGCAGCAATAGTATCAAAAACAACCTTTCTGCCATCAACAAAAAGTTTCAACTTCGAGCTAAAAACCGCCAACATTTTCACCGCAAAATCAGCAAAAACTACAATAAGATTATACAAAAAAAACATAGCCAATGAATTGTGTCGCTAAAATACACCACTTTGTAGAATTTTTATGGTTTACGCCATTAAATTACTAATTTTGTGCGTAATTAAATTTTATGCTTCGATGAAAAAAATCCAAATGGTTGACCTCAAAAGTCAATACGATAAAATTGCCACTACTGTAAATGCCTCCATTCAAGAAGTTCTAGATACCAATACCTACATCAACGGCCCACAAGTGCACACGTTTCAAAAAAATCTTGAAGCTTACCTCGATGTAAAACACGTGATTCCTTGCGCCAACGGTACTGACGCGTTGCAAATCGCCATGATGGGCTTGGATTTGAAACCCGGAGATGAAGTCATCACAGCCGATTTTACTTTTGCCGCAACAGTCGAAGTAATTGCATTATTGCAACTCACGCCGGTGCTAGTCGATGTAGATTTGGTCAACATGAACATCTCCATCGACGCCATCAAAAAAGCCATCACACCCAAAACCAAAGCCATTGTTCCCGTGCATTTGTTCGGTCGCGCCGCCAATATGGAAGCGATTATGAAAATTGCCAACGAACACAACCTATACGTCATCGAAGACAACGCCCAAGCCATTGGTGCCAATTGCAAATTTTCCGACGGAACGAAAAAGAAAGCAGGAACGATTGGTCACGTCGCTTCAACCTCTTTTTTCCCATCGAAGAATTTAGGATGCTACGGTGACGGCGGAGCGATTTTCACCAACGATGATGCGCTGGCTCACAAACTCAGAGGTATCGTCAATCACGGCATGTACGTGCGTTATCATCATGATGTAGTTGGCGTAAATTCACGTTTAGACAGCATTCAAGCCGCAGTTTTAAATGCTAAATTACCGTTGTTAGACGAGTACGGAGCAGCACGTCAAAATGCCGCAAGAAAATATTCAAAAGCTTTTGAAGGTCATAAAAACATCGTTGCGCCAACAATTTGCGACATTTGCGATTGCCACGTTTTCCACCAATATACACTCAGAATTATCGATGCCGATCGCGACGCATTAATGCAACATTTGTTAGACAACGACATTCCATGCGCGATTTATTACCCGATTCCATTGCACAGTCAGAAGGCTTATCTCGACGCGCGTTACAAAGAAGAAGATTTCCCAATCACCAATCAGTTGGTCAAAGAAGTCATTTCATTGCCGATGCACACTGAGCTCGATGACGAACAAATTCAATACATTACAAATACCGTTTTAGGATTTTTTAAATAATTTCAGGAGCTATTTCCTGCTGTACGCTAAATCTTTTGCGCCGAACGCCGGCACAAAAGGATACCGCTGCCATCAGGGCTAGGACAATTTACAAACCATCAACACCACAATCAAAATGAAAGTATTAGTAACAGGAGGTTTGGGTTTCATCGGATCTCATACCGTAGTGGAATTGCAAAACGAAGGCTTCGAAGTTGTCATCATCGACAATCTTTCGAATTCATCTGAAGAAGTTTTAAAAGGCATTGTAGCCATCACAGGAAAAACACCGATTTTCGAAAAAATGGATTTGCGTGAAAAACCGGCAGTTCAGAATTTCTTTAAAAAGCACCATGATATTGCAGGCGTCATTCACTTCGCAGCCTCAAAAGCTGTTGGAGAAAGTGTGGAAAACCCGTTGCTGTATTACGAAAATAACATCAGTTCTTTAGTTTATATTCTACAAGAATTGCAACAAAAACCCGAAGCCAATTTTATTTTCAGTTCCTCGTGTACCGTTTATGGTCAAGCGGAAAAAATGCCGATTACCGAAGAAGCGCCACTCCAAAAAGCCCTTTCACCTTATGGAGCGACGAAGCAAATGGGTGAAGATATTATTACCGATGTGGCCAAAGTGACCAACATCAATGCCATATTGTTGCGTTATTTTAATCCCGTCGGAGCACATCCATCGGCTGAAATAGGCGAGTTGCCGATTGGCGTTCCTCAAAATTTAATTCCTTTCATTACACAAACCGGAATCGGAATGCGTGCTGAATTGGCTGTGTATGGTGATGATTATCCAACACCCGACGGAACCTGCATCCGCGATTACATTCACGTTGTCGATTTGGCAAAAGCACACGTAGTAGCATTGCAGAGATTAATCAATAAGAAAAATGCAACCAAAGTTGAAATCTTCAACCTCGGAACCGGAACCGGAAGCTCGGTTTTAGAAGTCATCAATACTTTCGAAAAAGTAAGCGGTAAAAAATTACCGTACAAAATCGTTAGCAGAAGAGAAGGCGATATCACGTCAGCCTATGCCAATACTGATAGAGCGAATACTGTTTTGGGTTGGAAAGCACAATCAACGTTAGAACATTCTTTGTCTAGCGCTTGGAAATGGGAACAGAAAATTAGATCGTAAGATTTTAAGATTCTGAGATTATAAGACAGAATCCCGAATTAACGTTCGGGATTTTTTATTGTTTGATGATTTTTTTGATGGTTTTGGTGTTGGTTCCGGTAAGCGTTAAGAAGTAGATTGCACTTGGGAATTCCTCAATGGAAATGCTTTTTTGAATGTCATTATTTTGAATGTTGAAACTTTCCCGTTTTACAATCTGTCCGGAAACTGTAGATAAGGTATAAGTGTATTTTCCATTTTCAACAGTATCACCAATGAGATTAACTACAGAAGATGTTGGATTCGGATATATTTCAACAGCAGTTGTTGATGCATTATTAGCTATGCCCAACGGATTTACAATGGTAAAGTTTTGAACACAAGTGATACCATTATACGTTGCCTGAAATTTATAAACTCCGGAAATCGTCGGCAACACTTTCGACCAACCCCAATAACTTACCTTATTAAAAGTTGTAACCGCATATGTCCAACTATTGAAGGTTGTGCCGTTCGGATTTAAAATCTTCAAATCGACATTAGTTCCCACTGTGGCTTCGCGTAAAAAAATATAAAACTTCGCATAACCTGCAGGCAAACCCGGACCTTGAAATGGAATGGTAAAAGAATTACTCTCATTAGGCGTTTCCGTAGTCGGACATCCAGGCATCACCAAATCAGTCGAGTTGGTAGAAACTTTAAGTACCGCCGGATTGGTGTGTGGCTTTTGAGAAATCCACCAGGAATTTGCATTGAGTGTGTTGCAAGTACCAGCAAAAGGATCTTGGTATGTGGTATTCGTAGTTCCGGACCAAACTTCAAAATGCAGATGCGGTCCGCTGGCACTTCCTGAACTTCCGACAACACCCAAATATTCTCCGGCTGCTACGGTTTGACCCACAACTTTAGAAGTCACAGAATTTTTTTTCATATGCCAATACAATGTGCAAGATCCATCGGCATGTTGAAGAATTATCGAATTCGCCGTCAATGTATTGGCCGAACAATTCCTGTCGAAATTGCCATCTGCTCTTTGAATAATGGTTCCAGCAGCTGCGGCAACGACTTCCACTTGACTGTTGTCCATTTTATAAAAACCATAAGGCCAAATGGCAATATCAGTTCCGTGATGACCATCGTAAGTGTTGGTTTCACAATTATAATCCATCACCGAAGTAGCAGCAATATTTTGGTCGACATAAGCGCCAATAAAATAAAAATCACAATCCGTAAAACCAGTAGCAGCACGCAAAGGCCAAGCTAAAGGAGTAGTCAGGATTTCCCGATGAAGATTGGAGTTGAGTCCAAGACCTTGCCTATTCATAGCACACTCCTGATTCAACAACATATACTCTTGTGGTGTGATGCAAGGATGAACCGCATCATTGGTGTTCGCAAGTAAAATATTCTGATGATTGATCTCTTTGTCAAGCAATTGTGAATAAACACCATTCGAAAAAATAAAAAACAGGATGAGAAGAAAGTTTGAATTTTTCATAGTACACGTTTTTATCTTAAACAAATTTAGATAATTAACAATGAATAATTAATAATTAATAATGAAAAAACCCCAAACACTGTTTGAGGTTTTTATATACAATCACGAGAATTATTTATGCAGAAATCGTTTCCACCTCTCGATTAATCTTATTTACCAAACCAACCAATACTTTTCCTGGGCCAACTTCTGTAAATGAAGTCGCGCCATTAGCAATCATTTGCTGTACGGATTGTGTCCATTTTACAGGGGCAGTCAATTGTATGATTAAGTTTTTCTTGATTTCATCTGCATCGGAAACTGCACTTGCCGTTACATTTTGATATACTGGGCAAATCGGTTTTGAAAAGGTTGTGGCTTCAATAGCGGCGGCTAATTCTTCGCGAGCTGGTTCCATCATCGGTGAATGAAAACCTCCACCAACAGGTAGTAATAATGCTCTTTTGGCTCCGGCTTCTTTCATGGCTTCACACGCTTTTTCAACGGCTGAAAATTCGCCTGAAATTACTAATTGACCAGGGCAGTTATAATTAGCAGCGACTACAATTCCATCAATCGAAGCGCAAACATCTTCTACAATTTTGTCCTCCAAACCTAACACTGCTGCCATGGTTGAAGGTTTGATTTCACAGGCTTTTTGCATCGCGATAGCACGTTGAGAAACCAGTTTTAATCCATCTTCAAATGACAAAGCACCATTGGCAACCAAAGCAGAAAATTCGCCCAATGAATGCCCGGCTACCATTTCAGGTTTGAAATTATCCAAAGTTTTGGCAAGAATAACCGAGTGTAAAAACACAGCAGGTTGCGTGACTTTGGTTTCTTTGAGTTGCTCGGCTGTACCTTCAAACATGATGTCGGTGATACGGAAACCTAAGATGTCGTTGGCTTGTTCGAATAACGTTTTGGCTACGGCTGAAGTTTCATATAAATCTTTACCCATTCCGGTAAATTGCGCGCCTTGTCCTGGAAATATGTATGCTTTCATTTCTTAGTTTTAGTGTTTTGAAAAGCAAAAATAGCAATTAAATTAGATTTCAATCGCATCGATGATTTCGAGCAGTTGATTTTTTAATTCAGGATTGATGATGCCATTCACAGTATCGAAATTTTCATAAAATGTTGGCAACGAAAAAGTGCCTTTAACTTCAGCACCTTGAAACGGAAATCTTTTCGCAGCAATGTCCAAAACACTTCCGCCGCCCCGAGCACCAGGAGAAGTTGCTAATAACAACATCGGTTTTTGCTGAAAAGTTTTGTTGTTGATTCTTGAGGCCCAATCCAACGTGTTTTTGAATGCTGAAGAATAGGCGCCGTTGTGTTCAGCCAAAGAAAGTACAATAAAATCTGCACTTCCGATTTTGGCGTAAAACTCATGCGCTAAATTGTGAATGCCATTTTCTTTTTCTTTATCAACAGAAAAAACAGGCATTTCATAATCGTTTAAATCCAAAACTTCGATTTCAACATTTTTGAAAAGATTGGCAGCATAAGTCGCCAATTGTTTGTTGATAGAATTCTTGCTTGACGAACCGCCAAAGGCTATGATTTTTTTCATTTATTGAGATAATAGGTTAAAGCGCCCGAAGGACATTTGTTTACTGTTTCAATAATTTTTTCTGTTGAGGAACCTTCGGGTGTAATCCACGGTTTTTCTTTGGGTTTAAAAACATCAGGGTTGTTGCGCACACAATTGCCGGAATGAATGCATTTTCCGGATTCCCAAACGATAGTAACTTCACCGTTGGTGTATTCTTTTTTGAGGTTGTTCGGATCCATGATTAAAGCGTTGTATTAATGATTGTATTTCCTTTTAATAGTTTCGAGATTGGACATTTCTCAGCAATCGTCAACAAGCGTTCTTTTTGTTCTGCTGATACCACTTCCGGGAATGAAATCCTTCTTGAAATGATAGTTGTCGTTTCAGAATCTGACTTTTGTTCCATATTCAAAGCGACGTCAATCTGCGGAATATCCCAACCTTTTCTATCGATATACATTCGCAATGTCGACAACGTGCAGCCAGCCAACGAAGCCAGTAATGTCGAAAATGGATCTGGGCCTAAATTCCCGCCACCAATACTTTCGGGTTCATCCATAATCAATTTGCCGTTGCGCCAAACAATCGTGCATTTGTATTTTTGTGTGCCGATGTGACCTAAGATATCTTCTTCAAACCGATTTCCCATGATTATAAAACGTCTTTAAATTCGGGAGTTTTATCAAACACACTTTTGGCAAAAGGACATAATGGAATAATCTTGATGCCTTTTTCTCGAGCAAATTCTACTGCTTTGGTGACCATTTTTTTTCCGAAACCTTTGCCTTCATTGCCGGGTTTTACTTCGGTATGATCAATAATGATTTTATCTTCACCAGCAAAAACGAAGGTCATCATCGCTTCGTGTTTGCCATCAATATCAATATAAAAAAAACCGTTTTTATCATTGATTTTTAATTGTACTTCGTTCATAATTGTTGGTTTATTGGTTCATCGGAACTTCCATCAATAATATTTCTGCGTCTGTGGTAGCTTCAAAAGTAACTTTCTCAAAATCGGTGATGCCAAGACCGTCGCGTTGTTGCAATGCCTCACCATCTACTTTTACGCTGCCTTTGATTACAAACACATACAAACCATTACCTTCTTTTTTTCGATTGTAGTCTATAATAGTTCCTTGGTCTAAATTTCCCATGTGAAACCACGCGTCTTGATGGATCCAAACGCCGGCATCATCAGCATTAGGCGAAAGGATTTGCTGTAATTTATTATGACGATCCGTAGTGTCTAAAGTAATTTGTTGGTAACGTGGCTCGACATTTCGCACTTTAGGGAACACCCATATCTGAAGCAAATTGGTACGTTTATCATGGTTCGGATTGAACTCTGAATGTTGAATTCCGGTTCCGGCACTCATCACCTGAACATCGCCAAATTTGATCACTTCGGTATTGCCCATGCTGTCTTTGTGTGCCAAATCGCCTTCGAGAGGAATCGTAATGATTTCCATGTTATCGTGCGGATGCGTTCCGAAGCCCATGCCTGATGCAACAATGTCATCGTTTAAGACACGCAACACGCCAAACTGGACACGGTCCGCGTCATAATAGCTAGCAAAACTAAAAGTGTGGTGTGCATTCAACCATCCGTGATCGGCATGGCCACGTGTATCAGCTTTGTGTAAAATGGTATTTTTCATGATGTATAAATTTAGTAATTATTATGATACAAATTTACCATCGATGGAAACGAAAATCACTTAACCTAGATTAAGAAATAAAAAACAAAAATCTTTGTGAACTTTGCGTTTAACCTTCGCGAACCTTGCGGTTGAATTTTATTTTTTCAACAGTCGCGCTTTCATCTTACTAAAAAACTCTGGCGTCACACCAATATAAGAAGCGATGTGCTTTTGCGGTACTTTCTGAATTAAGGTTGGGTATTTCGAGCAGAATTTCTCAAAGCGGTCTTCGGCGGATAAACTCAAATTATCCATCAAGCGCTCTTGATTTGCTACTAATGAGTTCTCGGTTAAGATTCTGAAAAAGCGTTCGAGTTTCGGGATGTCATGATATAGTTGTTCTTGATTTTCCTTTGAAAGCAACACGACTTCAGCATCTTCTATAACTTCGATAAAAAGATTGCCGGGTTTTTGGGAAAGCAAACTATACATGTCGCCAATCCACCAACCTTCGCATGCGAAACTCAATACGTGTTCAACAATGTTGTCATTGATATTAAAACTTCGAAGCAAACCGGAATTTACAAAATAAGAATGTTTACAAATCTCGCCTGCGTTTAAGACAATCGATTTTGCCTTGTAATGCTTGGTTTCGGTCTTCGACAAAAACAGTTGTGCTTCTTCAGGAGTCAGCGTTACAATTTTTGAAATATTGTCGAGAATCGGATTCAATCGGATTATTATTTTATAGGAAGTAGTTTGAAATAAGATACCACAAAACGATTGTCTTTTATTTGTCCGATTACTTCCGCTTTTCTGACTGCAGAACAAAATCCATCTTTAGCATGCGCATCACCGTGATCATCGATTTTAGTGCCATTAATAAAGTAAGATTTACCATCGATACGAGTGGCTAAATCACAGCCTTTTGCTTTCATTCCGAATTGACATTGACCGCAAGCCACTTCAATGATTTGGGTTTTTGCTTTTGTTTGTGCATGCATAGCAAAACAAAAGAAAATGATTAAGATGGTAGTTATTTTTTTCACGAAACTGCTTCTTTAATTCTTCGCATCGCTTCAATTAACAATTCTTCGCTGGTTGCATATGAAAAACGAATACAATTTGGGTTTCCAAAAGCATCTCCGGTTACTGTGGCCACATTGGCTTCAGATAACAAATACATCGAAAAATCATCAGCGTTATTGATTTTTGTGCCACGCAATGTTTTGCCAAAATAAAAAGATACATCCGGAAAAACATAGAACGCACCTTCAGGAATATTGAGTTTAAAACCAGGAATGTCTTTAACCAAACCAACAACCAAGTCCCTACGACGGTGAAACGCATCGACCATAAATTTCAAAACTTTAGGATCAGCATCTACAGCAGCAATCGTAGCGCGTTGTGCAATACTGTTGGCGCCACTGGTGACTTGACCTTGCATTTTGGTGCAGGCTTTGGCGATGAATTCTGGTGCGCCAATATAACCAATTCTCCAACCTGTCATTGCGAATGCTTTCGCCACTCCGTTAACAGTAATCGTTCTGTCGAACATGCCAGGTATAGAAGCGATGCTGCAAAACGTTCCGGAGAAATTGATATGTTCGTAGATTTCATCAGCAACAATAAAAATATTTGGATGTTTTTCCAAGACTTTCGCCAACGCGGTCATTTCTTCACGATTGTAAACCGAACCACTCGGATTGCAAGGCGAACTATACCATATCATTTTGGTTTTAGGTGTGATGGCTTTTTCTAATTGTTCTGGTGTGATTTTAAAATCGGTTTCCACAGAAGTTGGAACTTCAACCGGAATACCACCCGACATTTTGATGATTTCATAATAACTCACCCAATACGGCGCAGGAAGAATCACTTCATCACCATCATTGAGCATGACTTGTGCAATGTTATATAAGGATTGCTTGGCTCCTGTAGAAACCACAATATTGGCTGGTTTATATTCTAAATTATTGTCTCTTTTGAATTTTCTACAAATCGCTTCTTTCAATTCGGCATAACCATCAACCGGCGTGTAAGTGCTGTAATTTTCATCGATGGCTTTCTTCGCGGCTTCTTTAATAAAATCAGGGGTGTTGAAATCGGGCTCGCCCAAACTCAAACTGATAATATCTTTTCCTTGTGCTTTTAATTCTCGGGCTAAAGCAGCCATGGCTAAGGTTTGCGATGTCGATAATTGGTTGATTCTATCCGAAAGAAAATGGTTCATGTAGTAAATTTTAAAGATGGTCTGTTTTTGAAAAGCAAAAGACGCTTATGATGGCGTCTTTATGGTTTATGCTAATTGTGGCTCTTGCCCTAAATCTTTTAAATGTTTGTAATGTGCGATGACTGCACTTCTCATGGTTTTAAATTCATGATACGGCAAGTTGCATTCCTCGGCTGTTTGTTTTACAAATTCGGCGATTTTCCCGTAATGAATGTGACTGATATGAGGATACAAATGGTGTTCGATTTGGTGGTTTAATCCGCCGGTAAACCAGTTGACGATTTTGTTTTTAGGAGCAAAATTCGCAGTAGTATACAATTGATGAATCGCCCATGTATTTTCGATTTCGCCATTTGAATTCGGAATAGGATTGTCTGTTTCTTCAACGACGTGCGCCAATTGAAAAACGATACTCAAAATCAAACCGGCTACATAATGCATCACGAAAAATCCCAGAAATACTTTCCACCAAGTCACGCCGAAACTGATAGGCAACACCACCCAAATTAAAACGTAAATGATTTTGGTAATGACTAAAACGGTCCACAATCGTCGTGGACTTTGCGGTGTTCCGTAAGATAATTTTCTTTTTAAATAGGCGCGCATTTGTTTGAAATCAGTCGTAAGCGACCAGTTGAATGTCAGCAATCCATACAAAAAGAAAGAATAATAATGTTGGAATTTATGAAACTTATGCCATTCCGCATTTTGAGTAAAACGAATGATTCTTCCGGCATCCAAATCTTCATCATGACCATGAATATTGGTGTAAGTATGGTGCAAAACATTATGTTGCACTTGCCAATTGTATACATTTCCGGCCAAAACATAAATGCTTCCACCCATAAATTTGTTGATCCAAGATTTTGAAGAATAAGCGCCGTGATTCCCATCATGCATGACATTCATCCCAATACCAGCCATTCCGATGCCCATTAAAATGTTGAGCAGCAATTGATACCAAATCGACATATCTAAAGTCAGAATTAAAAAATAAGGTGTCAGAAAAATGGTAAATAGAATTACGGTTTTCAAATGAATTTTCCAGTTCCCGGTTTTCGGGATGTTGTTTTCTTTGAAATAATTATTGACTCTTGAGTTTAACGTCCTGAAAAACTTCAGATTATCTTGATTTGAAAATGTTGGAGCAGTAGTATTCATATGATTTGGTATAATGTGCAAATGTACTTATTATTAATTTTTGGATTGCCAAAGTTCCCATAAATATATCAACAGTAAAGTATTACTTTTGTTAAAAAATTAAAGCATGGAAGAGATTCTTAAGTATTTTCCAAATCTGACGGATGAGCAAATCAAACAATTTGAAATGCTCGAAGCCTTATATCAGGATTGGAATGCTAAAATTAATGTAGTTTCCAGAAAAGATATTGATGCGCTATACATTAAGCATGTATTGCATTCGTTGGCGATTGCGAAGATTCAAAAGTTTGAACCCGGAACTTATGTTTTAGATGTAGGTACAGGCGGTGGTTTTCCCGGAATTCCGTTGGCGATATTGTTTCCAGAAACCCGTTTTTATTTGATTGATGTGATTTTAAAAAAAATCAATGTGGTCAAAGCCGTTGCAGAATCCATCGGATTGAAAAATGTGAAAGCCGAACAATTGCGAGCCGAAAATGTCAAAGGCGATTATGATTTTATCGTGAGTCGTGCCGTGACCAACATGCCGGATTTCGTATCGTGGGTTAAAGACAAAATCAAAAAGCAAAACAAACACGAATTGAAGAATGGTATTCTGTATTTAAAAGGTGGCGATTTGACCGATGAATTGGCTTTATTTCCAAAAGCTACACAATTTGATATTGCTGATTTTTTTGAAGACGAATTTTTCGAAACCAAAAAAGTAGTGCATTTGCCACTAAAGTTTAAAGCGTAATAATTACCTTTCATTTCACAATTAAAAAACCACAAAAACTAAATGCTTTTGTGGTTTTTTAATTTCTAAAAAATAATTTTAAAATCTATTTTTTTATGATTTTTTGAGTGACTTTATTCGTTTCTGTTTCCAAAGTTGCAGTGTAAATTCCTTTTTTCAAATGACCAATCGATATCAAATTAACATTGCCATTATTGCGCATCACCATTCTTCCACTCATATCAGTAATGGTAATTTGTTTAATAGCTTGCATCGTTTTGTTATCAATGTTAAGCACATCATTAGTTGGATTTGGAAACAAAGTTAACTGATCTGCTACAGCAATGTTACTAACAACACCCAACGGAATATTGTATTTTTCCATTCGATCCGTAGTTTCATTATTGATGCCTTGCAAAGGAACATTCACGATGGTGCGAGACGTTTTGAATATGGCAGAATTTGGACCTCCATTGATGTAATAATAGTAGACAGTCTGAGCTATTGTACCTACATTCCCGAAAACAAAATGGTGCAAAGTAATATTTTGAACAGATTTAAGGCGAGTTACTGCATAAGAAGTTTCTCCAGCACTGTCTATATTAAGATTTAATGTTCCATAAGCATCAACACTAGTGTTTACCGTTCCGGCAACGTCTCCATTGAACGCTCCAGAAATGAAAGTTCCTGCCACAGTATCAGAATTTGAATAACCATAATTTAGCGGAAAAGTACCTAACAAAGCATTGTCATCTACAAAATTTAGTTCAATTTCTGAATTGACAATTCCGGTAATCGAAACTTCGCCAGCGTTATTTTTGGAGTAGATATTGGATTCTGAAATCAGAAAATTAATTTCGGTTGTTGTCAATGTATTGGTAGTCGTATTCGGGAAAGTGGTACTTTCTTGTGATGTTGGTGCTAGATTGGTTTCTGTGGAGGTTCCGATTTGATTAAGCGAGGTAAAATCCCATGTCGCATTGGCGCCTGTTGGTGTGTCATCTAGTGGAAGAACGGAATTAACCACCGTAAAGGTTGATCCGTCAACTGAGTAATATGAATTAATAGGCGCTTGTGCTTTACATAAAAAGGTAAAAAACGAAAGGGCAAGAAGTAATTTTGTTTTCATAAACATTGATTTTAAAAAGAGTATCGAATGTACTAAATAATTCTGAGAATCAGAACAATAAAAAAAGCCTAACGTTTTGCATTAGGCTTTTCTATAAAATATATTTTGATTATTCTCCCAAAAACGGATAACGATAATCTTCTGGTGTCACGAAAGTTTCTTTGATGGTTCTTGGTGAAGCCCAACGCAACAGATTCAGTGCCGAGCCCGCTTTGTCATTGGTTCCCGAAGCACGAGCGCCACCAAAAGGTTGCATGCCAACTACGGCACCCGTAGGTTTGTCATTGACGTAGAAATTTCCGGCTGCGTTTTGAAGTGCTGTTGTAGCTTCTTCAATCGCGTAACGATCTTGACTAAAAATAGCTCCGGTTAAGGCATATTCTGAAGTTTCATCGACAAGTTTTAAGGTTTCACTCCATTTAGAATCTTCGTAAACGTAAATTGTAATTACCGGTCCGAACAATTCAGTTTCCATCGTAGTGTATTTCGGATTCGTGGTTACGATAACCGTTGGTTCAATAAAATAACCTTTCGATTTGTCATAGTTTCCACCCACTATAATTTCTGCATCAGCATCTTTTTTAGCTTGGTCGATATAGCTCGCCAATTTGTCGAATGAGCCTTCGTGAATGACTGCGGTTATGAAGTTTCCGAAGTCTTCAGGCGAACCCATTTTCATCGATTTCACATCTGCAATCAATTGTGATTTGACGTCATTCCACAAACTTTTTGGAACATAAGCTCTCGATGCTGCCGAACATTTCTGTCCTTGAAACTCAAAAGCGCCACGCACAATTCCGGTTACGACTTGTTTCACATTCGCACTTGGATGTGCTACGATGAAATCTTTTCCGCCGGTTTCACCCACAATTCTTGGGTAGGTTTTATAATGGTGAATGTTGGTTCCGATGTTTTTCCAAATGTCTTTGAACACATGCGTGGATCCTGTAAAATGAACACCCGCAAAATCACGGCTTGCAAAAATCGTTTCGCTAATCATTTGTGCATCGCCAAAAACTACGTTGATCACGCCATCAGGAAGTCCGGCTTCTTTGAAAACATCGATGATGATTTTAGCAGAAAACACTTGACTGTCACTTGGTTTCCAAATTACGACATTGCCCATCATCGCAGCACTTGCAGGAAGATTGGCGGCAATGGCGGTAAAGTTGAATGGTGTAATCGCATACACAAAACCTTCTAACGGACGGTATTCCAAACGGTTCCAAACTGAGGAATCTGATTTGGGTTGGTCGTTGTAAATCTGCGTCATGAACTCAACGTTGTAGCGCAAGAAATCAATCAGTTCACAAGAAGCGTCGATTTCGGCTTGAAATATATTTTTAGATTGCGCAATCATGGTTGCAGCGTTGATGCGCGCACGATAAGGTCCGGCTATAAGTTCAGCTGCTTTTAAAAAGATGGCTGCGCGTTGTTCCCAAGCTAGGTTTGCCCATTTGGCTTTTGATGCTAATGCGTTGGCAATGGCTTGTTCGATATGTTTTTTTTCTGCGAGATGATACGTTCCTACGACATGTTGGTGGTCGTGTGGCGCGGTCATGTTTCGCGTATTTCCGGTTCGGATTTCTTCGCTTCCGATGTAGAGTGGCACGTCGATTTTTTCGTTCCACATTTTTTTGTATGTTGCTAAAACAGCCGCTTTTTCGGGTGAATTGGGTGCGTACGATTTTACAGGTTCGTTAACTGCTTTGGGTACGTGAAAGAATCCTTTGAGCATATGTTAGATTGTTAGATTGTTAGATTGCTGGATTATTAGATTGTTGGATGTGTGTTCTCAATTAAATCGGTTACAAAAGTACAAAGGTTTATTGAAAAACAGGATATCAATATTTATAAAACTGTGTGAATGTTTCGGGGTTTTTAGCCCAGATAGCAGAGAAAGCTTTTTGGTTTGCCGGCTATTTTTTGTTAGTAAAAAAAAGCGACTAGCAGAAGCTCTTTTTTTGCTTTTCAAAAAAAGTCGGGAAGCCAAAAACTTGGAACGGATAGCTGGATGAGCTTCTAATTTAAAGCAAAAGGAGCACTCAATTTGAAAGTCGGAACAATCACTTTGAAGTTTTTGGTTGAGGTGAAATTGATCATGTTGAAATGACCGCGCATCGCACCAAACGGAGAAGCAAGCAGACAACCTGAACTATACGTGTGCGTTTCTCCTGGTTTTAAAACCGGTTTTTTACCGATAACGCCTTCGCCATCTACGATTTCGAGATCATTGAGCGAATCGAAAATTTCCCAATGGCGGGAAGTGAGTTGCACCGAATCTTTGCTGTGGTTTTCGATTGAGACTTCGTAACTAAAAGCAAAATGGATTTTGTGATTCTTGAAGTACGTGCCTTCAAAAGTCGTCAAAACCGAAATTTTTATGCCTCTTGTTATTTGTGAAACCATGGTTGATTTATAAGTGAATTGCTGTCAAATTTACGAAAAATTGAATTTTCTACGATAAATTAAAGTTAAATTTTCTTAATTAATAATATTCTCCGAAGTCACAACACTTTTGCCAATGATGCGGTCATAACGTTGGCTGTTTTCTTTGTAATAGATTAACGTAAAATAATCGCTTACGGTTTGGTAGAAGTTGCCGTCGATGGCTTTTTCGGCATCAATTTTCCCTGATTTATCGGCCACAACGTATTGGTAATTCGTAAAACCTTGCTTGATCATGATGGCTTTTTCATAGACCGATTTTTCGGCGTTATAGTCCATTTTGTTTTCGGGCGATATCGCGTAATTGTTGAACATGCCATTGACATAAATGTCTTTTTTGTCGAAATAGGACGGCGCGGAAAGTGAGAAAAAGATCCAAGCGTAATCGGCTTCGATGTCGTTGTTTTCGGCATTTAAGTTTTTGGTAATGAAGTTACCATTGATGTCAGGATTGTAAGAATATTGTTCGCGTGATCTGGCTTCATCGGTATATAAATAACCATTGTAAACACCGCCTTGAGAATCGATTCTTGCAATGTTGTTGACGGCGCTTCGGATGTCTTTATTCTCGAAATAGCGGAATTCGTTTCCGGCCCAAAATTGGGTTTCGGCGTCGTATTTATAAATCAAATCATTGCCGATGGTATACATGGGTTTGATGTTGGTGATGCCGGAGTTTAATTGGCCGTTCTGGAGCAGTAGTATTTTAACATTGGTTAATGGGCTTTGAAAGGTGATACTAGTTGATTTGATGGTAAACTCCATGTTGTGTTTGTAGTTGACATCGGCTACGTTTCTGGCTCTTTTAACTTGTGAAGAAACGGTTACGAGGTTTTCATACATAATAAATTTTCTTGAAAAAACCACATCGCGATCTTCGTTGACGATTTTAATCATGTAGTTGCCGCTGACCAGCAATCGGGTATTTTTGTTTGGGAATTGTATTTTGTAGTGCGAATAAACTTGGAGTGTGTTATAGGAATTGGTGTAATCTTGGATGCGTTGGTTGTCGAAACCTTGCATGTATTCATTGATGGAAAGTTGCGATGGTTTCCAATCATAATCGCAATGCACGATTTGGTAATAGTAATTGGCTTCGTTGCCAAATAAATCATCAAATGCCAATTGAAAGGTGTCGCCCAATTGAAATATTGGGACGATGTTTTGTCCGTTTTGCACAAACGAAACGGTTTTGATATTGTAAGGCGGAATGACTTCTTTTTCTTCTTGGGCGTTGCTTAAAGCGCAAGTCAAGACGAGTAATATTATAGTGTAAAGTGATTTCAACATACTAGCGTAATTATTTCGAAAAGTAAATATACTACTATATTGATTTTAAATCGATGAAAATTAACGTTTGCATACGATTATTTTTTGGTGCAAACGGGAATGATTTCGCCTTGGGCGAGACAATATTGGTCGACTAATTCGGGAGAAAGTGTTTTGGTATAATCGACTTCATTGACTAGGAATCCAATGCTTCTGAGTTTGTCGAAATAATCTCTTCCGTAGATGCGAACGTGGTCGTATTGTCCGAAAATTTTAGCGCGTTCTTTCTGATCCGTAATCGTGTCATCTGAAAAAGTACTAGCTCTATTTAAGTCTTGTGGAATTTGAAAAATGCCCATGCCGCCTGGTTTTAGTACACGATATAATTCCTGCATGGCTTTGGTGTCATCAGGAATGTGTTCGAGAACATGATTGCATAAAATGACATCGTAAGTATTGTCTTCGAAAGGCAGATTGCAAATATCAGCTTTAACATCGGCTAGTGGTGAAAGCAAATCGGTGGTGGTGTAATCTAAGTTTTTTTGGTTGCGGAAAAGCTCGTAAAAAGCTTGCTCCGGAGCGAAGTGTAGTACTTTTTTTGGTGCTGAAAAAAAATCAGTTTCGTTTTTTAGGTAAAGCCAAAGCAGTCGATGTCTTTCTAGTGAAAGTGTGCTCGGTGACAATACATTGTTGCGTTGTGTTCCGTATCCGTAAGGCAAAAACATGCGGAAACTTTTCCCATCGATGGGATCGGTGTATCGATTACCTTTTAATGTCAATGCTAAAATAGGACGAACGATATAACTCAATCGGATTAGGATTGGACGTGGGATGGTATTTAATATGAGTTTAAAAAGTTTCTTCATTACAATGTCAAAGGTTCACGACGAAACTCATCTTCCTCATTGCTCACAATTCCTAATGCTTGATACACGTATGCAAATGTTGAAAGCAATTCAGGTTTCCCATCGATGATGGCTACGTCATGTTCGAAGTGCGCACTCGGTTTTCCATCAGCAGTCAGGATTGTCCAGCCGTCTTTGAGTTGTTTGATATTACGCGTTCCCATGTTGATCATCGGCTCAATGGCTACAACCATGCCTTCAATAAATAATTTTCCGCGACCGCGTTTTCCGTAATTGGGCATTTCGGGATCTTCGTGCATTTTCTGGCCTAAACCATGTCCGACCAATTCACGAACGACACCATAACCATGTGATTCTGTATATTTTTGAATGGCGTTACCAACATCTTCAACACGGTTTCCGATTTTGAATTCTCGGATTCCTACATATAAAGATTCTTTGGTTACTTGAAGTAATCTTTTGGTTTCGGGTGCGACTTCTCCAATTTCAAAAGAATACGCATGGTCACCATGATAACCGTTTTTGAAAGCACCGCAATCAACAGAAATCACATCGCCTTCTTGAAGTGGCGTATTGTTCGGAATGCCGTGAACAACTTGCGCATTCGGGCTCATACAAAGCGAATTTGGAAAACCATACAAACCTAAAAAACTAGGTTCTGCGCCATGATCACGAATGAATGTTTCGGCTAATTTATCGAGGTATAAAGTGGTTACTCCGGGTTTGATTTCACTTGCAATCATGCCTAAAGTTTTAGAAACAATCAACGCACTTTCGCGCATCAATTCAATTTCTTCTCTTGTTTTTTGGATAATCATGTTCTTGTTAATTGAGCCGTCAAAAGTAATGATTTTTAGGATATTTAATTCGGATTGGCGATGATTTTAAAAAGCTCAGAATTTGAAATATAATAACGGTTTTCTAACGCAATTTGATTCAATTGGGCAGTCACTAAATTGTTCTCCCTTGAATTGATTAGGAAAAGTGAACTTTCTCCTAAATCGAATAACCGATCTTCAGATTGTAGCATGGTTTTATGATCTTCGACCAAGTTGCTGATGTATTCATTTTGTTTGGTAAGTGATCCAATTTCGGCTTGTTGTCCTTTAATTTTATTGGTCAATTGCAGTCTTTCAAAATCGAGAATGGATTGTGTTTCTTGAATTTTATATTGCGCCAGTTTCAAATCGCCACGCTCTTTACGCAACAATATTGGAAACGAAAAATTGACACCGATTTTGTAATCTTCCAACCGATATCGATCAAAATAACTCGGTTCTGAAAGATACGTATACCCCAAATCGATTTTAGGTAACAGCTGATTGGCTTTCCATTTTCGGTCTACATTTAATATTGCAATTTTACTTTGCAGCGCATTGATTTTTGGATGCTTTGCAATCGTGAAATCAGATTGCAACAAGTCGTTGGTTTTTAACGTTTCTTGAATGGTCGATTTGAGTGCCGTTTCGGGGATGGTTTGTTCACCCAACTCTAACGGAATATTGTTCTCGAGCCACAAAAAAACACCTAATGTTAATTTGGCTTTGGTCAGTTTGAGTTGGGCGTCTTCCAAATTCAATTCTCGGTTTTTTAGAACGATTTTGGCTTCAATACTATCAATGGCTGGCTTGTCCCCTTGTTCTATTAAGGTTTTGATTCCTTTAAAACGTTGCAAGGCATTTACTTTATATTGTTTGTACAATTGCACTTCATCATGAGCTTTTTTCCAATTAAAATAAGCGATAGAAGCTTCATACATGACGGAAACGGCTTCTAATTGTTGTTCAGATTTGCTTAATTGGATTTGCATTTTGGCTTTTCTCAAGTTCGCCATTCGATCATTGATGAACAAACCTTGACCCAACGGAATACTAATGCCAAGTGAAGTTAATCCCTGATTTGGCAAAGTGTTTTCCGGATTGAGATAGATGCCTTCATTATTATCGAAGCTGGCTTTGAGTTCGATACCATACCAAGTTGGGATTTTAAAACTGCTGTTCAGTATCGAATAATAGGCTTGATCTTTAAACTGTTTTTTATTAAAATCAACTTCTATTTTAGGATCGAACGCGCCGCGAGCCTTCATTAAAGATGCTTGGGCTTCATTAATCTGAATCTGTGCATTTTTAACCAACGGATGGTATTTTTTGACGAATCCCAAAAACTCATTATAGCTAAGTTCATGCGGCACTTTTTCCTGTCCAAAACTCAAGCATCCCAAAAACAAAAAGAATGTTAGTATCGTTTTCATGATTTGGTTACTTTTGATTTGTTGGTTTTTGGTTGATAATAATTGGGTGGAAAACCGTTGAGTGTTCGCCATATTTCATACCAAATCGGAACATTGTTGAGCAGTGCAATCGTTTGGGCGCCGCCGCCAATGCTCAACTGTTTTGGCCAAGGAAGTTCTTGCGCATCAGGTGCAATGAGTACTCTAAATTTTCCGTTGTCGCTGATAAAATTTTCAATGGCTACGATTCTGCCACCAAAAGTACCAAACGACATATTCGGCCAGCCCGAAAATACGATGGTCGGCCAACCGTCAAACCAAACGCGTACTTTTTCGCCGCGATGTAATAAAGGCAAATCAATTGGGTCGACGTAAGTTTCTACTGCAATTTCGTATTCAGAAGGCATGATGCTTACGATGGGCGTGCCTTCTTTGATGGTTTCACCCAAACCAGCTTGCAAAGCGCGATTGACATAACCCGATTGCGGTGCTTTGATATAATACAAACCGTTACGAATACTATAATTAGTGTATTGGTTTTCGAGTTTATTGACTTGAGCTTCCGTATCGTACTGGTTGCTCAAAGCTGTAAATTGATCGCTTTCGGCTTTGGCGTTTTTCTCGTTGTATTCGGCTTTGATTCTATTGATTTCTACTTTCGTGTTGATGTACTCGTTTTTGCTCGTCAATAATTTGTTTTCTTGGGTAATGATTTTGGCTTCTGATTCTTGCAATTTTAATCGTTTTTCTTCCACATCGATTAATGGCTTCAGACCTTCTTTGTGCAATTGTGTCGATCGGTTGAATTGCGTTTTGGCAATTTTAATTTGCGTTTTAACGGCTTCCAAATCAATGCTGTCGCTTTTTATCTTCAGAAAAGCTTGTTTGATTTTATTTTCTGCTTGTTGTAGCTTCAATCCCTTTTCGTATTCGATAGACTGAATTTGATTCGACAAGGCTGAAACTTTCGAGACATAAGAAACCGCCGATTTCTTTTTGGCTTCTACCTGATTTTTGGTATTGCTGACCAAATTGGGATCGAAATAATCTTCTTTGATTTCAGAAATGAATAAAATTGTATCGCCTTTTTGAACAAAATCACCTTCTTTAACATACCATTTTTCGATTCGACCCGGAATCACCGTTTGAATGGTTTGTGGTCGTTGATTTGGTTTTAGTGTAGTAATGGCACCGGCGCCGGAAATGTTTTGTGTCCACGGCAAGAATAGCATAATTAGCCCTAGAACGGACACTGCAAAAATAATTCGATTTAAAATTTTATAATGTGGTCTGTTACTTAAATTTTTGACCGCAGAGTATTTTTCGAGCGGCTTAATTTTCTGATTGGTATGGGATATGTTCAGCATAACTTATGTTTTTTGGATGTCGGAAATCATTTTTCCACTCTGCATCACAATGTGGCGGGTGGCTTTTGTTTTCCACAATTGGTTTTTAGATGAAACAATGACAGTCCATTGGTGTTCGGGAGCACACAAAAATTCGATAATGTCTTTTGCAACCGCTTCATCCATGTGGTCTGTCGGATTTTCAAAAAACAAGACTTTTGGTTTGTGTATAATACTTCGAGCTAAAAGTATTTTCTGAGCGTTAGAAGAAGTCAGTTGTTTGCCTTCCGGAAAGATTTTTGTGTCGAGTCCGTTCGGTAATGATTTGATGACATCGCCGAGTTGCATGGCTTCAATCACCCATTTTAATTCTTCAATAGAAACTGACAGATCATTAAAAGTAATGTTCTCGCGAATGGTTCCTTCAAAAGGTGTTTCACCGTTAAGAATCGTCCCAATTTGAGAGCGATATTGTTGCAGGTTGATTTTTCTAAACGTATCATCATTTATGAAAAAAGCGCCTGACGTGGGTTGTAATAACCCTGATAAAATGCGGATTAATGTGGTTTTTCCAGAGCCGTTTTCACCATCAAGATATATTTTTTCACCTTGATTGATTTTCAAGGAAATGGTTTTTATCACATCATTTTTGGAATCAGGAAACCGAAATTTCAAATTTTCAATTTCCAATTGAATGTTGGTGAAGCAGCAATCATATTCTTGTGATATATCCTCTTCTAAAGTCAAATCGGTGATTGTGCCAATTTTTTCAACCGAAGTCAATACATCGTAAAAAGTCTCCAATCCGAGAATGATTTTTTCTACAGAATTGATAACTAACAAAATGATGATTTCTGCAGCTACAAATTGACCAATATTCATTTTTTGCTGAATCACCAAATAGCCGCCAATCGAAAGCAAACTCGCTGTGATAATCATTTTGAAAACAATGAGTTGGCTGAATTGTTTTTGAATGATTCTGAAATGTTTTTCACGATAACCCAAATAATCACTAACCAAAGCATTATTTTTTTCTAAGGCGAAATCGTAATTGAGATTGCTTCTGAAACTAAAATTGTTGCGCGCTAATTCTTGTAGCCAACTCGCTACTTTATACTTGAAATGGGATTCTTTTAAACTCGTTTCTAAACCGGAATGGTAGGAGAATTTAAAAATAAAATACAACAAAAAAATTAATAAGATTCCGAAAATGATGAAGTATGGATGATAAAGCGAGAGCAGAATAATTCCAAAAGCAATTTGAAGTATTGCTGCTGAAAAATCCAACAGCAATTTTGATGTTCCTTTTTGAATAGAGATGGTATCAAAAAAACGGTTGGCCAATTCAGGAGGATATTTGTTGTAGAGCGCTTCAAATTTTATTTTAGGGAATCTCGAAGCAAAATCAAATGAAGCACGAACAAATATTTTTTGTTGAAGATTTTCCGAAATTCGGAGTTGCATCAAAGATAAAATCCCAATCAATGCCACGCCAATAACCACTAAAACAATTAAAACTATCCAAGAGGCGCTAATGCGTCCTGCCTGAATAAAATTGATAATCGCTTGGATGCCTAACGGCAAGGACAAACTTAGTAGTCCGGCAAAAATGGCATAAAAGAGCAATTGAAAGACATCTTTTTTATCGAGTCGCAATAAATTATAAAACCTTGTTAATGCAGACATGGATTATTTTTTTAGGAGTGTGAATACGAGGTTTTGATAGAAATCTGTTGGACTTACATTTTCATCACAATCAGTAATCAAAGGCAAGTGTTCTTGCAAGAAGTGTTGGTGCAAACTCCCTTCTACTATCATAGATACTAGACTTTTGGCAAATGGATATTGCGGATTGACCTCATGAATTATCGTTACAATTCTGTTGATGATTCGAGTGTAAATCGAGAAAAAACCTTCTTTATTTTCTTGATCTATTTCTTTTGTATGTAGGGTTTTGGTAAATTCAGCAATGATAATTTTATTCAAAATCGCTTCGTTAATATGCTCGGTATTTGAATCGTCTTCAATTTTTTCAGTAATGGTAGCAATAGCTTTTTTTAATTTTTCTTCCGCATTTTCGATGTTGCTGGTCGTGAATACTAATTTATATTCCATCCAACTCCAATACCATGATGACAAGTAAATTAGTAGTTTGTGCTTGTTTTCAAAATAGCGGTACAAGGAACTTTCATTCGAACCAATGCGATCGCCCAATTTTTTAAAAGTAAAGTTTTCAAAACCAATGTCGTTAATCAACAGAATACTGTGCTCAATGATTTTTTTTCCAAGGACAGATGTTTCGGGATCTTTTACAAAAATTTTGGGATTGATTTGAATTTTAAAGTTTGCGAATAAAGTCTGCATATTGATTGTTTTTTATGCAAATATAATAGTAATACTATTGATTATGAAAATTTAACTTTTATTTATTATTTTCAATTTTAAGATAGTAAATGAGATTTGTCATATTTTAAAAATGAAATCGCGCGTACATTTGATTAAAATTTTTAGGTATGAGTCAATATGTAACGGCAGCAGAAGCTGTCAAAGTAGTAAAATCAGGAGACAGGGTTTATCTTCAAGCCGCAGCTGCTGCGCCCACGATTTTGGCCAATGCCTTAACAGAAAGGGCTTCAGAATTGCGCAATGTTGAGGTTTGTCATTTGCATACCGAAGGCGAGGCGCGTTATGCGAATCCGGCATTGGCAGATAGTTTTCACGTGAATTCCTTTTTTATTGGAGCCAATGTACGGCATACTTTAAAAGCGGGAAACGGATCCTATACACCAGTATTTTTAAGCGAATTACCACACCTGTTTCGTAAAAACGTGTTGCCAATCGATGTGGCGTTTATTCATGTTTCGCCACCGGATAAACATGGTTATTGCTCGCTAGGTGTTTCTGTGGAAGCGACTGTAGCAGCGATAGAAAATGCTAAAATTGTAATAGCGCAAGTCAATCCTCAAATGCCAAGAACTTTTGGTGACGGTATTTTGCATGTTTCTGAAATTGATTATTTAGTCGAAGTAGATGTTCCAATTTATGCTCATGAAGTGGTTCCATTTACTGCTGATGAAGAAAAAATTGGTGGCTATGTGGCTTCTTTAATTGATAACAAAAGTACTTTGCAAATGGGTATTGGTTCGATTCCAAATGCAGCTTTGAGCAAACTGAAAAACCATAAAGATTTGGGTTTGCACACCGAAATGTTTTCTGATGGCGTCATCGATTTGATTGAAAACGACGTCATCAATTGCAATTACAAAGGCACATTAAGAGGTAGGGTTTTGGCAACGTTCCTTATTGGTTCTAAGCGATTGTATGATTTTGTGAATGACAATCCGTTTATAGAAATGAAAGAATCTTCGATGGTGAATGACACCGCTCGCATTAGGAAAAACCCGAATATGATTGCGATTAATTCGGCGATTGAAGTGGATTTGACCGGACAAGTTTGTGCAGATTCGATTGGTCCACAAATGTATTCCGGAGTTGGTGGTCAAATGGATTTTATTCGAGGCGCTTCGTTAAGCCCCGGTGGTAAAGCCATTATTGCGTTGCCTTCAACGACTAAAAGAGGGGAAAGCAGAATTGTTCCTTTTCTAAAGCAAGGTGCGGGTGTAGTTACCACTAGAGGGCACATTCATTATGTAATCACCGAAAACGGGATTGCTGATTTGTATGGGAAAACACTTCGCCAACGTGCTAAAGAATTGGTTCGTATTGCCCATCCGAATCATCAGGAAAATATCGAACGCGAATATTATGATTTACTAAATAAAATGTAAAAAATAAAAGCTCCAATTTGGAACTTTTTTATTGAACACGGATTTCGCAGATTTCACGGATTGACATGAACTAATCTATAAAATCTGTGTTCGATTTTTTACAATAAAGAATGTCTCGTCATGACTTCGGGTTTTTCAATGCCCATTAATGCTAGTATGGTTGGTGCTAAATCGCCTAGAACGCCATCGTGAATTTGTTTCAATTCGGGATCCACCAAAATAATCGGAACCGGATTCGTCGTATGCGCTGTATTGGGGCTTCCATCAGGATTGATCATCGTTTCGCAATTGCCATGATCTGCAATCACTATTGTGGTGTAATTATTTTTCAATGCTGCAGTAATGACTTTTTCTACACAAGCATCGACGGCTTCACAAGCTTTTATGGCGGCACTCATGACACCGGTATGACCAACCATATCGCCATTGGCAAAATTCAAACACACAAAATCAACTTCACCTTTTTCTAATTCCGGAACCAAAGCGTTTGCTAATTCGTAGGCACTCATTTCGGGTTGCAAATCGTAAGTCGCTACTTTTGGGGAGTTGCGCATGATTCTGGTTTCGCCTTCAAAAGGTTCTTCGCGACCGCCTGAAAAGAAGAAAGTCACATGTGGATATTTCTCAGTTTCAGCAATTCGGATTTGTTTCTTATGGTGTTTTTCTAAAACCTCACCCAAAGTTTCGGTGATGTTGTCTTTGTCGAAAATGCGGTAAATGTTATTGAAAGTATCGTCATAATTGGTCATCGTGACATAATACAGATTCATTTTGTGCATGTTATAGTCGAGGTGGTCTTTCTGCGAAAGTACTTCGGTTAGTTGTCTGCCACGGTCTGTTCGGAAATTGAAGAAAATCACGACATCGCTTTCTTTAATTGTTGCAATCGGCTGATCTTGATCATTGGTCATGACCGTGGCTGGCATGAATTCGTCAGTCACATTTTTTGCGTAGTTTTCTTCGATACTTTTGACGGCATCTTTGGAATGCACACCAATTCCGTGTACGAGTAAATCATACGATTCTTTGACACGTTCCCAGCGTTTGTCACGATCCATGGCGTAATATCGGCCAATGACAGTAGCTAGTTTTGCGGGAGTTCCTTTGACATGATTGACGATATCGCCGATAAAACCGGTTCCTGATTTTGGGTCGACATCGCGGCCGTCCGTAAATGCATGGATGAAAACTTTCTGCAAACCGTAATTATTCGCTGCGTCGATAAGACCTTTGAGATGGTTGATGTGTGAATGCACACCGCCATCAGAAACGAGTCCAAGGAAATGAACATCTTTATCATATTCTTTGGCATAATGAAATGCATCGGCAATGGCTTTCTCTTTATCAAACGTTTTATTGAGCACCGCCAAATTGATTTTGGCCAAATCTTGATACACGATTCGACCGGCGCCAAGGTTCATGTGGCCCACTTCACTGTTGCCCATTTGTCCTTCAGGAAGTCCGACGTTGAGGCCATCGGTACGCAATTGTGCGTTTGGGTATTTTGTATAAAGCGAATTGATGAAAGGCACATTGGCATTATCAATTGCGGATACTTTTGGGTCGGGTGATTTTCCCCAACCGTCTAGAATCATTAGGATTACTTTCTTGTTCATGATTTTTTTGCTGAGTTTTTTATTGGTTTGAGGTCACGTCGCTTTGCTCGTGATGACGAGTCGTTGTTTTGAAATGAGGTGCCCTAGCCCTGATCGCAGCGGTTATCCTTTTGCGCCGTTGTTCGGCGTGAAAGATTGAAGCGTAGAGCAGGAAATAGCTACGAAATTAAAGAATATTAATGATGTTTCAAGGAATTGTAATCGATAAAATATCGGATGCTGACGGAGAAAACGTGATCGAGGTTGGTGTTGTTGACACTGTCGCTAAAATTTTTGGTAAAACGCGTGTTGAAAACATCTTCCGAAATCAAGGAGTTGTTGCGATACAACAGCGAAACTTGGCTGCCTGGGGCGAACCACCAATTGTAGGAGAGGTCGAAATTCCAAGTTTTGAAATTAGAATCTTTATTGAGGTTATAATAATCAATTTCGGTAAGATCTCCGTTGGGTTCTAATTCGAGAATGTTGCGGTTCTTGGCATACGACCAATAATGACGTACGGAAAGGTTCAGATTGATTTTGTTGTTGATGGCGTATTTGCCTTCGAGGGTATTGGTGTAAGTAATGCGATTGCGACGTGCGAAAATAATTTTGTCAGCTGTGGCTGCGTTGGCGTCGTGATCAAAATCATCGATATAGCCGGTATTGTTGTTTTGGCGTAGGAAAGTGAATTTGTAAACCAGTAAAATGTGGTCGTTGATACGGTAACGAGGGCCAACCGAAAAACCATAATTGATGCGGTCTTTTTCGTTGAAAACGGCGTAGGTGGTATTGACATCGATGATGAATTTTTTGTTGTAATTCGGAGAGTAATACAATTTAGTTTCGATGTACTCAGGAGCCGTTACAAACTGAGTTTCGCCTAAGGAACGCGGCTCATAGAAATCGTAAATTTTGTGCGGACGTATGGTGATGCCCGAACCTATATAGTTATTTTTCTTGGTGTTGGAATCTAGTCCGAGAATTATGGTGCCTTCTTGTAATCGCCCCGAACGGTTATCGAATTCGGAATATAAGGTTGACGAAATTTGGAACGTATTGAACGTATTGGTCGGATTGATGATGCGATAACTGGCATCACTTTGTAATATATGGTAATGCGTTTGAAAATTGATACCAAGATCATTGCAGTCATAATCTTTGGAGACATATCTGCCGGTTGCTGAATAACGAAATTTTCCGCTGGTTTCACCAACTGATAAAAGGGAACTATAGCCTTTTTTGTCGAAAGGATTTTCGTTGACTAAACTGTATTTGAATTGCCCTCTTACATTATAAGTGTTGGCTTTCGTATTGAGGTCGAAAAGCAACCCTGATACGTTGGCATCGCGGAAACTACCATCGCGTGTTACGTTGGTGTTGATAAAAGAAACTGAAGAGTTTTTACGGAAACGTTGGTCTAAGGTCAGTACGTTGTAATTGGTTAATGGTGAAAGCACAGCCCTGCGTGAAGTATTGGTATTACTGTCATCGATGGTCACACTGGTTTTTTCTGTAATGGCATTGAGCACACCGATTCCAAGTCCGTTTTTGGTACGTCCTGAAACTTTAACGGCATTGACCAATTTGATGGAACTCGGATTTTCTTTGATTGTTTCGTCGGCATTGAGTTCAATCTCAGGGGTTTTTCCTATACGACGCGAATAAAACAAACTGCCTTTGTTAAACAAATCGGTACCTTCTGTAAAGAACGGTCGATTTTCGCTGAATTGCTGTTCGAATGGACTCAGATTCAATTCTACATTGTCGAATTTGGTTTGCCCAAAATCTGGAATTAGGATGGCATCAAGTGTAAATGAGTTGGAGATACCATATTTCACATCAAGACCACCTTTGATTTCGCCGCTGGTTTTGTCATGGTCGTTGGTGTTTATATATACAGAGGAATAGGGGATGAAGAAAAGGCGCGTTGGTGTATTGATGTTGTCGATGCCTTCGAGAATTCCGGATTGTGCACTCTCATTATTGATTTTAGTATCGATGAAATTCCAAGTGTATGATTGTCTGGTATTTCTAATTTCGCGGTAGAAATTCAATCCCCAAGTTTGTTTTTCAGCTTTTGGAAATCGCAATGCAGCATAAGGAATTTTTATTTCCGCAGCCCAACCGTAATCTGTTTTCACTACACGGCTATCCCAAATGGCATCCCAAGTAAAATCTTCGCCATTGGCATTGGTAAAAATGCAATCGATTTGAACACCGGCGGCACTAAGGAAAAAACGAAAATCTTGTTGGCTGTCATTGAATCCGTTGATGAATACAGCAAAATGATCGGCTGTACCAAAAATATCACGTTGGGTAATTTCGCTTTTGATGTTGTTGGGTTCGTCATCATACATCTTGGCAGCAATGTATATGGCGTCATCATTATAAGCTACTTGCACTTCTGTTTTTTTTGCTTCGTCGATTGGTTTTCCGTTATCGGGAGAAAACATGATGAAGTCTTTGGCGACCGGAGCGTATTCCCAAATGGGTTCGTCAAATTTTCCGTCGATGGTAATATTGCCCGAAGCAACAGCATGCAGCGTTTTCTTTTGAGCGTAGGAAACAACATGAAATAGGCTTGTAAAAAGTAGTATGAAGTAAGAAAATTTACTCATAAATGGTGGTGATTTGTTAAACAAAAATAACGATTAAATTGAAAGCACCAATAGATTTATACTAAAATCAAAAAACTTTCGTTTTGGTTTATCCCCGAATTTTACGCAGTTGATAAAAATAAGTCTTGCAGCGATTTTGTTTCAAAACATGCATTTCGTCGATTATTTCAGTAGATAATCGTATTTTTTTGTTAAAAAAGTTGGTCAGTTCAATATGTTTTAATAAGTTTGCTGCCCCGAGTCTATTGTATAACCTAACCTAAATCAATGAATTATAAAATATTTTATTTCGTCTCCTTGTTTTTTTTGATGTCATTTGCACCAATCGAAACAAATCTTTCCGATTCAAATATTATTTCCAAAACTCATGGTAGTTTTGAAGCTAAAGCTGCGAACTTATATGCGGGTTTGAATGCCAATCATTTTGAATTGCCACAACTCAAAAGCTTCTCACAAGCCTTAAAAGGGTTTTACCAATTGCAGCAAAAAGGCATGTTGGAAAAAGACATGCTTACGATTATCGACTTCAGTTTATCATCAAACACCAAAAGACTTTGGATTATAGATTTGGCTACCAATACCATATTGATGAATACATATGTTGCTCACGGTAAAAACACAGGTGAGGAGTTTGCGAATTCATTCTCCAATGCGGATTCTTCAAATAAAAGTAGCTTGGGTTTTTATACTACAGGAGAAATTTACAACGGGAAACATGGCATGTCTCTAAAACTCGACGGATTGGAAAAAGGAGTGAATGATCACGCCCGACAAAGAGGTATTGTGATGCATGCTGCTGACTATGTTTCTACGGATTTTATCAGAAACCACCAACGATTGGGTAGAAGTCAAGGTTGTCCTGCAGTTCCTGCGGAGCTTTCGAATGAAATTATTCAAATGATTAAAAACAAATCGTGTTTGTTTATATACCATCCTTCAAGAAATTATTCAAGCGAGAATTTGTTTTCTTAAATTGTTTTATTGTTTAGTCATGTTGCTTTTTATACATGATATAATGAATGCCGATCGTGTCGATTTCAAAAGCATTGCCGATTTTTTCAAATCCCATTTTTTCATAAAACCCGACGGCTATAATGCGCGCGTTGAACCATAGTGTGTAGTTGTTTTCGTTTGCTTTTAAATACGATTCGACTTCCCGAACCAAAGCAGCACCGTATCCTTTTTTTTGATGTTTATTTAAAACCGCCATCCCGCGAATTTGGAATTGTTTTTCATCTTTAAAGACCACACTTTTGGTTTGAAATACGGAAACTACGCCAGCCAAAACGGCATCTTCATACAAGCCGAGATGGAATGTTGATGCTGCATTATCGTTGGGATAAATGCATTTTTCAAAAGTTTCCCCTTTTCGTAAAATCTCGTGACGTATAGGATATAACTCGTCGGCGGTGATTTTTTTGATAACAATCATATTCTTATTGATGAATTAATTCGATAACAATTTAAGGATAAAAACATTGGCTCGTAAAAGCATGGTTGGGTTCAAATAAAAAAGCAATTTTATTAAAAAAAACTTGCAAGTCAATAAACTTATTATTTATATTTGCACCACCAAAACGCGGAAGTAGCTCAGTTGGTAGAGCTCCAGCCTTCCAAGCTGGTTGTCGCGAGTTCGAGCCTCGTCTTCCGCTCTGAAAAAAAACCTCTAATTATGTTAGAGGTTTTTTTATGCATTAAAACGAGAAGTTTATCCAAAAGCCACATCTTCATCAGCAAACACCAATTCGTTTTCGGAAAAATCTAGAATTTCTGCAACAGCAATATATTTTGTAATCTCATCAATACCTTTCTTTAGCATCAATTCCGTTGAATATTTTCTGCTATTGGCCAAAACCAATCCGTCTTTCGACAATCGGAAAGAATATTTGCCACCGGCATTTCGAATCTTTGTAAAGGCGAACAATTCTAAATTGTTTTTGATAGCGGCAATCATCAGTTCACAATCTGACTTATGTTTGCACGCAATGCTCGTGAATATCGTTTTACCTTTTCGGGTAGCGAAAATAAATTTGAAATCACCATTGAATCGTTTACTAATCACAAATGCACCCATAATTGATTTAAAAATTGATATTCCAAATCTAGATAAAAGCATTGATATTCCTAGTTGGTTAAGAAGCTACAATGAAATAGTTATTAAGAAAATGGAATGATGCTGTTGGTTGAAAGTGCTAAAAAATTCATAATCAGAAAAGTAGGAGAATAATGTTTGCTGATAAAAAAACCTCAAAGGAAAATTTGAGGTTTTTGTGTGATAAGTTTTTAAATTGCAACAGCACCTTTAATATGCGGATGCGGGTCATAATCCACCAAAGTAAAATCCTCAAAAGTAAAATCAAGAATGTGCTTCACCTCGGGGTTCAAAATCATTTTAGGCAAAGGTTTCAGATCGCGAGACAATTGCAATTCCAATTGCTCAAAGTGGTTGTTGTAAATATGCGCATCGCCAAACGTATGAATAAATTCACCTGGTTGTAAATCACAAACCTGTGCAATCATCAATACTAACAATGCATAAGAAGCAATATTAAAAGGCACACCCAAAAAGATATCGGCGCTGCGTTGGTACAATTGACAAGATAATTTCCCATCCGCTACATAAAACTGGAAAAACGCATGACAAGGCGGTAAAGCCACTTTTCCGTTAGCCACATTTTCAGCAAAAGATTTCGATGTATCAGGCAAAACGGATGGATTCCAAGCGGAAATCAACATGCGGCGACTGTTCGGATTGGTTTTTAAAGTGTCAATCAATTCTGTGATTTGGTCAATGCCTTCGCTATTCCAATTGCGCCATTGGTGCCCGTAAACCGGTCCAAGATTACCATTTTCGTCGGCCCATTCATCCCAGATTTTAACGCCATTTTCGTTGAGGTAGCCAATATTCGTATCGCCTTTCAAAAACCAAAGCAGTTCATAAATGATCGATTTCAAATGCAGTTTTTTAGTCGTCACCATCGGAAAACCTTCACTCAAGTCAAATCGCATCTGATAACCGAACACACTTTTGGTTCCGGTTCCAGTGCGGTCGCCTTTTTGGGTTCCGTTGGCTAAGACGTGTTTTACTAGGTCGTGGTATTGTTTCATTTTTGTTGTTTAATCGTTTAATCGTGGAATCGTTTAACCGGGTTTCGTTGATTAGGACTATCGATTACACGATTAAACAAATCAACGATTCAACATATTAAGATTCTCTTTTCGAAATCTCATCGCGAATCTTCGCAGCTTTCTCATAATCCTCATCCTGAACGGCACCTTCTAAAAGTTCGTGCAGTTCCGATAAGCTGTGTTTGGTATAAGTATCACCGGATTGGTTGCTTTCTTCCATGCCAAAAGTTTCGGGTGTAGAAAGCACGCCGTCGAGTTCTTCGCTGTCTTTATTGGCTTCAATGGAATTGCTTTTGAGATAAATCCCCGCTTTATCCAAGATGTTTTTATAAGTAAAAATCGGCGCCGAAAAACGCAACGCCAATGCAATCGCATCAGAAGTTCTGGCATCGATAATTTCTTCGATTTTGTCTCTTTCACAAATGATGCTCGAATAGAAAACACCATCAACCAATTTGTGGATGATGACTTGCTTGACAACAATATCAAAGCGCTCAGCAAAATTTTTGAATAAATCATGGGTCAACGGACGCGGCGGTTTGATTTCTTTTTCAAGTGCAATGGCAATCGATTGTGCTTCAAAAGCACCAATAACGATTGGTAGTTTTCGCTCACCATCCACTTCATTCAGAATCAATGCATACGCTCCGTTTTGCGTTTGGCTGTAGGAGATTCCTTTTATAGTTAACTTTACTAAACTCATAATTGCAAAAGTACAACGAATTGATAGAAACTACCAATACATTTTTAAACAAAAAAAGGCTATCTAAACGAACTGCATTTAGATAGCCTTTCACAGGCACAATTTAAAAAAAATTATGAATTTTGTGCCTTAAATGCTTTTAATTTTTCAGTCAATTTAGGAACAATCTCAAAAAGATCACCAACCACTCCGTAATCGGCAACCTTAAAGAAAGGCGCTTCAGGATCTGAGTTGATCACCAATTTCACTTTCGACGAGTTGATTCCCGCAATATGCTGTATCGCTCCTGAAATTCCAACCGCGATATATAAGTTCGCCGCTACAGGTTTTCCGGTTTGTCCAACGTGTTCTCCGTGAGGTCTCCAGTCTAAATCAGAAACCGGCTTCGAACAAGCCGTTGCTGCACCCAAAACACTAGCCATTTCTTCAATGATGCCCCAGTTTTCCGGCCCTTTCATGCCGCGACCAGCTGAAACTACAATATCAGCATCGGCAATCGTTACTTTTCCGGATGATTTCTCAACCGATTGTACTTTTACACCAAAATCAGCATCGCTAATTGATGGCGCAAAATCTTCTTCTGTTAAGGAAGAAGCGTTTTCAAAAACACCGTACGAGTTTTTACCCAAACTCAACACTTTCACGTCGGTGCTGATTTCAGTAATGTTGAATGCTTTATTCGAGAATGCGTTTCTTTTTACTTGAAATGGCGAAGTACTCACCGGTAATCCAACGACGTTCGATGCAAATCCGGCTTCTAAACCTACAGCAACCAAAGGTGCCAAATACAAACTGTCAGTCGTCGATGACAACAAAACCAATTTTACGTTTTCTTTCTGAGCCGCTTGTTTGATTGCGTCGGCATATGCTTTCGCAGTAAATCCGGCCAGTTTGTCGTTGTTGATTTTGAGCACTTTGTCGACACCGTATTTCGATAATTCTGAAACGTTTCCGGCGTTTACTGTCACGGCAGTTACCGTTGTTCCTAATGATTGCGCTACCGCTTTGGCGTAGGATGCCAATTCGAAAGCGACTTTCTTAAATTTTCCTTCTGCAGATTCTGCGTATATTAATATAGACATCTGAAATTATTTTGAATTTTGAATTTAATTTTTGGGCGTTCCCCTGCGGGTCGGGCTTTCCGCAGTACACGGTACTGCTTCCAATCCCTAACGCGGATTCGTCATCTATTAGATAACTTTAGCTTCGTTGTGCAATGCGTTAACCAAGCCGTCTAAATCGTCTGCTGAGAATAATTTCACAGCTGATTTTGGCGCCGGTTTTTCAAACTTTACTGCTTTGGTTTCTGTGTTGGCTGCAACAGGTTCTAAAACAGTCAATACTTTGGTTCTGGCTGTCATGATACCACGCATGTTTGGGATGCGCAAATCCTTTTCTTCTACCAATCCTTTTTGTCCACCTATAATTAAAGGTAATGAAGTCGATACGATTTCTTTTCCACCGTCAATTTCGCGTGAAGCTTTTGCGTTGGTTCCGTCAACAGTGAGTTCGATGCAAGAGTTTACAAAATTGAAACCCAGTAAACCTGCTAACATTCCGGGAACCATACCACCGTTATAATCTAACGATTCTCTTCCGGCAATCACCAAATCATAACCACCATTTTTGATCACTTCGGCCAATTGTTTGGCTACAAAAAACCCGTCAGTTGGATTGGCGTTCACACGAATTGCTTCGTTAGCACCAATCGCTAATGCTTTTCTTAACGTTGGTTCTGTATCAGATCCGCCAACATTGACAACGGTAACATTCGCGCCTTGTTGTTCTTGAAACCAAATCGCACGCGTCAGACCAAATTCGTCATTCGGATTGATCACGAACTGCACGCCATTGGTGTCGAATTCTGAGTCGCCATTGGTGAAATTAATTTTGGAAGTAGTATCAGGAACATGGCTGATGCAAACTAATATTTTCATTTTTTATAAAATTTTAAAGAGTATTTCTGCTGCGAAAGTATAAAATTATTTTGAATAAAAGTATTATGCATGCATAATATTTTGCGCTACTATTTCGATTTCGTAAGGTGTCAATTGTATAACAGAAAAATTAATTTTTGTAAATAAAAAAAAGTGTGCCTAAAGTACCTTTATTGAACAAGAAAAAGTAGCAGATGCCACTTTCTTAATTCAACAATATAACACTATGAAATTATGGCTAAAGAGACGAAAAAGCAAAAAGCAAAAATTGAAAAAGTGATGCATGAATTTAAAGAAGGGACATTAAAATCAGGAAAAGACGGAGCCGGAGGAAACGTAAAAAACCGAAATCAAGCTATAGCCATAGCGTTGAGTGAAGCGGGAGTAAATAAAAAAAGCGACGTTTAAAACAAAGTTTGCAATGGAATTATCACAACAATTATACTATTTGTTTGTCTTAGCAATTCCAATTGCGTGTATCGCTTGGACGGTAACTAGGGAAGAAATTTTTAAGGAACCCAGAGACTTTTGTGCTCAAAAATCTAAATTCTCAAAATCGATTTTAGCACGTAAATTTTTCTACTTATTTACCTGCGAATATTGTTTTAGTCATTATGTTACGGTGTTTCTTTTGATTATTACAAAGTTTCAGTTGTTGTATGAAGATTGGCGTGGGTACTTAATTTCAATGTTTGCTTTGGTCTGGGTAGCTAATGTTTATATGAGCCTTTTTGGTTTTATAAGGGTTGGAATGAAAAAAGAAAAAATGGACGCCGATATTGAAGAATTAAAACTCAAAAAAGAGAAAGAAAAAATGAACTAATCAAAATTTAAATCAAATTTATCATGAAAAGCACTGTCAAAACACCGAAAAATAAAGCTACAGAGAATCCAGACAAAGCCTTTCCGGGTAACGTCAATTATCCGCCAAGTGAAGACATTTACAACCAAGATAAGGAAGAAACTGAAATCAATCCGGAGGATATTTCTAAGGTAAAATCGTCCAATACTGCCGATGGGAAAAGAAATGAGAAAAATTTCACCGAAGACCATTCAGGAGATGATTTGGATGTCCCGGGTTCGGAGCTCGATGACGATCAGGAAAATATCGGTAGTGAGGATGAGGAAAATAACGGCTACAGCATCGGCAGCGATGACCATAATGATCTTGAAGAAGATAATGGGTAACGTATAAATAAAATGGCCTTATCAAACAAGCACTATTGAAATGATGGTGTTTTGTTGTTTTAAAAAGTCAGTTACATCGATTTCGTTCAGAATAAAATCGGTTTTCACTTTTATCGCCCACAAAAAACCATAAAAAAAATCTTTTATCGTTTTTAAATTTTTACTTTTGCTATCCAAAATTGATACAAAGAATATTTATATGAGAACGATACAATTTAGAGAAGCGATTGCCGAAGCCATGAGTGAAGAAATGCGCCGTGACGAATCCGTGTATTTGATGGGTGAGGAAGTCGCAGAATATAACGGTGCATACAAAGCGTCGAAAGGAATGCTCGACGAATTCGGACCGAAACGTGTGATTGATACACCGATTGCAGAGCTTGGTTTTGCAGGAATAGCGGTTGGTTCAGCAATGAATGGTTGCAGACCAATCGTAGAATATATGACGTTTAACTTTTCGCTTGTGGGTATCGATCAAATCATCAACAACGCTGCGAAAATGCGCCAGATGTCAGCGGGACAATTCCCAATGCCAATGGTGTTTCGTGGTCCAACAGCTTCTGCGGGACAATTGGGTGCAACGCATTCACAGGCTTTTGAAAATTGGTTTGCCAATACGCCTGGTTTGAAAGTGGTCGTTCCATCTACAGTTTATGATGCAAAAGGTTTATTGAAAGCTGCCATTCGCGATAACGACCCAGTGATTTTCATGGAATCAGAGCAAATGTATGGCGACAAAGGCGAAGTGCCCGAAGGTGAATACACGATTCCATTAGGTGTTGCCGATATTAAAAGAGAAGGAACCGATGTAACGATTGTGTCGTTCGGGAAAATCATCAAAGAAGCCCACATCGCAGCAGATGCATTAGCCCAAGACGGTATTTCTTGTGAAATCATCGACTTGCGTACAGTTCGCCCAATGGATTATGATGCGATTCTAAACTCAGTCAAAAAAACCAACCGTTTGGTAGTGCTTGAAGAAGCATGGCCATTTGCGAGTGTAGCTTCTGAGATTACCTATATAGTGCAAGAACGCGCGTTCGATTTTCTGGATGCGCCTATTCAAAGAATTACAACTGCTGATACACCCGCACCGTATTCTCCAACTTTACTCAAAGAATGGTTGCCGAATTCGGAAGATGTGATTAAGGCGGTTAAGAAAGTGATGTATAAGAAATAATTATGAATTATGAATTATGAGTTATGAGTTTATGCAGAATTGGCAAACTCATAACTCATAATTCATAACTCATAACTAATTACTATATTTGAAACTTCATCGAATCCTGTTTGGTGAAGTTTTTTAGTTTATGAAAAAGAAGTTATTATTAGTAGTATTCGCCTTTCTGTCGCAATGGCTTTTGGCACAAACCAAAGTGAGTGGTATCGTCGTTGATAATACCAATCAGCCAGTTCCGTATGCGAATGTGGTTTTTAAGAATTCGAGTTTGGGAACCGTAACCAATGAAGACGGTCATTTCTATATTGAATCTGATAAATCCTATAAAACACTCGTCGTATCCTTTATTGGTTTTCAAACCAAAGAAGTGACATTGACCAAAGAAGTCAATTATGATTTTAAAATCATTTTGAAAGATTCGCAAAACCTAAAAGAAGTGGTGGTTTATGCCGGAAAAACTTCCAAGAAAAACAATCCCGCGTTAGACATTCTAAGAAAAATTTGGGCGCGCAAGCGTAAGAATGGTTTGAATATGTTCAACCAATACCAGATGGAGAAATACGAAAAAGTCGAATTCGATATGAACTCGATCGACAGTGCTTTCATGAAGAGAAAAATCTTCAAAGGCATGGAATTTATCTTCAACCAAGTCGATACTTCTAAAGTGACCGGAAAAACCTATTTGCCGATTTTCATCAACGAAGCATTGTCGGATGTGTATGGCGATAATGTAAAAAAGAAAGTCAAAGACATTCTCAAGGCCAATAAAAACTCAGGTTTTGAAACCAACCAACAAATCATCGCTTTCATCAAGGATCTATATTCCGATTACGACATCTACAACAATTACGTAACGTTTTTCGACAAGAGTTTCACCAGCCCATTATCGAGAACCGGAATCGATGTCTATAATTATGTATTGACCGACACAGCTTACATCGACAAAAAACTTTGCTACAACATTGTGTTTTACCCAAGACGAAAAAATGAACTCACATTCAAAGGTGATTTTTGGGTGAATGATACCACATGGGCGATCAAGAACATCAATATGGCGGTAACGAAAAGCGCCAACATCAACTGGGTCAAAGATGTCTATATCGAACAGGAATTCGAAGTAATGAACGACTCAGTCTTCCTATTGACCAAAGATTATATGATGTCCGATTTTGCTTTAAACAAAAAAGAAAAATCGAAAGGCGTCTACGGAAAACGAACGACTTATTACAGAAATCATAAGTTCAACATCGAGAAACCGGACGAATTCTATAAGCAAGATGTCAATTATGTTGACGAATCCGTCTACGTCAAACCCAACGAATATTGGGAAGAAAATCGTTTTGAAAAATTATCTAAAGACGAACTCGGCGTTTATAAAATGCTCGACACTTTAAAAACGGTCAAAAAATTCAAACGTTTGTATGATGCTGTGTCGATTATCAGCAGCGGTTTCGTTTCGTTAGGGAATGTAGAATTCGGTTCGATTTATTCCACCATCGGAAATAATGATGTTGAAGGTTTGCGCTTGCGTGCCGGCCTCAGAACTTATTTCGGTGCCAATGATCCTTGGCGATTGCAAGGTTACACGGCATATGGCTTTAAAGACGACAAATTCAAATACGGTCTTTCCGGCAAATGGATGCTTAATAAGAAAAACCGCCTCATCATTTCAGGAGGAAACCGGCGCGATGTAGAACAAATTGGCGCCAGCCTAACCACAAGCAACGACGTACTCGGAAGAAGTTTCGCATCTTCGGCATTATTCACCAATGGAAGTAATGGCAAACTGACGAATATCAATCTCACCGCAATAGCACTTGAAATTGAGCCTGTCAAAAACTTGAGACTCCAAACCGGATTTTCATACAGAACATTGGTTTCAGCATCACCAGCTTCTACATTCAGCCTTGATTATTACACCGATTTAGCATTAACCAAAGTCAAAAGCGATGTGATTCAACCCGAAGCCAATCTTCAAATTGAATATACTCCAAGAAGAAAAACAGTTGGTTTTGGTGTAGAACGCAACGAAGTAGACAACCCATTTCCTCGCGTATTTTTCAATTACAGTCGCGGATACAAAGGCTTTATGAATGGTGATTTCTCATACAATAAATTCCAGATTTATTACAACCAACCGATTATCATCGGCGCTATCGGACGTACCAACCTGATTACCGAATTCGGGAAAACTTATGGTAAAGTGCCGCTCGGATTATTGAGTGTTGTACCCGGAAATCAAACGTATTTCACCATCGAAAACACATTCAACAACTTAAAATTCTACGAATTTGTAACCGATGAATACGCTACATTCCAATGGATACACAATTTCCAAGGTAAGATTTTCGCACGTGTACCGTTTCTTAGAAAGCTCAATTGGCGTGAAATTATCGGAGCCAAAGGGGTTTACGGAACGGTTTCAGACGAGAACAGAGCGATCAACGCTTCGGGTTTGGTCTACAATGCGCCTGAAAAATTCTATTGGGAATGCAGTGCCGGTGTCGGAAACATTTTCAAGGTGTTGCGCATCGATTTCTCTTGGCGAGGCAACTATCTCGAGGTACAAGGCGCGAATAAATTTACCGTCAAAGCTTCGATAGGTTTTTATTTTTAGGAGCTTGATCCAGCTGTCCACTATATCTTTTCCTTGCTAAAGGAGCAAGAAAAAGGATGCCGTTCCCATCTGGGCTAGACCACATCATATGAAAGAAGCCATCAACCATTTAGCGAACCTCGAACCGGTTTTTCAAAAAATCATCAATCAATATGGGCCACCCAAAATCCCATTTCGTCCGCAAGGTTTCGAAACTTTAGTGCTGCTGATTCTCGAACAACAAGTTTCGATTGATTCCGCCAAAGCAACATATTTAAAGCTCAAAACAAAAACAATATCAATTGAACCCGAAACTTTAGTCAATTTATCTGACGAAGATTTTCGTGCCGTTGGTGTCAGCAGACAAAAAACAGGTTATATCAAAGGATTGTCGCAAATCATCATCAATAAAGAAATCCATCTAGAAAGTTTTGCTGAAAAATCTGCAACGGAAGTCCGAAATGAACTCATAAAAATCAAAGGCATCGGCCACTGGACTATCGATGTGTATCTGATGTTTTCATTACAAGCACCCGATGTGATGCCGCTCGGCGATATCGCAGTTGTCAATACCTTAAAAGAACTATTCGACATTCACACCAAAGAAACCATGGAAGAATTTGCTTTGCAATGGGCTCCTTACCGAACTGCCGCGACTTTTCTTTTGTGGCACCATTATCTGAACAAACGAAACCGAACAGTCGAATATATTTATTAAAAAATGACTTTGCGCCTTTGCGTCTTTGCGAGCGAATTTTATATCTCGCAAAGACGCGAAGACGCAAAGCAAAGCAGATTAAAAGAAAGATAGATAAACAGTATAAAGTTTCGTATGGTCAATTAACATTATTCAACTGATATAGTTGTTTTTTGTTAATGTTTTGTTACTTTTGCCCCCGATTAAAATTTATAATAAACATTTAAATATTTATGGAAAACATGATTTATGTGCCGATATTAATGGCATTCATTGGATTGCTTTTTATGGCTTACAAAAGAGCTTGGGTTTTAAAACAAGACGCCGGTGATGGTAAAATGAAAGAGATTTCAGATTACATCTACGAAGGTGCGTTGGCTTTCCTTAAAGCAGAATACAGATTATTAGCCATATTCGTTGTATTAGCGAGTATCGTTTTGGCCGGGATTACTTTTCTTCCTGGTGTTAAAACCAATATATTAATTGTAGTTGCCTTTATTTTCGGTGCCTTTTTCTCTGCTTTGGCAGGGAACATGGGAATGAAAATCGCAACAAAAACCAATGTAAGAACCACACAAGCCGCTCGTACGAGTTTGCCACAAGCATTGAAAGTTTCTTTCGGTGGTGGAACCGTAATGGGATTGGGTGTTGCAGGTTTAGCTGTTTTAGGTTTGACTACTTTCTTCATTGTGTTCTTCAACATATTCATGCAAGGCGCATGGACATCAACCGAAGACATGACCGTTGTTCTTGAAACATTGGCAGGTTTCTCTTTAGGAGCTGAGTCGATTGCTTTGTTTGCACGTGTTGGTGGAGGTATTTATACCAAAGCTGCTGACGTTGGTGCTGACTTAGTTGGTAAAGTAGAAGCAGGTATTCCAGAAGATGATCCAAGAAATCCTGCTACAATTGCAGATAACGTTGGAGATAACGTAGGTGACGTTGCCGGAATGGGTGCCGATTTATTCGGTTCTTATGTAGCAACAGTTTTGGCTGCGATGGTTCTTGGAAACTACGTAATCAAAGATATGGGCGGTAGCATTCAAGATGCTTTCGGCGGAATCGGACCAATTTTATTACCAATGGCGATTGCCGGTTTTGGAATTTTATTCTCGATCATCGGAACCATGTTGGTGAAAATCACGGATGACAACGCTAAAGAAGCACAAGTGCAAAAAGCTTTGAATATCGGAAACTGGGTTTCTATCGTATTGACAGCCGTTTGTTGTTTCTTCTTAGTAAAACACATGTTACCGGAAACCATGAAAATGACTTTCTTCGGTGAAGGTTTACAAGATATTTCTTCAATGCGTGTTTTCTACGCGACAATCATCGGATTATTTGTTGGTGGAGCCATTTCATCAGTAACGGAATATTATACAGGATTGGGTACAAAACCAGTTTTGGCTATCGTACAAAAATCATCAACTGGAGCAGGAACTAACGTGATTGCCGGTTTAGCAACTGGAATGATTTCTACTTTCCCAACAGTTTTATTATTCGCAGGTGCAATCTGGTCGACCTATGCTTTGGCAGGTTTCTACGGTGTAGCTTTAGCAGCTTCAGCCATGATGGCCACTACAGCCATGCAATTAGCCATCGATGCTTTCGGTCCAATTTCGGATAACGCCGGTGGAATTGCTGAAATGAGCGAATTACCAAAAGAAGTGCGTACAAGAACAGACATTTTAGATTCAGTTGGAAACACTACAGCAGCAACAGGAAAAGGATTTGCAATCGCTTCAGCAGCATTGACATCTTTGGCATTGTTTGCGGCTTACGTAACCTTCACAGGAATCGACGGAATCAACATTTTTAAAGCTCCGGTTTTAGCGATGTTATTCGTAGGTGGAATGATACCAGTTGTGTTCTCAGCATTAGCCATGAATTCAGTTGGAAAAGCTGCGATGGATATGGTTTACGAAGTACGTCGCCAGTTCAAGGAAATTCCGGGAATCATGGAAGGAACCGGAAAACCGGAATACGGTAAATGTGTTGAAATCTCTACCAAAGCGGCATTGCGTGAAATGATGTTGCCGGGAATCATGACGATCGGTTTCCCAATCGCAATTGTATTGTTAGGGAAATTGGTTTACGGAGACAACAACCAATTAATTGCTGAAATGTTAGGAGGTTATATGGCCGGAGTTACCGTTTCAGGTGTACTTTGGGCTGTGTTCCAAAACAACGCCGGTGGTGCTTGGGATAACGCTAAGAAATCTTTCGAAGCTGGTGTGATGATCAATGGTGAAATGACTTACAAAGGTTCAGATGCGCATAAAGCGGCTGTAACCGGGGATACGGTTGGAGATCCATTTAAAGATACTTCAGGTCCGTCGATGAACATCTTAATCAAATTGACTTGCCTAATCGGTCTAGTAATCGCTCCAATCTTAGGAAATGGAAGTGATTCAAACATGATGAAAAAGGAATGTGTTGAAATGAAAATGGAATGTTCAGGCGACATGGTTGGCAAATGCGATATGAGCAAATGTGCTACCATGACCAAAGATGAATGTGCCAAAATGTGTGATTCACTAGGATGTACACCAGAGCAAAAAGAAATGTGTTTGTCACATTATGATGCCGACGGAAAATTCATCGCAACTAAAAAAGATTGTTGTGCAAAAAAACCGGAAGGCGCTATGACTCAAGATAAAACCGTAAGAGTTGAAATCAGCAACAACAATGGCAAATCTAAAGCTACTGTTACAACAACTGTAAACGGAACTTCAGCAACACAAACTTTCGAAGGAACGGAAGCTGAAGTAAAAGCTAAAGTAGATGCTTTGAAATAATATTTTATAGTAGATAAAAAAGAAGCCTCGATATTATCGGGGCTTTTTTTTGTTAACATTTAAACTCATTTTAGTTAATATTTAAAATTCAAAATTTTAACATAATACAGTATAAGTATTATATTTGGCTGCTTAATGATTTTAAATCGAGGGATTTACATTTTAAAATGAACGAAAAAAAGGCCGTCAATGCGCTTCTTGGAGAATATCGAAATGTAGTAACAGCATTGCAGCATGTTATTGTAAATGTTTCGTACGCCAACTTAACGACCGTTGTCGATGCCAACACAACCAATCCCGATTGCCAATCCATTCAAACCATACTAACGCATATTGTAAGCTCAGGTTATTCGTATGCGGGCTATATTCGAAAATTAAAAAAAATCAATGACAATCGTCCCGGAAAAGTATTGCGGATGACCGTGATAGAATATCGAGATGATTTAGAAAATTTAATCGCATACACCAACGAAACTTTCGAAACCATTGAAGATGATGAACTAGAAGAATTCGATGAAGACAAAAAAATCAAAACAACCTGGGGTCAAGTCTATGACATCGAACAAATGATGGAACACGCCATTGTGCATGTGCTGAGACATCGCAGACAAATCGAGAAATTTAAACGTAAATTAGAGATTTAGAACAAGCCTTAAAAGAATTGAAAAACCCCTATTGTTGGGGATTTTTTGTTTTTAATCAATGACTACCATAAATAGTGTAATATTCCGTTTGGTATAAAGGTTTCTTCTTTTGAGTTTTGTCCAATGCGGGTTCGGTAACGACAAAGTCATAATTTGAAATTGTATCTGCATTCATAAAACATCGGTTTGGCATGTCAATTTGGTAGTTTTTGAATCCTTTCGAAATTAAATCAAACTCAAGATTATAATTTAAAAGTGTGCCGTTGAGTAAATAACGCTTGTTGCCCATAATCTTTTTAATAATCGCATTAGAGGTAATATTGATAGCACAATCTTTATCTTCATATTTTAGTATAGCAGCATTAAAATGCAACAACAATAAACTTTGAGCGATTAGAATTGGGATTAAAAGGGTGCTTAGTTTAAGGTTTTTAATTTGATTTTGATAAGGAAGAAAAAGAATCAACACGAAAACAAAACTATTATAATTAAAAACACGAGCATAAGGATTTACGCGCTGTATACATAATAAAATGGCTGGAGCAGCTATTGCAATTAAAGTAAAATAACGCTCTATTTTAGTTCCTGATTTTAGGATTTTATAACCACTCCAACCCATTAGTATAATGACAATGCTCCAATGAATGCCGGTTATTTCAGCGATTGTATTTAAATAATAAAGCGGTATAGAATGCAACGTTTTAATAAACGGCATGGGCTTTACAAATGAATTACCCGTAATACTATCCAAACCATCATAATAAATAATCGGAGCATAAAGCATTGAGGTTAGTGTTAAAACACAAAGTCCAACTTTGACTTGCGTCCAAAATAAATTGGGCTTTACCAGAATGATAAAAACCGATAAAGTAACAATCGGATAAATAAACGTTGGAATAGTATACATACCCACTACCGAAAACAGCCCGAATAAAATCAAACTTTTACGAGTTTCTATTGCATTGCAAATCTTAAAAGAATAATAAAGGCAGTTGACAAAGCATAAATTAATCAGCCCATAACCTCTTGCCATATAGCTGTAATAGATGTTTAAAAACAGCAACGAAGAAACGCAAACCACCACCACTGCTAGATTTCTATTAAAGAAAGTAGCAACAAATCGATAAAGCGATATAAGGGTAAGAAGGTGAATGCCGATTGCCGGAATTCGGATTCGCATCAGATTGGAAATGTTCGGAATACCATTCGTCAGATGGGTTAGTATCGAAAATAAGACGTGATTGTTAGGAGCAGGGTAATGCGTTATGGTTTCTAGAAGTCCTTTGTTGGTAAAAAGCAGAAACGTGCAGGACTCATCGAATGAAACAGGTAGGGTTAGCCCGAAATAAACTGCCGTTAAAAAAGGAATGATAAGAATATAAGCGACTAGTGAAGTGTTGGTTAGCGTTGTTGAGGAATACTTCATAGTTTCCGATTTCATTTATAGCCGAACAGAAGTAATGATTGAATGTTTAATGCCTAAAATAAACCGTGCAATTCCGCATCAATCTTATTCAAAATCATCCCTAAGTCCTCAGGATTGTTGACGAAATCAATATTATCCACATCAATAATCAACAACTTTCCTTTCGTGTATGAGTGAATCCAAGCTTCATAACGTTCGTTCAATCGACTTAAATAATCAATCGAAATCGAATTCTCATACTCGCGCCCGCGTTTGTGAATCTGCGACACCAAATTCGGAATCGAGCTGCGCAAATAAATCAACATATCGGGAGCTTCCACCAACGATTCCATCAATTCAAAAAGCGATTTGTAGTTTTCAAAATCACGATTTGTCATCAAGCCCATAGCGTGAAGATTCGGTGCAAAAATATGCGCATCTTCATAAATCGTTCGGTCTTGAATAATCTTCTTACCGCTTTCACGAATTTGCAAAATCTGGCGAAACCTGCTGTTGAGAAAATAAATCTGCAAGTTAAACGACCAACGCTCCATTTGATGGTAGAAATCATCGAGATACGGATTGTCAACCACATCTTCAAAATGCGGCTCCCATTTGAAATGCTTGGCCAATAATCGTGTGAGTGTGGTTTTTCCTGCGCCGATGTTTCCTGCTACTGCTATGTGCATTATGGTACTGTGATTTTATAATTCGTAATTCCTTGGTCTGTAAAAATAGATAAAATTTGGTCTTTGTATGTAAATTTTTTAAAGGTTTTTTTGTCGATTTCGATTAAAGTCGATTTATTTCCGACAAATTCATACCGATACAATTCACCGCCTTTTTTATATAACAAAACCGCATCCGTCACCCATTGCATTTGATCATACTCAGGAACCGTTCCCAATGCTTCAATCTTCCCATATACATCGCAATTGAAAGCATGATACTCATCATCCATCCATCGAAAATAATTAAAATCCGATTCGTAATCAACCATCGTATGAGCCAATGGTGTAGTTAGTTTTTGAAAATCCTTTTTCGTATAATCATACAAACCAATCTTCTGCGATAAGCCGTTGTACAACCAAAGGCGGTTGCCAGAAGCCAAGCCAATACCGAGCGCCAATACCGAATTGTTGTTGTCCGACAAATCTATTTTCTGCGTTTCATTGAGCTGATTGTCGAGCAAAATCACGGTATTAAAATCCCCAAAAAACACCACAATTTTCAACGGATTCTGCAAATCAACCCGCGTTATTTTTCCCAATTGCGGATGCTTAAACTGTCGGATTTCCTTATCGGTTTTTTTTGTGAGTACATTTTCCGAAACACTATACATCGCGCCCAACGAATCATAACCCAGAAAAGTATCGGCATTCAAAGCAAATGTGTCAACAGCTACAGGCTTTTGCGCAAGAGCGTTTGAGAAACAAATCAACCAAAATAAAGCAAAAACTTTTTTCATAAAACGAATTTACAATTAATGAATCTTGTATCAAACGCCAATAACGATTCTTTTCAGAATATTTATTTTCAGGAGCCGGGAACCTGCTTTCCGTTCCCAATCTTTTATGGCGAACACCGCCACAAAAGGATTTCCACTACTATCAGGGCTAGGGCATTTCTCTAAAATTAAGATTCTTATTTTACAAGAGCATTTATAAAATACCTGAAGCCCACTGGGCTTCCTCCTCTTAATCTCAAATAATCAGGGCTAAAAAAAACCTGACTCCACAAGGAAGCCAGGTTTTAAACTTTGCGCGCTTTGCGCTATACTTTGCGTGCCTTGCGGTTAAATACCAAACGCGGCTTTCACTTGATCAACATAGTCTAATTTTTCCCAAGTAAACAAATCAACCGTAACCGTTTTTTCATGGCCACCCGGCGCTTTAAAAGTTTTGGTTACCGTTTGTGGTTTACGACCCATATGACCATAAGCCGCAGTTTCACTATAAATAGGATTTCTGAGTTTCAAACGTTGCTCGATAAAATATGGACGCATATCAAAAATGCTTTCCACTTTTTTACTGATTTCTCCGTCAGTCAGATTCACTTTAGAAGTACCATAAGTTACGACGTTGATAGAAGTTGGTTTTGCAACACCAATCGCATAAGACACCTGAACCAAAACTTCATCGCACAATCCGGCAGCGACCAAGTTTTTGGCAATGTGACGCGTTGCATAAGCAGCACTTCTGTCCACTTTACTCGGGTCTTTTCCTGAGAAAGCACCACCACCGTGAGCGCCTTTTCCACCATAAGTATCCACGATGATTTTTCGTCCAGTCAAACCAGTATCGCCATGTGGCCCACCAATAACAAACTTTCCGGTTGGGTTGATGTGATACGTAATATTGTCATTAAACAAATGTGCATATTGTGGATATTTCGCTTTAATTCTTGGAATCAAAATCGAAATCAAATCGCTTTTGATTTTAGCGAGCATTTCAGTCTCGGCACCGAAATCATCATGCTGTGTCGAAATTACGATAGCGTCTATACGAACCGGTTTGTTGTCATCAGAATACTCTAAAGTAACTTGAGATTTTGCATCAGGGCGCAGGTATTTAATTTCGCTGTTTTCTCTTCTTAAATTGGCTAATTCAATCAACAAAGCATGAGATAAATCCAAAGCCAAAGGCATATAATTTTCAGTTTCGTTGGTCGCATAACCGAACATCATACCTTGATCACCGGCACCTTGGTCTTCGGGATTGGCTCTTTCTACACCTTGATTGATATCAGAAGATTGTTCGTGAATGGCTGAAAGTACCCCACAAGAATCGGCTTCAAACATATATTCACTTTTAGTATAGCCAATTTTTCGGATTACCTCACGAGCAATTTGTTGTACGTCTAAATAAGTATTCGATTTTACTTCACCCGCCAAAATCACTTGACCTGTGGTAACCAAAGTTTCACACGCTACTTTAGAAGTAGGGTCAAAAGCCAAAAAATTGTCGATTAATGCATCCGAAATTTGATCGGCTACTTTGTCTGGGTGTCCTTCTGATACGGACTCTGATGTGAAAAGATACGACATGTTTTATTTATTTTTTGTTATGGTTTAATAATAAAATAATGCAATAAGAAAATTCATGCAAAGCTTTAGGTTTTTATTCAATTATTCTTTTTGACCTGCAAAGCCCGCATTGCTTTACCACCGTGGCATTTTCTCGGTTGGCATCCCTTATCGGAATTTCTTAATGCGAGGCAAAACTATTATTAATAATCAAAAAACAAAATGACATCAATTCAACCATGTTAACTGTTTTGTTAATATGTCTTTCTGCCAAGCTTCATACGTGTTTTTTTGATAAAAATCTTTCATCAAATTTTTATAAGTAATTTGGTTTGAA
>NZ_JANOBI010000042.1:0-56880 GCF_031411595.1 Flavobacterium sp. | reverse complement strand
CAAACACATAAAAAAACGGATTGCAAATACAATCCGTTTGATTTCAAGACTTAGTCTTAGTAGCGGGAACAGGACTCGAACCTGTGACCTTCGGGTTATGAGCCCGACGAGCTGCCTACTGCTCTATCCCGCGCTGTTTCGAGTGCAAATATACAACCTATATTGATAAACACAAGTTAAATTTGCAAAAAATTGCTTTGCCTCATAGTGCTGATTAGAAAAACGTTAGCTTTTTATCGCAGATAAACTAAAAGTATTTGTGTTGATACAATAAAAAAACCACCAATTCCCATTGGTGGTTTTAACCCTTTTAATTTAATTACAAAACAATTATTAACTATAAAAAACTTATTCTTCGTTGGTAAGTGCGGTACTTTTATCGAGTACCTTGAGGTTGGTTGCCAAACCTTGATCATTGATCATCGTCATATTGAGCGAATCAAGTTTCGATAGGTTTTTAGACACTGGTCCATTAAACAAATTGTAAGAGATATTCATTTCTTTTAATTTATTTAATTTCTCTAAGTCAAATGGAATTTGGCCTTCCATATTGTTATCGAACAAACTAAATACTTCAAGTTGTGTTAGGTTTGAAATTTCTTTTTCAAGCTTTCCTGTAAATTTGTTACTGTTTAAAAGCAGCACTTTCAAAGATCTCATTTCATAAAGAGAGAAAGGAATGGTACCTTCTAATTCATTATTATAAAGTGATAGTTTTTTCAACTTCTTGAGATTTCCAATTTCGTTTGGTAATCTTCCTGACAATTTATTCATGAACAATTCTAACATGATTAAATCGTCAATCCTTCCTATGCTGGTTGGAATGGTACCGGTCAGTTTGTTGAACGATATATTCATAATCTTTAGCAATTTCATATTCCCAACTGATTCAGGAATAACACCTGAAATTGAATTTCTAGTCAATTTCAATTTTTGAAGATATACTAAACTTCCAATTTCTGTTGGCAATTCGCCCACTAAATTATTGTTTGTTAAGTCTAAAGAGACGACTTTATCATCACTCAATTTAACGCCGTACCACTTGGATACCGGTTCTTCTAAGTTCCATTTGTTTTTCCATTGACTTCCGTTGGTTGCAATGTATAATTTTACTAATGCATCTTTTTCAGGTAATGAAACGTTCGCTAAAATGGGTGTCGACAAAATGATTGTCAAAAGTAGTAGTGTAATTTTTTTTCTCATGATTTGGGAGTTTTTTAGTGAGAATTAAATTCAAATTCAGATTATTTCATTAATCTTCGTTAGCATAAGCAGAGTTTTTGTCTACCACAGTTAAGTTTACCGCCAATCCTTTATCATTAATCATCGTCATATTCAACGTATCCAACTGTGCGAGATTTTTAGAAACCAAGCCGCTAAACATATTGTAAGAGATATTCATTTCTTTAAGATTATTCAATTTTTCAAGATCAAATGGTACTTGACCTTCCATGTTGTTTTCGAACAAACTCAAGTTTTCCAATGACGTTAAGTTCGCCACTTCTTTGTCTAATTTACCGGTCAATTTATTGCTGCTTAACAACAATACTTTCAATGATTTCATTCCGTATAAAGTCGCAGGGATAGTTCCTGTTAATTCATTATTAAATAAAGACAAAGTTTTTAGGTTTTGCAGGTTTCCGATAGAAGCCGGTAATTCACCTGTAATACGGTTCATAAACAATTCAACAGACACGAGTGCTGTAGCATTTGACAATGTTGTTGGCAATGTTCCTGAAAGTTTGTTGAAAGCGATATTTAATGTTTTCAATTGTTTCAAATTCCCAATGCTAGTTGGAATCAAACCAGAGATATCATTTTTGAATAAATTCAAGCTTTGCAGATTTACCAAATCACCAATTTCGTTTGGCAATTGCCCTACTAGATGATTGCTCGACAAATTCAACGCAATTACTTTATCGCCTTGCATTTTCACACCATACCAAGTAGCAACCGGCGTATTCAAATCCCATTTGTTGGTCCATTGACTTCCGTTTGTCGCTTTGTATAATTTTACTAAAGCTTCTTTTTCTGAAGAAGCACTATTTGCCATCATCGATGCTGTCGCAACAAAAGACAAGAATAAAGTAGTTAAATTTTTCATGATAAATGGTTTTACGTTTATTTGATGGTGTAAACATACATGTGATATCGATAATAAGCAAATAAAATCGACGAAATGCACTTTTTTTGATTTTTAAAATATAATTTTCTTACAATTATTAAAATTTGAAACGACAGAAAACCAATTCAAAAGATGAAAAAAAACTCAAAATAAAGCATCGTAAAAGAAAAAAAAAGTACATTTGAGTACTAACCAATTAAAACAAATAATTATGCACATCAATTTTTTAGCGCTACTAGCCGCTGCTTGTTCGACTCTGGTTGTTGGATTTATCTGGTATAATCCGAAAGTTTTTGGAAACGCCTGGATGAGAGAAACCGGAATGACTGAAGATAAAATGAAAGGTGCCAATATGGCTGTGACCTTTGGTGTATCTGTACTTTATGCTTTCTTCATTAGTTTTATTCTACAATTCGTGACCATTCACCAATTTGGTGCTTTGGGAATGATTGGTGGCGATCCTTCCATTGCCAAACCTTCTTATACTGAATTCATGGCTGATTATGGTTCAGCATATCGTACTTTCAAGCACGGTGCATTGCACGGTTTTATGACTGGTTTGTTCTTGGCTTTACCTGTTATAGGTGTAGGCGCGTTATATGAAAGAAGAAGTTTTAAATATACACTGATTGCCGGAGGTTATTGGGTGGTCAGCTTTATGGTCATGGGCGGCATTATTTGCGCTTGGCAATAAACACAACAACACATCAAAAGAAATCTCGATTTACAGTCGGGATTTTTTTATGCGATTACATCAATTGCTTTAGCTAAATCGAGGTCTTTATTCGTAACGCCTTTGGCATCATGCGTAGTTAATCGGATACTGACTTTATCATAATTATTCAACAATTCGGGATGATGGTTTCGCTTTTCAGCCGCCAATCCAACTTGAATAATAAAACCCAAGGCTTGAGAGAAAGAATTGAATTTGAAATTTTTAACGATGCTGTTGTTTTCAAAGTACCAATCTTTCAAATGCGACAATTCGCTTTTTATGGTTTCTGAAGTATAAATTATCATGATGCTATCTTTTGCTTAAAATTAGTTAAATTAAAACTAACATCGACTACTTTAAGATGAAATAGTTAAATTTGGCTCACTAGCACAAACAATTTGAATCCCTATACTTATCAGCTTTATTCTTCGGTATCACAACTTCCTGCTGATTGGAATGCTTTGGCTGTTGATAATGTTTTCCTTAGTACATCTTATCTTGAAGTGCTCGAGAAATCGGCTCCGTTAAACATGACTTGCCATTTTATTGGCTTATTTGAAAATGATGCTTTAATAGGTGTTGCGCTTTCGCAATTTTTAAATGTAAACGAATTGGAGTCTTTTGGCGATCGTGATCGATGCCTTAAAACTTCACTTCGGAACTTTGTGTTTAGGAATTTTGGTTCACATGTACTATTCATTGGAAACAATATGCTCACAGGTCAAAATGCATGTGCTTTTTCGAAAGGTTGTAATATTCCTAAGGCTTTGAAAACATTGCAATCAGCTGCCGAAGCTTTGCAAGCTGATTTCAAATCGAAAGGAAAGAAAGTACATATTCTTACTTTTAAAGATTTTGATGCGCATGAAATTTCGTTGTTTGACCCTGATGATTTCAAAGCATTTTACCAATTCAGCACACAACCCAATATGGTTTTTAGTGTGAACTCGAATTGGAAAACCGAGCAAGATTATATTGATGCATTGACCAAAAAATACCGCGATCAATACAAACGTGCCCGAAAAAAAGCCGATGGTATAGAAAAGCGAAAAATGCATTTGGAAGATATTTTGGCTCATGAAACTACTATTTATGATTTGTATTTTCATGTGGCGAAAAATGCGCCTTTCAATACATTCTTTTTAGCGAAGAATCACTTTAGTACTTTTAAGAGTATATTTCAGGATAAGTTCCTGTTTTATGGTTATTTCATCAATGAAAAGATGATCGGTTTCAACACGATGATTAAAAACGGGAAATCGCTTGATACTTACTTTTTAGGCTATGATGAATCGATGCAACGCGAAAAGATGTTGTATTTGAATATGCTCTACGATATGATTGCTTATGGCATTAAAAAAGAATTTGAAGAAATCATTTTTTCAAGAACAGCCTTAGAAATTAAAAGTTCAGTTGGTGCGAAACCAATCAAAACGTATGGTTTTATGAAGCATGAAAACAATATTCTGAATCGCTATATGTCGAAAATTTTTCCTTATTTAGAACCGGAAATGATTTGGCAGCAGCGCAATCCGTTTCAATAATATCCTTAAGATTTTAAAGACAGACAACATGCTTTTTGAGTTTGGTTTTTATAGTTCTCTACTGCTAATTTCCTTTTCGCAAGGAATCATCTACAGTGTTTTACTTTTAATAAAAGCCATTCGAACCGATAACAAATCCAATTATTGGCTGAGTCTGTTTGTGTTTTTATGCAGTCTATACATTGCTCCATGGATGCTGGGATTTGCCGGTTGGTATGACACACAGCCCTACCGAGACTTTCTATTTTATATGCCATTTCAGCACTTATTCTTTATTGGCCCGATTATTTTCTTTTATACACAAAGCCTACTAAATCCAAGTTTTCGTTTTAGCCGAACTGATGGTTTGCACTTTATTCCTGGAGTCCTCTATTTGATTTATATTTCTGGCATCGCCCTATATGATTTATTGCTCGTAAAAGACTATTATTTCTATGCTAATGGCATGGACAAAGACTTTGATGATTGGTATCAAAAAATAGGTTTTATATCGATGCTTCTTTATTTTATAATGAGTTTGAGGTATTACAATCGTTATAGAAAACTAATGTATCAAGTCGTGAGTTACGCAGACAGTGTATTATTTCAATGGGTCAGAACGTATTTAATTGCTTTCTTATTGATGTTGATTTTGCCCGTTGCTTTTAATATAGCTGCGTTTTTCTTTCCCGAATTAAATTCCTATAAAGGCAGTTGGTGGTTTTTCTTGTTTTTTTCGATAGTGATGTATTACATCGCGGTTTCGGGTTATGCGAATCCTGTTCATGCAACAATAGCTTTTCGAATGTCGGTTTTTGATAAAAATCCGTTGCTTTTAACTTCCGGAAATCAAAACCATGACACTACCGAAGAAACCATTATCGATATTGATTATGAAATCTTTGAAGAAAAACCTTCACCGGAGCTTGAAGCATGGAAAATAAAAATCGAAGCTTTAATTCAAGAAGAAAAACTCTATCAAAATCCAGAATTAACCTTGGCCGATGTATCGAAAAAACTGGCCACTAATGCTTCTATAATTTCTAGAACAATCAATCAAGGGTTTCAAATGAACTTTAACGACTTCATCAACAACTATCGAATTGAAGCTGTAAAAACCATGTTTCAAAATGGCGGACACAAAAAGTCGACGTTGCTCGGAATTGCTTTCGATTGTGGATTTAATTCGAAAGCTACTTTTAATCGAGCTTTCAAAAAAAATACTGGTTTTTCCCCTAAAGAATACTTAGAAAAAATATAATCTCTTTGTTTGTAATACTTCACAACTTATTTTAAATAGGTCTCAAATCATAATTTGAAGCGATTGATGGTGGTTTATGGTGCAACTTTGCCCTGTAATTAACCATTAAATCAAAAATTATGAAAACGATTTTGACAAGTTTAGCCTTCTCTATTTTTCTTGCTTCTTGCAGCTTAACCTCGAATACGATTATCAAACCTAATGATAGTTTTGTTTTGGGAAACAACCAACACGGTTCGTTTAAAGTCAAATTAAAAAATGTCTCTAAAAATAATCTTGAGATTTTTCATGCTCCAAATGGTGGCGGAAAACATTCCTCTCAAAAAGTAAAGCCCAATGAGTATGCAACAGTAGAAGTAGATCGCAACACAGCCTTAGTAATCAGCAATACTTCTAAAGATACTGCTTCTGTTGATTTGAAAGTCACCGGAGATACAGGATTATCAATGGGATATAAAAATTAACGGGGTTCAATCATCAAATCAAAATGTTAAATCTAAAATGCTATTATTATGAAAAATATTTTAAAAAAAATAACACAACCCACAGTCTTGCCTTATTGGTCGCAAGATTTGCTTTTGGCGATACCTAGAATTGTGTGCGGTTATTTATTGACCTCAGATTTCGGTGCTGCAAAATTCGGTTTGCCTTGGTCGCCAGTCGATAACAATTTAGGCCTTTTCGAAGTGGCCTTTTGGTTTCCGAAAGATGTGGCAGCCTATGGTGGAATTTTCGCAATTGCTCCGGCATTCTTTGCTTGGATGGGCGCTTTTAGTGAAGCCGTTGGTGGTTTGTTTCTGTTGTTTGGTTTGCAAACGCGTGTCGCTTCTTTTTTGATTTTTTGTACGATGCTCGTGGCTATATTCATGCAACAAATTCAAAACGGTTTATGGAATTGCCTACCAGCTCTCGGCTTTTTGTGGGTGAGTCTATTGACTATGGTTTTAGGTTCAGGTCGATTTGGAATTGATTATTTAATTTTTAAAAAATACAGCCATGAAACGATATAACCTTATTATCCTTGGATTTTTTTTGTTGCTTTTTAGTAGCTGTGTACAGAAATCCTACAAACGAACTGTAGTTTTTACGCTTGATGTTTCAAGAATGAAAGACGTTAAAAGTGTGGGTATTCGAGGAAATGATAAGCCGCTGAACTGGGATAGCGATTTTGAAATGACGCCAATAAAAAAAGACAGTCTTTATCAAGTTGTAGTTACCGGGGAAACGGGTTACTTATTCACAGAAGTAAAATTTACGGTGAATCATGATTTTGAATTGAAAGAGCAATCCAACCGGCGTATTGTTTTTTCTGAAAAAGACACGACTTATTATCACGCGGTTTTTAATAAGCTATAAAAAAACTTCTGACTTACTTGATAGCCCTAGCCCCGATAGCAACGGTATCCTTTTGTTCTGGTGTTCAGAACAAAAGATTTAGTGGATAGCGGGATTAGCTTCTAAAGCTATGCATTATCAATCTCTAATTGAACTGATTCCCAATCTTCGAGCAACTGGTCCAAATCCTTCTTTTTCTTATTGTATGCCATGAAAAAAGCGGCATCTTCGATGTGTTTGTCGTAATTGGAAGCGAGTGCTTTGTCGTCGTTTTGAATGTCGATTTCGAGTTGTTTGATTTGGCTTTCGATTTTGCTCAAACGGTTTTGCAGGGTTTTGCCTTTCTTTTGGTCTTCGTAGGAAACCTTCGTATTGGCTGCTACAATTTCTTTTTTAATGATATCTTTTTTCTCCACTTCGCGCATGTTTTCGAGGTTGCGTTGCTCTAAGAAGTAATTGATATCGCCGAGATATTCTTTGATTTTTTGGTCTTTAAATTCGTAGACGATGTTCGACATGCCTTGAAGGAAATCACGGTCGTGAGACACCAACAGCAGCGTGCCTTCGAATTTTTGTAAAGCAGCTTTTAAGACATTTTTCGATTTGATGTCAAGGTGATTCGTGGGCTCATCCATGAGTAAAACATTGATGGGTTGCAACAAAAGTTTGCACAATGCGAGCCTGTTTCGTTCGCCACCCGAAAGCACTTTGACTTTTTTCTCGACGTCATCGCCACGGAATAAGAACGAACCTAACATGTCGCGCACTTTCGAGCGGTTGGTGTCGGTGGCGGCGTCTTCCATAGTTTGTAGTAAGGTAATTTCTCCGTCTAGATATTCGGCTTGGTTTTGGGCGAAATAACCGACTTGCACGTTGTGTCCGAGTTTGATGTTGCCTTGAAATTCGAATTCATGCACAATGGCTTTGATGAAAGTCGATTTTCCTTGTCCGTTTTGCCCAACAAATGCGATTTTACTGCCGCGTTCTACGAGCAATTCGATATCTTTTAAAATGGTTTTATCGCCATATTTTTTGGTGACGTGTTCGGCTTCGATGACTACTTTTCCTGGAACTTTCGAAACTGGAAAGGAAATATTCATGACGGAATTGTCGTCTTCATCGACTTCGATGCGTTCTACTTTGTCGAGTTTTTTAATCAGCGATTGCGCCATCGATGCTTTGGATGCTTTGGCACGGAATTTTTCGATGAGTTTTTCTGTTTCTTCTATTTTCTTGGCTTGATTCTTTTGAGTGGCCAATTGTTTTTCGCGGATTTCGTGACGCAATTCTAAATATTGTGAATACGGTTTGTTGAAATCGTAGGCTTTACCCAATGAAATTTCTATGGTTCTGTTGGTGACATTATCGAGGAACATTTTATCGTGCGAAACAATTACGACCACACCTGGATAGTTTCTTAGAAAGCTTTCTAGCCAGATTATACTTTCGATATCTAAGTGATTCGTTGGCTCATCGAGCAATAGAATGTCGTTGTTTTGCAATAACAATTTGGCCAACTCGATACGCATTCTCCATCCACCGGAAAAGGTTTCTGTTAGATTGTTGAATACTTCGCGTTTGAAACCCAATCCAAGTAGGATTTTTTCGGTGTCTCCGACATAATTATAACCGCCGAGTAATTCGAAACGGTGTGTATAGTCGGATAAGTCTTCTATGATTTGAGAATATGCTTCGCTTTCGTAATCGGTACGTGTGACCAATTGATGGTTGATTTCTTCGAGTTTTTTTTCAACGGCTTTGATTTCGGTGAAAGCTTGATAAGCTTCTTCTAGTACGGTTCTGCCTTGTTCAAAATCGATGTCTTGACGCAGAAAGCCAATTTGAACTTCTTTTTCAGTGGCGATGCTTCCTGAATCCGGCATCATATCTTTGGCTAAAATTTTAAGCATGGTTGATTTTCCTGCTCCATTTTTTCCGACCAATCCTACTCTATCGCCAGCGCCCATTCTAAAGGTTACTTCTTCGAATAAATACGTTCCACCGAAGGAAACTGACAAATTGTGAATGTTTAGCATATTTTTATGACTGTTATTACCGAGTGACGCTTTACAAAAGAATACCTTTGTGAAAAATTTTTGCAAATGTTAAAAAAAGGATCCAAACTAAATAGCATTTTAACAGGAACTTGTCCGAGATGTCAGAATGAGAGCATGTATGTGGACCAAAAACCATATAAGCTTACTACGGTTTTGAAAATGCATGAAAACTGTAGCCAATGCGGTTTGAAATATCAATTAGAGCCTTCGTTTTTTTATGGGGCTATGTATGTTAGTTATGGTGTGAATGTGGCTATTGGTATAGCCGCTTTTATTATATCGTTTGTGTTTTTACATTTGAGTATCAAAATTTCTTTTATTTCAATCATAACGGCACTTATTGTACTATATCCTTTAGTCTTGAGGATTTCTAGAAACATCTATATCAATATGTTTGTTTCTTATGATTCTAATGCAGTAAAATAAATTACTTTTTCTTGACGAATCTTTTGATGTTGATTTCTGGTGGTAATGGAATGTCCTGTTCAATATTTTCAAATAAAGCTTTGGCCATAGCCGGTCCAAGCATGACGCCGCGGGTCCCAAGTCCGTTTAGAATGTGAACATTACTATATTGTTGATGTGTTCCTACTAATGGCTTTCTGTCTTTGACTGTAGGTCGGACTCCGGCAAAATGAGAAATGATTTCGAAATCGCAGGTTATTATTTCTTTGATTCTATCGATTAATTCTTCCTTTCCTGCTTGAGTTGGCGTATTGGTTTTGTCTTCCCAATTGTAGGTGGCTCCAACTTTAAATAATTGATTTCCTAAAGGCAAGATGAATACGCTTGTATTGACAATCACATCTAAAGACAATTCGGGCGCTTTAATGATGAGTAATTCTCCTTTAGCGCCATCAAGTGGTAAATCTTTAAAGAATGGATTTTGATGCATGCCAAAGCCTTCAGCAAAGATGATGTGTTTGGCTTTGATGTCTTTATATTGGATAAATTCATTGTGCAATACCAAAGCATCATGATCAAAAATTTCTGTTTGCAAAAAGTTTTGATCTTGGAGATAAACTTTATAAAGATTTAATAAAGAAACTACATCAACATAACCGGTTTGTTTGACTTCACCATAATCATATGGCGCGTCAATTCCTTGGAACTTATCCGTTCTTAATTTGGTTGACAAAAAGGGAGAAAGTCCAGTTTTGTCAGCAGCAACAAACCAGTTATTTTGTTCTTCGATGGAAAAGAATTTTCTAAGGATTGGTTTTTTAAAATTGAATGTTTGATTTAATTTCAATTCTAGATTTTTATAAAAACCATCAAGTATTAATAGTTGTTCTTGAGCATTCCAAACTGCAGTAAATCTTTTTAGAATTACAGGATTGTATAAGCCCGCGGCTACAGTGGAAGATACGTTTTGATTGTTGTCGATTACAACAATTTTTTTTTGATTTTGCAAAGCGGTTTCAGCGAAAGCAATTCCTGCTAAACCGGAGCCAATAATTAAATAATCAATCATAGTGCAAAAATAAAAAACTCCTATCATAATGATAGGAGTTTTGAATTGAATTGGAAATTAAATTAATAATTCCACATATCTTGTTCGAAATCTCTGATCTTGTCTTTGACGCGTTCTGATTCGAGTAATTGCATTTGTGAATTTTCTTTCATGTATTCTGCAATTTCGCGGTCACCATAAACATTTTCTTCCTTGTAAATAACGGCATTAAAGCGTCTTGAGTTTAACAAGTGGTCAAAAGTAATTGGCATCGCAGAATTTCTGTCATTGAAAGCCTTTGCTTCGTGCAATACGTCTCTTGCAGCTGGAAAATAAATCCAGAATAATTCAATATAATCTTGTTCTTCTTTCCCTACGGTAAAAACGTCAGGAGTAACAGGACATAAACCTAATAATCTGTATTTTAATTCACTTTGTCGTTTGTCAAAATACCAATATCCTTTTATCTTATAATCTGATACATCAATAGCGCCGAGATCAGTTTTTACAATATACTGTGGATCGATAGGAATACCAGCATTAAATTGTTCTCTACCAGGGTCGGTTGTATCGATACGAGTCAATGAAGATTCGATATCTTTCAATGTTTTCTTGGTATTGAAATAACTATCAGTATAGACCTCAGTCAATTTCCCATCTTTCATTGCTTTGGTTAAAACATCATACAAAGATCTTCTGTCTTTACCAATGTTGGCGGTATCAATAGGATAATACATAGGAAAGTTGATTCTTTCATCTAAATCGATGACTTCCCATGTTGTTTTTCCCATCAATACATCTCTATCGTGAACATATCCATAAGCTAAAGGTTTATCATTGTCTGATATCAACTGAGCAGGTGTTTTTTTACCAATCTCAGAAGGCACTTTAGCGTTAAGCAAATTCGATTGAGCATAAGAAGAAACTGTTCCTATGGCAATTGCAACAACGATTAAAAATTTTCTATGAATCATCTCTTTATATAATTATAAGTTGTTTAAGTAGGATAACGATAGTCTAACTTAAATTATTATTGTATTTCGTAAATTACGACTGAAGTTTTTGGTAATAAATATCCTGGAGCTCCAACTAAATTTACTTTAATTTCTGAAATAGTTACTTGATCTCCTCTAGTAGCACCAGAAAGAATAGCTTGAGCTTGTGAATTCAGTTTATTTCCCTGAACAACAACTGTAGGCTTGCCTGGTACTTTGATGTTAAATCCAACTACATTCAGACCTACTTCGAAGTCAAAATCATTTAATTTGGCACCAACTGTAGAAACAAGTAAGCTAGATTTCGGACCTTTTACAACACCTTGCTCACCACGGATAGTTCCGGCTGGAGCAGGAATACCTTTAATACGGAAAGTTTTCTTATCGGAAACAGGTTTACCATCAGGCAATTTAGCTGTAACGCTAATCGTCATTTCTGAGCCTTGACCAGGTTTGATATTATATTGTCCTGGCTTACTTCCTTTGGTCATACCAGGAGCACTGGCAGTAACATTGTTATCAGATACACCTGCAAATGAAATTGTCATAGGGTTTACAACACCTCTGTAGACAACGTTCATTTTATCTGCAGAAATTGTAGCAGAATTTGGTCTTGGTACAACAACATAGTTTCCTTTAATTGGGAGACTAACCACTTTTCCATTTTCATCAAAATTAAATGAACCTGTGATATCATGTTCCCCAACAGCACCTGCACCGAAAGAAAATTCTGCTTGACCAGCCGTAGCTTTAACAGAAGAACCATTTACGATAACTGATTTTGCAACCAAGTTTGGGTCAAATTTTCCAAGAATAATTTTTCCTTTTACAGCTTCACCTTGAAAGAAAGCCGTTTTTTCAGGAACAACGATTGGTTGATAAGCAGTAAGCGAAGCAGCGGCAACAAGGTCAGATTGGAACATTCCAGTCATAACATCACTTTCAGTAGCTTTGATATCTGCTTGAAGTTGTGTCAACTTAGTTACAGAAGCAATTAATGGAAAGTGGTGGTAATTATAATCTAACCATGGTAATTTAGCACCTGCTTTTTCAGAAAAAACTGGCTCAGTAGCAAATCGTTTTTCTATTTTCTTCATTTCAGATTCTGCAATAGAACTTCCACCGATGGCTTTGATTTTACCTGCATAACCTTGAATGTGTTCTAAAAATATTTTAGCTTTTGGAGATTCTTTGTCTCCTATGTAGAACATATTATCAATTTCATCACTTTTATCCATTTGTTCGCATGGATAATTTCCTTCTTTGTCTTTAGGGAATTTTTTAGTGATTTCTGTTTTGATACCTTCCAAATAATCGCTAAATTCTTTAGAAACCGCTCTAATCTTATCAACTTTAGCTTTTTTGTCACCAAACTGACCTGGTTGGTCTTGTGCTTTTTGAGCTAATTGTTGAAAAGATGACTCGTTTCTTGTATCGGTGATCATATTTGAATCAACGATTTTATTATTCAAAATTCCAAAAGCAGATAATACTTCTTTGGACATATTTAAAGCTAACATCGCGATGAAAACCAAATACATCAGGTTAATCATCTTCTGTCTAGGGGTTAATTTTCCTCCTGCCATTTTTTCTAATTAATTTGTTTTGTTTATATTAAAAATGTAGTGAGATACTAATTCCCTTTGTTACTCATTGCAGAAAGCATTCCACCATAAACGTTGTTCAATGAAGACAAGTTAGATGTTAAAGATTGCATTTGATCTTTCAATTTCAAATTATTTTCAGCAACTTCATTATTGATTTGTGCATTTCTTGAAGCACTATCCAATTGGATTTTATACAAGCTGTTTAAAGACTCCATTTGAGCAGCAGCTAGCGTTAATTCTTCGCTATATTTTTTGGTAGCAGCAATTCCATCAACAGCCGGTGCAATTCCTTTAGCTGCAGATTCGAAATTTTTAATACTACTTCCTAAGCTAGCCATCAATTCTCCATCAATTTTAGCTTCTTTCAACATAGCGTCTAATTTTTGAGAAAGTAATCCTTGAGCTTCTTTAGGATCTTCTTTAGCGCCTTTCTTTCTTGCTTCTCCACCTGCTAATTCAGGATATACAAGAGACCAATCCAATTCGTCGTCAACTGGTTCGAATGCAGAAAGACCAAAAATTAATGCTTCAGTAACAAGACCGATAGTTAACATTAAGTTACCGGTTATAAAGCCAAACTCGATGTGAGTAATTTTGAATAATGCTCCGATAATTACGATTGCCGCTCCCATACCGTAAGCGAAATTCATTGCTTTTTTGCTTAAAATTGCCATAATAAAAAAAAATTTAGTTAGTTAAGTTAATTATAATAGTTGGTTAATATTATCTTTTAGGTGCTTTGCCTGTTGTTACTGTACCCATGTAATCTTGAACAGTTCTGAAACCGATATAACTTCTAGCGGTATCAGCATATTCAAAATCTCTGGTACTTACTTGAAGGAAATAAGCAACATCTTTCCAAGACCCACCACGAACAACTTTACGCATATTTTTGTTGTCCGGAACATTTGGATTCATTGTTGAAACATATTCATAAGCTCCGGCATCGTATGACGAATCTGTCCATTCAGCAACATTACCAGCCATGTTGTATAAGTTATAACCGTTTGGCTCAAAAGATTTTGCTTCAACAGTATATAGCGATTGATCCGCTGCATAATCTCCACGATTAGGTTTAAAATTAGCTAAGAAACAACCTCTATCATTCTTGGTATAAGGACCACCCCAAGGATAAGCTCCAGATTGCAATCCACCTCTAGCCGAATATTCCCATTCTGCTTCTGTTGGCAATCTGAAAGAGTTGGTTAAGTCTCTACCTTTCTTTTTAGACTTGATGTATGTATTTTTCTTTAAAGTTCTCCACGCACAAAAAGCTTTTGCTTGTTTCCAATTTACACCAACAACAGGGTATTCTGAATAAGCTTGATGCCATAAATAATCATTATGCATAGGTTCATTATAAGAATAAGCAAAATCTTTAATCCAAACTGTTGTATCAGGATACACTTTCGTTTGCTCAGTTTTTATGAAGTCTTTTCTTTTACCAGTTTTAGCTTTTGCTGCTGCTTGAATATCCATCCAAGAATAACGGAATTTTAGTTTATTCACATCAACAGTTCTTAATCCGTTGAAAGATTCCGCAACAGGCAAATACATCGTATCCATTACTTCTGTGTAATACTCATCTGGATATTTCGATGTATCTTTAATAAGTTTTACTTTTCTATTCAATTTCCTTCCAGCATAAGGATCATCATCCGTTCCTACACTGTAATAATTTTCATACATATATTTGTCATATGCTGTCATTTTAGCCGGATCCGCATCATTGAACGCAAAGTCCCCAATGCTCCCAGAACTTTTGCCACTTTTACCGCCTTTAGCAGCTGCGCCAGCAGTTCCGCCACCACCAACTTCATCAGCTAAAATAGCCAAGCGAACTCGAATTGTTGAATCTTTTACCCATTCAACAAACTCTCTATATTCACTGTTAGTTATTTCTGTTTCATCCATATAAAAAGATCTAACAGTAACTGTTTTTGTCGGAGCATCTTGTACATTAGCCAAATCATCATCGGATTTCCCCATGATAAATGAACCACCAGGAACTAAAGTCATTCCGTATGGTTTTTCAGGATGCCATTTTTTACCTTTAACTCCTACCAATTCACCCTTGTCACTCGAGCCTCCACAGCCGACTAACGTAGCTAAAATTACTGAAAATGAAATGAATTTCTTCATATAAATTGGGGTTATGTATGTGTTTATATTTTAAGGGCGTAAACCTATTTATTATTTTTCAAAAAAGCAATTAATTGTTATTAAATTTTAATTGGCTTTTATGCATTATATTAATTCACTTTCCAAAAGTAGAATTAATTATCTTATTAAAAAAATATTTTATCGATAAAAAGCTAAAAACATCGACAAAATGCATGTTTGTTATTTTTATTGTAAGAATACCATTATCTATTTTGATATTTCAATTGTATAATTATTTTAGATAATGTTTTTACGTTGTGCTTTCCACCATCTTTCAGGAACTTGCTGATTACAGGCGCCTAGATATTCTTCATAAGAACAAGGTAACAACGTGCTTTTTTTCAATTTATTATTGCTTGCGGAAATAAATGGGATTTCAATCCACCAACGATCTGTTTTATCGCTTTTATAAAAAACCAAATGTTCATCCTCGAAAGGAATAATATATTTTAAATAATTGTCTTTGCTTCCAAAAGGATATTCATTAGATCGATAATGAAATCCTTCAATAAAATACCAAATAATTTGAGCTATTAAAACCGATTCTTGTTGAGAATCGTTATGATTGAAAATCCCAAAAAGAGATACTTTATCACTCAATCCTGAGTATCTTGCTAAAGCACAAATTTCTTTTCCGTTGAAACCATTAGGCGTAAAATTAGTGAAATTTCCTGAATCAGATGACTTAACGCTAGTTAAATCTAAACTTACAATATCAGCATCTCTAAAAACCGGCTCAGCTATTGAAATTGCGTTAGAAACATCACCCAATCTGTAGGCATCAAAAAACAATTTTTCAATCAAATCTATTTCCTCTTGCGAGTTATAATAGGTTTGAAAACCAACATTGCTATAGTTAAAGAGATTGTTAGGCTCATCCAATACAATTTTGGTCAAATAAGATGAAGCCGCAATCGGATCGCTTTCTTTTCCAAAGTCGAATTTACTATCAATCGTAACCAAATTTACCATTTGCTCCAACTCATCATAAGCTCGATATAATGGATAAGTCAAATCTTGTGAACCGCCTATAACAATAGGAATAATTTTTCTTTTCATTAATGACGCAACCACCATTTGCAATGCAAAATATGTGTCACTTTTAGAATTACCAGCGAGAATATCGCCCAAATCCGCTATAGAAGTTTCCCAATTTCCCGGAAACAAAGAATACAACGCTTCTCTTGAATTTTTTAAATTAATCGAATTACCATCAAGCCCTCTATTCTCATAGACACCCAAAATAGCAATTCGTATTTTATTTAAATCCGGAAAATCCTCACGTGTATGAAAAGCCACTTTACTGCCCAACTGCTGAGAAGTCAATCCTTTTATAAAACTTTGAATCTCATCGCCGTTAGGTTCAAGAAAATTAAATTCCATTTTCTATTTCTTTTTTGTCGTTGTGGGTTTTTTAGCTGTAGTTTTTTTTGTCGCTGTCTTTTTAGCCGGAGTTTTTTTCTCAATCAATTCTTGCACTTGTGCTAAAGTAAGTTTAGTTGCATCGACATCTTTACTGAGCTCAATTTTGATTTTTCCTTTCGTAATCACAGATCTCCCCCAACGTGCTTTCTCCACTAAAATGCCTTCTTCTTTCCAATCATGAATGACTTTATCAATTTCTTTTTGCAATTTGTCTTCAATCAATTCCTCAACATCTTTTTGAGATAAATTATCGAAATTGTATTTTTTACTAACATTAATGAAAAGTCCATTCCATTTGATAAAAGGTCCGAAACGACCAACCCCTTTTTGAACGCCTAAATTTTTATACGTAGCAATCGGCGCATCGGCTTTTAGTTTTTCATTAATCAATTCCTCAGCGCGTTCCAGCGACACATCCAAAGGGTCTTCCCCTTTTGGTAACGAAATAAATGCACTTCCATGGCGAACATAAGGCCCGAAACGACCATTATTTACTTCCACTTCTTCACCATTATATGTCCCTAATTGTTTTGGTAACAGAAACAGATTCAAAGCATCTTCTAAAGTAATATTACCAATATTCTGATCCGACATGAGGCTCGCAAACTTTTTATCCTCATCATCTGCTTCTCCAATTTGAGCCATTGGTCCGAATTTACCCAAACGCACACTGACTTGTCTGCCTGTTTTAGGATCTTTTCCTAAAATTCTTTCACCGCTTTCTCTTTCTGCATTGGCTTCAACTTCAGTAACATTCGGATGAAATTTATTGTAGAATTCCTGCATCATTTGCTCCCAATTGACGTTGCCTTCTGCAATTTCATCAAAATCCTGCTCTACTTTTGCAGTAAAATTATAGTCCAAAATAGTCCCGAAATTCTTCACCAAAAAGTCAGTTACAATCGTTCCAATATCAGTTGGCACCAATTTACCTTTGTCTGAACCTGTGTTTTCTTTCAACAATTGCTGACTTACTTTTCCGGATTTCAAAGACAATTGAGTATAAGCTCTTTCTTGACCTTCAAGATTTCCTTTTTCAACATAAGTTCTATTGATAATCGTAGAAATCGTCGGCGCATAGGTTGAAGGCCTACCAATACCAAGTTCTTCTAACTTTTTAACCAAAGCAGCTTCAGTATATCGCGCTGCCGGTCTGGTATAGCGTTCGGTTGCAGTAATATAATTGTTGTTTAATCTTTCATTGATTTTCATAGCGGGCAACATGCCTTCTTGCTCTTCGTCATCGTCATCGTTTCCTTCAAGATAAACCTTTAAAAAACCTTCAAAAAGCAATACTTCTCCGGATGCCGCAAAAATTTCACTATGATTATTGGCTTCAATTTTAATGTTGGTTCTCTCCAATTCTGCGTCGCTCATTTGAGATGCTAATGTTCTTTTCCAAATCAAATCATACAAACGCGCTTGATCTTTGTCAATGTTGACCGTATGTCGTGACATATCTGTCGGACGAATCGCTTCGTGAGCTTCCTGTGCACCTTTGCTTTTATTGGCAAATGTTCGGGGTTTTGAAAATGTCTGACCGTATGATTTAACGATTTCAGCTTGAGCCGCATCTATCGCGTCTTTTGATAAGTTGACACTGTCGGTTCTCATATAAGTAATAAGTCCGGCTTCATATAAACGTTGCGCTAATTGCATTGTAATTCCAACTGGTAAATACAATTTTCTCGCTGCTTCCTGTTGCAATGTTGATGTTGTAAAAGGTGCTGCCGGAGATTTCTTCGCTGGTTTGGTATCGATATCTGAAACCTTATAATGGGAACCGATGTTTTTATTTAAAAAATCTTCGGCTTCTTTTTGTGTATTAAAATTCTTAGGCAATTTTGCTTTGAATGTCTTTCCAGCTTCATTCGTAAATTCAGCTGTTACTGAGTAACTCGCCACAGGTTTGAAATCCTGAATTTCTCTTTCTCTTTCGACAATCAAGCGCACGGCTACTGATTGCACGCGGCCTGCTGATAATCCACCTTTGACTTTTCGCCACAATACCGGCGACAATTCGTAACCCACCAATCGGTCGAGTACACGACGTGCTTGTTGCGCATTGACCAAATTGTAATCAATCTCACGAGGGTTTTCAATGGCTTTTAGAATGGCTGTTTTGGTGATTTCGTGAAAAACAATTCTTTTCGTTTTGCTTTTGTCTAGTTTTAATTCTTCGGCAAGATGCCAAGAAATAGCTTCTCCTTCTCGGTCCTCATCGGAAGCCAACCAAACCATATCAGCATTTTTAGAAAGTGTTTTGAGTTTGCTGACCAAAGCTTTTTTATCGGCGGAAACTTCGTATTTGGGTTTGAAGCCATTGGCAACATCAACCCCAATTTCTTTGGATGGAAGATCAGCTATGTGGCCGTAACTCGACTCAACCTGATAATCACTTCCGAGAAATTTTTCGATTGTTTTTGCTTTTGCCGGCGACTCCACGATCACTAAATTCTTTGCCATATTGCTTTTCTTTTGTGAGGCAAAAGTATCTAAAATTTTTAAATATTGTTCAGTTCGTCGAAATTTTGGGAGCATTCATCGAGATTTCTAATGAAATGTCAGTTGCCCTAGCCCCGATTGTAGTGGGAAATCCTTTTGGTTTTTTCCTTTAGAAAACCAAAAGATTGAAACGGAAAGCGGGAAATAGCTTCTAAAAAAATTTAATAGAATCTTGGCGCTGACATCTTGTCATATTTTTTTGAATTGTACTATATTTGCAAACTAAATTGCACGCTTTTAAACGGATTATGGAAAAGATTATCGAAGAGAACAAACAAGGTGAAAGCCTTGTGCTCGAACAAAAACCTCAGAATACAAAGAAACTTTTTATTGAAAGTTACGGTTGCGCGATGAATTTTTCTGACAGCGAAATCGTGGCTTCGATTCTTGCTGAAAATGGTTTCAATACGACTCAGATATTGGAAGAAGCTGATTTGGTGCTCGTCAATACTTGCTCCATCCGTGATAAAGCCGAGCAAACAGTTCGCAAACGCCTCGAAAAATACAATGCTGTAAAGCGTGAAGTGAATCCGAAAATGAAAGTCGGTGTTTTGGGTTGTATGGCAGAACGTCTCAAAGATAAATTCCTCGAAGAAGAAAAAATCGTTGACTTAGTTGTTGGCCCGGATGCCTATAAAGATTTGCCGAATTTGTTGCGCGTAGTGGAATCAGGTCGCGATGCGATTAATGTAATCTTATCGAAAGAAGAAACCTATGGTGATATTTCGCCCGTAAGATTGATGAGCAATGGCGTTTCGGCTTTGGTTTCGATTACGCGTGGTTGCGATAATATGTGTACGTTTTGCGTTGTGCCTTTTACCCGAGGCCGCGAACGCAGTCGGGAACCGCAAAGCATCATGAAGGAAATTCAGGATTTGTGGGATAATGGTTTTAAAGAAATTACGCTTTTGGGTCAGAATGTGGATAGTTATTTATGGTACGGCAGTGGACTCAAGAAAGATTTCGAAAAAGCTTCCAACATGCAAAAAGCCACAGCTGTCGATTTTGATCAATTGCTCGAAATGGTTGCCGTTGGTTTTCCTAAAATGCGCGTTCGATTTTCGACTTCAAATCCGCAGGATATGCATTTAAGTGTTTTGGAAGTGATTGCGAAACACGATAATATATGCAATCATATTCATTTGCCTGTGCAGTCCGGAAGCAATCGCATTCTAAAAGAAATGAATCGTTTGCATACGCGCGAAGAATACATGACCTTGATTGACAACATTAAAAGAGTGATTCCCGATTGCAGTATCACGCAAGATATGATTGCAGGTTTTCCGACAGAAACGGAAGAAGATCACCAAGACACATTGAGTTTGATGGAGTATGTAAAATATTCCTTCGGTTATATGTATGCCTATTCCGAAAGACCGGGAACTTTAGCCGGAAGAAAAATGGACGACGATGTGACCGAACCAACCAAATTACGCAGATTGCAGGAAATTGTTGATTTGCAGCGCCAACACAGCGCCATTCGCACGAGTGAATTCGTAGGCAAAACCGTTGAAGTACTCATAGAAAAAGAATCTAAAAAATCAGATCAGGATTGGTCAGGCCGTAATTCGCAAAGCATTACGGTGGTGTTTCCAAAAGAGCATTACAATATAGGTGAATTCGTGAATGTGGAAATTATGAGTTGTACCAGCGGAACTTTGATTGGGAAAGCTATTGGTCATTCTGATATGAATTAAAAATACCCATTAAAATGGAAAGTGTACAAGCTATAAAACAAAGATTCGAAATTATCGGGAATGATCCTAAACTAAATCGTGCTATTGAAAAAGCGATTCAGGTTGCGCCAACCGATATTACGGTGTTGGTTGCGGGTGAAAGTGGTGTTGGTAAAGAAAGTATTCCTAAAATCATTCATTCATTATCGCATCGAAAACATGGGAAGTATATTGCCGTAAACTGTGGAGCAATTCCAGAAGGAACCATTGACAGTGAACTTTTCGGACATGAGAAAGGTGCGTTTACAGGCGCTACCAATACGCGTGAAGGTTACTTTGAAGTAGCCGATGGCGGAACAATTTTTCTAGATGAAGTGGGCGAATTGCCACTAACCACTCAAGTACGTTTGTTGCGTGTTTTGGAAAATGGTGAATTCATCAAAGTGGGTTCCTCGCAAGTGCAGAAAACCAATGTGCGTATTGTCGCTGCAACAAATGTTAATTTATTTGATGCGATTGAAAAAGGAAAATTCCGTGAGGATTTGTATTATCGTTTGAGCACTGTTGATATTATGCTTCCACCATTGCGCGAGAGGAAAGATGACATTCATTTGTTGTTTCGGAAGTTTGCGGCTGATTTTGCACATAAATACAAAATGCCGGCACTGAAACTAGACGAACAAGCAATTCAGGTTTTACAAAAATTCAGATGGAGCGGTAACATTCGTCAATTGCGCAATATGGCGGAACAAATTTCTGTTTTGGAAACCAATCGCGATGTTTCAGGCGCAACATTACAATCGTATTTACCTACGGAAGGCAGTAATTTACCATTAGTCATTAAAGACAAGAAATCGGAAAGTGATTTCAGTACCGAAAGAGACATTTTATACAAAGTGCTTTTTGACATGAAAAGTGATTTGAACGATCTCAAAAAACTCACATTAGAATTGATGAAAAACGGTTCGGGTAAAATGCAAGACATCAATCCGAATTTGATTCAGAAAATATACGGTTCTAAAAATGACGAAAGTGAAATTGCTTTTGAAGAAACACCGAGAACTTCAGTCATACCAACAACCAACAATTCGGTAGTTTTTGAAGAAAACGATGACCATTATCAATTTGCCGAAACCGTCGAAGAAGAAGAAGTTTTGAAATTAGAGCAAAAAGAAATCGAACTCATCAAGAAATCGCTCGAAAAAAACAAAGGCAAACGAAAAGCTGCCGCGGATGAATTGGGAATTTCGGAAAGAACGTTGTATCGAAAAATCAAACAGTTTGATTTGTAACTTCTATCACAACAAATTTGAATATCTTTGACTTTTTATTTTTAAAATGAAACACCTAAAATATCTTTTACTTTTAATCATCGCTTTTACCATCAACGGTTGCTCGGTATACAATTTTACAGGCACAGGGAAAATTGACGCCAAAACGTTTCAAGTCAATTATTTTCAAAACAATGCGCCTTTAATTGAGCCCGGAATCGAGCGGATTTTTACACAAAAATTGCAAAATTTAATTCAGAATCAAACAAATTTAAATTTGGTCAATACAGACGGTGACCTTATTTATGAAGGTGAAATCGTAGATTACAGAATTAGTCCAACCACCGCAACAGCAGACCAACAAGCTGCGGAAAGCAGGCTCACAATAACCGTGAATGTTCGGTTTTCGAATAAAAATAAAGAAACCGATTCGTTTGAAAAAAAATTCAATTTCTTCTATAATTTTCCAGGCACCGAACAACTCGTAGGTTCAAAGCTTACTGCCGCTTTAGATGAAATTTTTGAAAGAATCACGCAAGATATTTTTAATGAATCACTTGCAAAATGGTAAATTAAAAATTTGTTTATTTGTGGAATCGTTTATTCGTGGAATCGTTTAACCGAAAAAACGCACTAACAACTACACGATTAAACGCTTAAACACTTACACGATTAAACACACACAATGAACGTAACCGAATATACTCATCTGATCAACAAACCCGATGCTATCCATGAGAAGCAGACCGAGGCTTTGGAGAAAATCGTTCAGGAGTTTCCTTACTTTCAAAGTGCGCGCGCTTTATACCTTAGAGGTTTATACAACCAAAATAGTTTCAAATACAATTACGCTTTAAAAATTGCGGCGGCCCATACGACCGATCGAAGTGTGTTGTTTGATTTTATCAGTTCGGATACTTTCACTACGATTCAAAAAGAATTGTACGATCAAAAAGCAAGCGAAATTTTAGATATTAAAGTTCAAGAAAGCGAAATTCTTTCTGATGAACCAAAACTAGAAATCAAAGAAAATACGATTGAACAATCGATTTTAACTTCAATAAAAGAAGCTGAATTGCCAACTGTTGAACTCGAAGTTCCGAAAATTACCATTGACGATTTTGTAGAAATTCCGGATAAAGTTGAAACTAGGGAAGTAGAAGAAGAGGCTGTCATAGAAGAAATAGTAGTAGCCGAAATACCAACGATTGAGCAAAAATTAGATCTTGGAAAACCATTGGCTTTTTCATTAACGGAGCGACATTCATTCCAGGAATGGCTGCAACTTTCGAAACTCAAACCAATAGATCGGGAAGCGCAAACAGAGCAAGTTGTTGTTTCAGAACCAGAACCTACTTCAGAAGTCAATTTCGAGAAGCAAAAAAAAAACGTCTTAATCGATAAATTCATCGAGAACAATCCGAAAATTCCACCCATAAAGAAAGATTCTGAAGTTCCGGCTATCTTTTATGAGCCAAGCCATGCCGACAATTCTTCGTTGATGACTGAGACTTTGGCGCGGGTTTATCTCGAACAAAAAAAATATCAAAAAGCAATTCAAGCTTATGAAATATTAATTTTGAAATATCCGGAAAAAAGTAGTTTCTTTGCAGACCGAATTTTAGATATTAAAAATTTACAACAAAATAATAATAAATAACAATGAGCACATTTTCAATTTTTTTAGTTTTAATCACAATAGTTTGTTTTCTATTGATTATCGTAATTATGGTACAAAACCCTAAAGGTGGCGGTTTGTCTTCTTCTTTAGGCGGATCACAAATGATTGGTGGTGTACAAAAAACAACCGATTTCCTAGACAAAAGTACTTGGACATTGGCTACGGTTTTGATTGTATTAATCATGTTGTCAAGTTTAAGTTTCACAGGATCTTTAAGCGATAATGATTCTAAAATTATTGATCAAACGGAAGGTGCTGCGGCTAAAACCGAAGCTCCGGCAAAACCAGCTACAACTGCTCCGGCAACCAACGCTACTACAAAAACCGATGCGACTGCACCAGTAACTCCAGCAGCTGAACCAGCAAAAAAATAATTTTATTGCAATAAATACAAAGTGCCAGCCTGACAATGCTGGCATTTTTTTTAAGCAAAATTGTCAGTTTTTCCCGAGCGGCATCATTTATGACTAAAGGGCGAAAGCCCGACTGAGCGAAGCTAAAGTCGCGGAAACATCAAAATAATAACCTAGAAAAAATACATTTGAATTATGGCATTACAAATCAAACCGCTTTCAGACCGCGTACTCATCGAGCCTGTAGCCGCTGAAACTCAAACCGCTTCCGGTATTTTTATTCCTGACACAGCCAAAGAAAAACCACAGAAAGGAACTGTTGTTGCTGTTGGAAATGGCACAAAAGATCATGCGATGACTGTAAAAATTGGAGATACTGTTCTTTACGGAAAATACGCCGGAACGGAACTAAAATTAGAAGGAAAAGATTATTTGATGATGCGCGAAGACGATATTCTTGCCATCATCTAAACCAAATTAACACGTAACAAAATTAACACAAATGGCAAAAGATATAAAATTTGATATTGAAGCACGCGACGGATTAAAACGTGGTGTTGATGCATTAGCAAACGCAGTAAAAGTAACGTTAGGCCCAAAAGGGCGTAATGTCATCATAGGAAAATCATTTGGCGGACCCAACGTAACCAAAGATGGTGTTACTGTAGCCAAAGAAATCGAATTACAAGACCCACTCGAAAATATGGGCGCACAAATGGTGAAGGAAGTAGCTTCTAAAACCAACGATTTAGCCGGAGACGGAACTACAACAGCTACCGTGCTTGCTCAAGCCATTGTAAAAGAAGGATTGAAAAACGTTGCTGCCGGAGCCAATCCAATGGATTTGAAGCGCGGTATCGACAAAGCGGTTGAAGCTATTGTTGCCGACCTTGCCAAACAAGCTAAAGTAGTTGGAAGTGATTCTGAAAAAATCAAACAAATCGCATCGATTTCAGCCAACAATGATGAAGTAATCGGTGAATTAATTGCCAACGCTTTTGCAAAAGTTGGAAAAGAAGGTGTGATTACAGTGGAAGAAGCCAAAGGAACTGAAACTTATGTTGATGTTGTGGAAGGAATGCAATTCGACCGCGGTTATCTTTCTCCCTATTTCGTAACCAATCCAGAAAAAATGGAAGCGGAATTGGATAATCCTTACATCTTATTATACGATAAAAAAGTATCTTCTTTAAAAGAATTGTTGCCTGTTTTAGAGCCAGTTGCTCAATCAGGAAAACCATTATTAATCATCGCTGAAGATGTTGATGGTGAAGCATTATCGACTTTAGTGGTAAACAAATTGCGTGGTGCTTTGAAAATTGCTGCCGTGAAAGCACCAGGTTTTGGTGACAGAAGAAAAGCGATGCTTGAAGACATTGCCATCTTAACCGGAGGAACTGTAATTTCTGAAGAAAGAGGTTACACACTAGAAAACACAACCATCGATATGTTGGGAACTGCCAAAAGAGTAACCATCGACAAAGACAATACAACTGTTGTAAGTGGTGCCGGTGAAGCGGATATGATTAAAAACCGCGTGAATCAAATCAAAGGGCAAATGGAAGCTTCGACTTCTGATTACGATAAAGAAAAATTACAAGAACGTTTGGCTAAATTGGCCGGTGGCGTTGCTGTTCTATATGTAGGCGCTGCTTCTGAAGTGGAAATGAAAGAGAAAAAAGACCGCGTTGATGATGCTTTGCATGCTACTCGCGCTGCCGTTGAAGAAGGAATCGTTGCCGGTGGTGGCGTAGCTTTATTGCGCGCTAAAAGCGTTTTGAAAGACGTGAAAGCCGATAACGCTGATGAAGCAACCGGAATTCAAATTGTATCGCGTGCTGTGGAATCTCCATTAAGAACTATTGTTGAAAATGCTGGCCTTGAAGGTTCTGTCGTAGTCGCAAAAGTTTCTGAAGGCAAAGGCGATTTTGGATACAATGCCAAAACAGACGAATATGTAGACATGCTCAAAGCCGGAATCATCGATCCTAAAAAAGTAACCCGTGTAGCTTTAGAAAATGCCGCTTCTGTTGCGGGAATGATTTTAACTACCGAATGTGCGTTGGTTGAAATCAAAGAAGAAAACACTGGAGGAATGCCAATGGGCGGTGGAATGCCTGGAATGATGTAAAATCAAATTGATTTAAATAAAAAATCCGAAGCTTATAAACTTCGGATTTTTTTTATACAGTATCTGATGGTTTTGCGGTTCTTTTCTTGAGTAGCTTCATCAAAACCGGAAAGGTCGAAAGCAATATAATGCCGATAACAATCCATTCTATATGTTCTTTTAAATCGATACCGTGTTTGAGGAACATTCCATATAAATAATGTCCTGAAAAAATCAGCACGAACGACCATAAAAAAGAACTGACAATATTGAAGAACATGAATTTCTTTTTATCCATCGAGACAATTCCCGCTACGATGGGCGCAAACGTTCTGAATATCGGTAAGAATCTCGCGAAGATAATCGCCTTACCACCGTATTTTTCAAAGAAATCTTTCGATTGCAATAAATATTTTTTCTTAAACCAAAAGGTATCTTCTTTCTTAAACAGATAATAGCCACTTTTCGCTCCAAACCAATAGCCCATCATGTTCCCAAAAACACCGGAAGCTCCAACCAATATCGACAAAAGTGTCACATTGATAAAATCGCTAGGTAGATACAAAACATTCTGAACCAAATCGCGACTGTAGATTCCTGCCAAAAAAAGCAAACTGTCGCCCGGAAGAAAAAAACCGGCAAACAAACCCGTTTCGGCAAAAACAATAAACAGCACTATATACAAACCCAATTGAACGCCTGCGATTTCGAAAGTGATATAAAATTCAGGATTTAATAGTTGTGTCCAATCAAAATTGCTCATATAGGCTTCGTTTTTTAAGGATGTGAAAGTAAGAATAATTTACCTTAACCGCAATTTATCATCACACTTTAAAGTAATCTTAACGGTTTTATGGCTTTCTTTCATACTTACAGCAACTGTGCAAGTTTTCATAAATTTCATCCGTAGCTTTCACTTCATCGGTATCATGACCGACTTTTGCAATGGCTTTTTTGACATCTAAAACTGAAGTTTTTTCTTCATTTAAAATCAAACTTAATTGATGCGTTTCAACATTCCAATTCGCAGATTTTACACCCGAAACACTGAATGCCGCTTTTTCGATACGCTTTTTACACTGCTCACAATTACCATTAACTTCAATGGTATACTTCGCATTTTTATTCTTTTTTTCCTGCGCTTGTACTGATAATCCAACGAAAACCATACATAGCATTATTACAATATTCTTCATTTCTTATTAATTTAAATTATCCTAAAATCTTACAATCTTAAAGTCTTATAATCAAACGATCCAACTATCTAAAAATCTAACAATCCAACTATCTCACCTTAAACCGCATTCCTGCGTAATACATCTGCCCAAAAACCGGCGCATACACTATCGAAGTATCGAAGTTCGGCCCAAAAGGATTGTCGCTTCCTAAAATGGCTTTGTCTTGTTGATAATTCCCGATGTTTTCGCCACCAACATACATTTCAAAAGTAGATGAAAAAGTTCGGGTAACCTGCACATTCATCACAGCAAAAGCAGGTGAAAATTTAGGCAACTGATCATCAATCGGATTGGTTTGCGTATTAGGCAGTGCTTGTTTCCCAAGCCAATTGAATGTATAATCGAATTTCCATTGTTTGCCTTTTTCGACAATATGCGTTTCATATTCGAGGTTGGCAAAGAAACGATGCTTCGCTTGCAACGGTCTTTCGTAGCTTCCCGATAAATAATCCGTTTGGATGTCGTAATATTTGTATGCCGTTCTCAAATTTAAATGTTTTATCAATTCAATATTGAAATCGAATTGAAAACTATTCGCGTACGACTTGCCTTTGAGATTATAAAACAACACTTGCTGTGGACTTTCATAAAAATCAACCACCACTTGATTTTGAAAATCCGTGCGGTAGAAATCAACGCCAATATCAGCACTTTTCCCAAACAATCGAAATTGTTGGCTGAAACTCATCCCGTAATTCCACGCGATTTCCGGATCGAGTCCGTATACTTTCCCCGAATTATCCAACACTGAAAACACTCTTGAACTTGCAAAAAGATTCTGATTTTCTGCAAAAATATTGGCTGCGCGTTTTCCTCGTCCGGCTGACAATCGCAATACGCCTTTTTCCCATGGGTTGTATTTGACGAAAATTCTTGGCGTTGCAAAAGCGCCCAAACGGTTGTGATAATCAAGTCTTCCGCCTAAGATAAAACTGAAATTATCCGTATTATCATAGGTATATTCGAAAAAAGTACCCACAGAATTATCGATGCGACTCACATCAGTTTGTGATACAAATTCAGCATAAGCATCATAGGTAAAATTGATTCCTGTCGCAAATTTATGCATCGTATTGCTGATAATCGAATTGAAAATCAAATTCGAATAATAACTCTGCTGCTTGATATCATATTGTCGCAAACCGAAATACGAATCTTGGTTGTGGTTGCTGTAGGCATTTTGAAAACCGATACTTTGATACGGCATATCTTTAAATACATACCCAACTTTCGACGTAAAATCAAATCGTTCGGTATTGATTTCTGAGCCCCAATACTGCGTTGAACCTTTATGAAGCGTACGATCGAAATCGAGTTGACCGGTTTGTTTTTTATCATTCATGTATTTGAAATTGAAAAACGTAATCCAGCCCGTTTCGGCGCAAGCATATTGCCAGCGGTTGATAATATTGATTTGTTGTCCTAATGGATTGTCGAGAAATCCATCATGGTTCATGTCGTTTTTAGCAACACGTGTATTGCCGTGAACGTATAAACTCGTGGCCCAATCGTCTGAAATTTTCTTGTTGAAATGGGTGTTGAGTTCAAACCTCGAATCCGTCGAACCATATGCATTCACAAAAAACGGAATGTCTTTCAAAGGTTTGATAAGTTCGGTATTGATTTGACCCGAAATACTTTCAAATCCATTGACGACTGAACCTGCGCCTTTCGTAACTTGAATGCTTTCTACCCAAGTTCCCGGCGTGAATGACAATCCATACGCTTGCGAAGCACCACGAACTGAGGGAATATTTTCTTCGGTAATCATTAGATATGGGCTGGTTAAACCCAACATTTTGATTTGTTTGGTACCGGTTAATGCATCGGCAAAATTGACATCGATGGATGGATTGGTTTCAAAACTTTCGGCGAGATTGCAACACGCCGCTTTGAGCAATTCTTTGCCCGACATCACGGTGGTATTTGAAGTCATGTTTGATGACTTTTTGAGGCTTTTACGGCTGGTTTCTACCTTGACGGTTTTCAACGTATCCTGTTTCAGGGTTTCTTGCGAAAATCCATGAAAAGCAGAAAAACACAACACCAAAAGCGTGGCAGTTTTTTTCATAATGGAAATTTAATGTTTGTAAATAATGGAATCACCGAAGTGACGTTTATCAAAACATTAAACTTGGTCGTAGAAGATATATTGGGAATACAATTTGAAAAGTGGCGGCGCATGCGAATCGCAATAGTATGCCGGAACATTTTTATTGATGAAAGGCAAATCAATGGAATAAAAAACCACATTCGATTGCTTTGAAAGAATCAAGTCGTGTGCTTCGAACGAAAACGATTTTACAATGGCTTGATCTGATTTTTTTTGAATGACAACAATTTTGTCTTTGCAGCAATGTGATGTTTTTTCGACGACACCACAGCAATCTTCCTCTATAGAAGTTGGCGAAGAAGTATTGAAAGAAACCGAAGCAATCTGATCGTCGCAATAATGCACATTCAATGCGAATCCGACGTTGGAAACCAACACGAAGAAAGCGAGGAATAAACAGATGTGCTTTTTCAATTTCATGATGCAAATATAAATGACAATCAAATGCCAACATTAAAAGAAATGTTATTTTTTAATATTCAACTGTTGATAATAAAATGCTGGAACAAACAATAACAAGAATATGGGCTGAATCAAAAACCGTCGTATATAAAACAAAATAAAATTGTTATGGTTGTCAGAATACACAATCAACAAAAAGAAAATGGCAATTAGTATCGCGAAAAACGCCACATACAAAACCGCAGCAAATCGCGTCAACTGCCAATCTTTGAATAAAATCTGAACGATGGCCAAAGACAAAATAGAATTTAAAAAATAACGCAGCGCCATTCCTAGAAACAAAGGAAAAGCATCATATTCCGGAAACGCCATATTCAAATAATCGTTTTTAAAATAAGCTGAAAATGGGTCGTAGAAAAGCGAATCTTCAAAAGCGCGAACGATTGCCAATAGCAATACTAAAGCCATTACAAGCAATACTTTTATTTTATTATTGAGCAGTTTTTCCAGCATAATTCGAAAATTGATTGACCCAAATCACCCACAACCCAAACACAAAACCGTAAATAATCAACGGGAAAACAACGCCATGCAAAATCGATTCTTGATCCGGATGATAATACAACGCTATCGATAATAGTGCGATTCTCAATACATTTAGAATATGAATCAACACCATGCCCAATACAATAAACCCAACGGTTGGTTTCCATTTCCCTGAAAACGCCACGACGAAAGCCACAAAAAGAATCATCACACTCAAAGCATTGCAACCTTCCACGACGCGCGAAACATAGACTTGATTTAAAATCAGTTTCACTGAGGCTTGGTGTTCGTGCAATAGAAGCACGCAATCATAGTTCAAAGTTTTCAAAACCCATTGCACCTGATTGGCAACCGATAGCGTAAAACCATCGACTTCAAAAACGAGTGGATGTTCAAATTGCTTCAGGTAAAATTCATAGACAATTGTCAATCCGGCGTAAACTCCAAAAAACTTCAAAAGAAAAATAAAGAAAGGGCGGTATTGTTGGAAGTAGTTTTTCAAAAAATAATTTTTAACAAATTTATAGAATTTAAAATCGCCGCATGGAGTACTTTTGCATAAAAATTCCGCTATGACATTCTCAGATTTACAGCCAAAAGTAATCGAAATTTTAGAACAATCCACCATTACAAGAGACGAAAAACTGTTGCAGATTTGCGCGCTTCTCGAAACAAGCATTCCTTATTATACTTGGGTCGGATTCTATTTTGCGAACCACGAAACCCAAACTTTACATTTAGGTCCGTATGTTGGTGCGCCAACCGATCACACCGTGATTCCTTTTGGAAAAGGTATTTGTGGGCAAGTCGCGGTGTCTAACGAAAACTTCGTTGTACCCGATGTGCAGGCTCAGGACAATTATATTGCGTGTAGTTTTACGGTGAAGTCTGAGATTGTTGTTCCGCTGTTTGTTCGTGGCGAAAATATTGGGCAGATTGATATTGATTCGAATGTGCTCGATCCTTTTACGGAAGCTGACGAACGGTTTTTAGAGTTTGTGAATCATGAAGTTTCGAGGTTGTTTTAGCGCTTGGCTTCAAATGAATTTTAAATCAAGGTACTAAAAAGCAGAAAAAAAGCAAGATGCATTTGATATCATGATTTAAAAACACTCAGCTATAAAAAAATTCTAATTCAAAACCGTCAAATACTAGCTCAAAACACCTATAGAGTAAATATGACCCTTTAAAATTGAATGCCCTTGATATCTTTATTCGAAATAAAGAAAATTATGAGACATTCATTTCACATCGCATCCCTTTTTTTGGCCCTCTTTCTGGTTTTTGAAAATTCCTATTCGCAGCATGATTTGTGTGAAAACGCCATAGTGTTGACTCCAGCCATCGACATTTCATGGTATGGCAATAGTACAACAGGGAATTTCATCGGATCAACCATTGGAAGTCCAGCGCCCACTTGTGCGCCCAATGCTTCCCAAGATGTTTGGTATAAGTTTGTGGCAACAGCTACATTAATGACTGTTTCCTTACAATCATACAATCAAAATTATGGTGTTCAGGTGTTTGAGAACAGTTGTTCAGGAACTATTATGGGTTGTGTGAATTTGCAAGCCAATCAAACAGATGATTTTGCTTCGAACCATTTTATTGTTGGAAGCACCTATTATATTAGGGTTTTTAACTCAACCGTTAGCAGTCCGTCTGACTACGAATTTGAAATTAGTGTTTTGCAACCTCCTTCGCCAGAAAATGATTTATGTCAAAATGCCTTAATAGAAGAACCTTGTAATGGCTCATGTGCTCCGTTTTATGGCACTTTTCATGGAGCAACAATCAGCAACCCATCGGTAGGTTGTGCGCCCAATGCTTCGCAAGACGTATGGGTTAAGTTTAAAGCAGGCAGTATAAGTAACGTAATAACTGCATATCCTAATAGTTATTCTGGTTTAGATGTAGCTCTCGAAATATATGAAGGCAGTTGCACTGGCCCTTTAATAGCTTGTGTTAACAATACCCTAGGTGGTTATCCGGAGCAATATCGCGAAACTAATTTTGTTATCGATCAAACCTATTATATTCGAGTTCTTAATGCTAGTAATGCTGTTTCTACAGGAACTTTTGTATTGTCGGTTTGGAATGATTATTTTCCTCTAAACGACCTGGCAACCAATGCTGAGCTTATTGCACCAAGTCCATCTACTTGCAAAACTGGAACTTTTTATCATGCATCCATTAGCAGTCCTCCGGCTTCCTGTATTCCGAATACTTATCTGGATGTATGGTATAAATTTGTTCCAACAACACCCGGAATGACAATCTTTTTAGATCCTGTTGCAGCAGTAAACTTCGGCATGCAAATTTTGGAAGGAAGTGCTACCGGAACTACAATTGCTTGTGTCAATGCAAATCCTATCAGTAGCGGCGAGACTTTTACTTATATGAATTATACCGTTGGGCAAACTTACTTTATTAGAGTTTTGAATTTAGGTGGCGATCAAAACGCTTCATTTCAAATATGCATCACCAACAATTTGCCGCCAGTGAATGATTTGTGTTCTAACGCTTCGGTTTTAACTCCAAGTGCTGACCTTAATACAACTACTCAAGGCTTTTTTAATTTTTCAACGATTAATGCACCAGCGCCTAGTTGTGGGGCAAATTCATCGCAAGACGTTTGGTATCAATTTAATGCGACCACTACAACAATGTCTGTGATATTGAGTCAAGCTGGATTCATTGATATTGGCTTACAAGTTTTTCAAGGCAGTTGTAACGGATTGATTTTGGGCTGCGTTCATTCAGATCATAATGTTTTTCAATCGTATAATTATGGTGAAATCACACTCAATAATTTTATTGTTGGGCAAACGTATTTTGTGAGGGTTTTTAATGCGAGTGCTACATTACTTCCATCAACATTTAATATTACCGTCAAAGAATACGCAGCCCAACCTAATGATTTTTGCGCCAATGCAATAACCATAACGCCAAATCTGAATTATTGCGGAGATCAGGCTTCAGGAGAAATGAATGGGGCTACCATCAGTAGTTCGGTTCCAAATTGTGCGAACACTATTATGACTGATGTTTGGTATCAATTTGTAGCCACAACATCCATGGCAAAAATCAATTTATCGTCTTATGTTACTGGTTTCGATTTGGGCTATGAAGTTTTTCAAAATTCTTGTTCCGGCACCAGTATATTTTGTGGTAATACAGCCGCTGATCCTATACTTCCAACTTTAACCGTTGGTCAAACCTATTATATAAGAGCTTTTAATTTGAATACCACTTTAACGAGTTATTCCAATTTTAGCATTTGCGTTATAGGTTATCCTTCACCCGCGAACGACTTATGCAGTAATGCCACAATGATAAACGCAGACACCATTTGTAATACCGTTATGGGTTTGTGGACTGGCGCAACAATAAGCGGATCCAGTGCAAGTTGCGCTCCCAATGCCAATCAGGATTTATGGTACAAGTTTGTGGCCGTTGCTCCGGGAATGAAAGTAAGTTTATATCAATATGGTTGGGATTACGGAATCGATCAATCCTTGGAAATCTATGGAACCTGTACCGGACAACCGCTTGCTTGCGCCAATACAAGTACCTCGTCGCCATCTGAAGAAATAGCGTATTCAAATTTTACTGTTGGGCAAACATATTACATTAGGGCATTATGCAATAATATTAATTTTGCAGGATATAATTTCCAGATCTGTGTTACTTACACGCCTCCTCCTGCCAATGATTTATGTCAAAACGCAACCGTTTTAACCCCAAGTTCAACTTGGTCTGCTCAGTACGGCATGTTATACAATTCGTCAATAAGTTCTGCAACACCAAGTTGCGCGGAAAATACTTCGCAAGATGTTTGGTATTCCTTTGTAGCAACGAATACATTGTTGAAAATTAATTTAGACATTTATAGCGCAGGAGATTATGGTCTTCAGGTTTTTCAAGGAAGTTGCTCAGGAAATATTGTAGGTTGTATCCTCAATAATCCGCAAATTACATTTGATGGATTTGCTTATAACAATTATGTTGTTGGTCAAACTTATTACATCAGGGTTTTCAATCCGAGTAGTACAGCTAATGATCTCGGCTTTAATATATACATCATCGATTATCCGGCACCAGATAATGATTTATGTGAGAATGCCACACTTTTAATTCCCGGTAACGCTTGCGCAACAACCATAGGCACATTTACTGGTGCTAATTCAAACGGTGTTTCCAACTGCAATTCGGGAGCAACCCAAGATGTTTGGTATCAATTTGTAGCAACCAATCCTACGATGTCAATAACAATACCCGCCAATAACGAGATAGATTTAGGTATGGAAATCAAAACAGGAAGCTGCACCGGAACTAGTTTGGGATGCGTGAATGCCAATCCAATGAACTTTACGGAACGATTTACTCAAAATAATTTTATTGTTGGTCAAACTTATTTCATTAGGGTTTTTCATTTGAATACAACTACACCAATGGCACCATTTGAAATTTTTGTACAAGAATTTGCTGCACCTATCAATGATGCTTCACAAAGCGCAACTTCATTAACGCCAAGTGCTTCCTGCAATGCAATTACTGGAACCTTTAACAACTCTAGTATATGCAATCTTTCTTTCTATTGCACTGTTGGCGCTTCGCAAGATGTGTGGTACGAATTTACAGCCACTACGCCACTAACACAAATTCTCGCATCGCCGGAAAACGAATTAGATCTTGGGTTAGAAATCTACAGCAGCAATAGCATCAATCTGTATCCTATAACCTGCAACAATGCACAAGCCGCAGGATTAAATGAGCAAGTGATGATGAGCGATTTTATCGTAGGTCAAAAATATTGGATTCGCATTTTAAATGTAAACAATAACACTTCAATGCCTAATTTTGAAATTTGCGTGCAAGAATTTCAAATCCCAACCAATGATTGGTGTGAAAACGCGACACTTCTAACAGCCAATGCCATTGTAAACGAACCCAATGGAGCGTTAAATTCGGCAACCCTTACAGGATCAATTCCAACCTGTACCTCCAACAACTATGCATACAACGATGTTTGGTATAAATTTGTAGCAACCAACAATACCATGACCGTTGCTCTGCCTTGGATAGAGAATTTATATGCCGGTTTAGCCATTTATCAAAACGGATGTTCCAACATAGAAATGGGTTGTATGAGTGCACAAAACATTCAAGCTCAAGGCGCGATAACGCTGAATAACTATACCGTTGGGGACATTTATTTTATCCGAGTATTCGGAGAAAGCGGCTATCCTATCACCCCGGCGTTTAGAGTTTTTGTGACGAGTCCAACCTTAGGTCTTCCAGAATATAGCTTAGACAAAATAGCCTTATTCCCAAACCCTACGCATGATCTTTTAAATCTAAAACTACCCGACAATCAAAATTTTAAAATCATCCATTACAGCATCACCAACATGCTAGGACAAAATGTGTTTCGTACCGCTGCAAACTATCAAAAAGTAGATGTTTCAGCATTTAGTAAAGGCGTTTATCAAGTGTTGCTAGAAACCGACAAAGGCAATTGGACAGGGAAGTTTATAAAAGAATAATCCATTTCAGGAGCCGGGAACCTGCTATTCGCTAAATCTTTCACGCCGAACTCCGGCGCAAAAGGATATCGCTACTATCAGGGCTAGGGCATTCGTTCTAATCGAAGACTATTCTAAAAATTTCAAGAAATAATTCATAATTCATAATTCATAATTCATAATTAATTCTACCTTTGCACACGAATTGTGAGAAACACAGTTCATACATAATAATCATTTAAATAATATTAGCATGTACTTAACATCAGAAGTAAAAGCTGAAATCTTCGCTAAGCACGGAGGAAACGCAACAAACACTGGAAAATCAGAAAGCCAGATTGCTTTGTTCACATTTAGAATCAACCACTTAACAGAACACTTGAAAAAAAATCGTCACGATTACAATACAGAGCGTTCCCTAGTGAAATTGGTAGGTAAAAGAAGATCTTTGTTAGATTACTTGAAGAAAACAGAAATCAACAGATACCGTGAGATTATCAAAGAATTGAATATTAGAAAATAATATTTCCAAAAAGAGGTGCTCACGCGCCTCTTTTTTTTTACAGATTTTGCAGAAAAAGTTTGGTTTTTCATTGGGTACACAACAACAACTACAACAACACAACTATTCTGTCGACAGGCAGAGAACCAATGTAAAATTAAAAAAGGAAAATTTATGATTCCACAATTATTTGTAGAAAAAATCGATTTAGGTGATGGCAGAAGCATCACAATCGAGACAGGGCGTTTGGCCAAACAAGCTGACGGATCTGTAGTAGTAAGAATTGGAAAAACTGTTATTTTAGGAACAGTAGTATCCTCAAGAAAAGCAAGTCCAGGTATCGACTTTTTACCGCTAACGGTAGATTATCGTGAAAAATTTGCAGCAGCAGGTCGTTTCCCTGGAGGTTTCTTCAAAAGAGAAGCACGTCCGAGCGACAACGAAGTATTAACCATGAGATTGGTAGACCGTGTTTTGCGTCCGCTTTTCCCAAGTGATTACCATGCAGAAGTGCAGGTAATGATTCAATTGATGTCGCATGATGATGAAGTGATGCCTGATGCATTAGCAGGATTAGCCGCTTCAGCAGCGCTTGCATTATCTGACATTCCATTTGAAACTTTAATTTCTGAAGCCAGAGTAGGAAGAATTGATGGAAAATTCATCATCAATCCATCTCGTGCACAATTAGAATTGTCTGATATCGACATGATGATTGGTGCATCCACCGATTCTATCGCCATGGTAGAAGGGGAAATGAAAGAAATTTCAGAAGCAGAAATGGTAGAAGCCATTAAATTTGCACACGAACACATCAAAAATCAAATTGCGGCGCAAGAACGTTTGCAAGCTGCTTTTGGTAAAAAAGAAGTTCGTTCTTATGACCAAGATAGAACAGACGAAGCTATTCACGCTAAAGTGAAAGCAGCGGCTTATGATAAAATTTACGCCATTGCAAGCAAAGGTTCGGCTAAACAAGAACGTTCTGCTGCATTTGATGCTGTAAAAGAAGAAGTTAAAGCTTTGTTTACAGAAGAAGAATTGGCTGAAAACGGTGATTTGGTTTCAAAATATTTTAAGGACGTCAACAAAGAAGCGGTTCGTAACGTAACTTTAGATTTAGGAACACGTCTAGACGGTAGAAAAACTACTGAAATTCGCCCAATCTGGTGTGAAGTAGATTACTTGCCATCGGTTCACGGTTCTGCATTGTTTACCCGTGGAGAAACTCAAGCTTTGGCAACGGCAACTCTAGGAACATCAAGAGAAGCCAACCAAATTGATTCGCCATCTGAACAAGGAGAAGAAAAATTCTATTTACACTATAATTTCCCACCATTTTCAACAGGAGAAGCGCGTCCGTTAAGAGGAACTTCAAGAAGAGAAGTTGGTCATGGAAACTTGGCGCAACGTGCGTTGAAAAACATGATTCCTGCTGAAAATCCATACACGATCAGAGTTGTTTCTGAAGTATTGGAATCAAATGGTTCATCTTCTATGGCAACGGTTTGTGCTGGAACATTAGCTTTGATGGATGCTGGAGTTCAGATGATTCGTCCTGTTTCTGGAATTGCTATGGGGTTGATTACTGATGGAGATCGTTTCGCAGTGTTGTCTGATATTTTAGGTGACGAAGATCACTTAGGCGATATGGATTTCAAAGTAACCGGAACTTCAGAAGGTATTACCGCTTGTCAAATGGACATCAAGATTGACGGATTGAAATACGAAATCATGGAGCAAGCTTTGGCTCAAGCTCGTGACGGACGTTTGCATATCTTAGGAAAACTAACTGAAACGTTGGCAACGCCTAGAACCGATGTTAAAGATCACGCTCCAAAAATTATTATGAGAACTATTCCTGGTGCTTTCATCGGCGCCTTGATTGGACCTGGTGGAAAAGTGATTCAAGAATTACAAAAAGCTACCGGAACAACTATCGTTATTAATGAAGTTGACGAACAAGGTGTGGTTGAAATCTTAGGAACTGATCCTGCAGGAATCGCAGCGGTTCTTGCGAAAATCGACTCGATCATTTTCAAACCAACTATGGGCGAATCATACGAAGTGAAAGTAATCAAATTGCTTGACTTTGGTGCAGTCGTAGAATATATCGATGCTCCGGGTAACGAAGTATTGCTTCACGTTTCTGAATTGGATTGGGCACGTACTGAAAACGTAACCGATGTCGTTAATATGGGCGATGTATTCCTAGTGAAATACTTAGGAGTTGATCCTAAAACCAGAAAAGAAAAAGTGTCAAGAAAAGCTTTGATGCCAAGACCTCCAAGAGATGAAAATGCTCCAAGAGAAGACAGAGGTCCACGTCCTGAAAGAAGAGATGACCGAGGTCCGAGAGAAGACAGAAAATAATATTTTTTCAAATTTTAAAAGCTCCGATTTATGTATTTAAATCGGAGCTTTTTTTTATACTTATTATAGTTTTTGTTGTAAAATTGCTATGTTTAACACAAAAAAAAATATTAATTTATATCTTTACCCCTCACTAATTTAACCTAATTAATCATGAAAAAATTATTTACCTTGCTATTCATTGGCATTTTTACAATCGGCTGCTCAAGTGACAGTTCTTCTGATGCTGGTGGTAATGTATTACCGGAAACTTCTTCGGCAAAAGCAGAATACAACAACAGTAATTTCGGGATTTATAAAGGCGTTTTTACAGGTTCATCGGGCGTTATGACTGTAAATGTCATGAACAATGGCTCACTCAGTGCTACGCTTAAATTGGATGGTATAACCCATAATTTTACTACCTCTGAAACTGTAACACAAGGACAAAATACAGAAGCATTGACATTTACAAGCGGTGAGATGTCGTTTGATTTGGATATTTCGGCCAATGGAGGAAACGTCGATGTTACCACATTAAGTTTTCCTGGTCATGACGATGCCGCTTTGACGCTTACTAAAGAATATTCGTATCAAGTAATAAAATGTTATGAGGGCACCCATAGTGGCACTTCAAGCGGCATACTCAATGTTATTATTGATGATGATTATGTTTCAGGTCTAAGCTATACTCCGGATGACAATCCTGATGACGATGATGTTGCTTATCTAAATGGTTCTATAAATGGAACTGCAATTTCGGGAACTTTTGGCGAAGGTCAAGATGGAGGCACGTTTACAGGAACCGTTTCGGGAAATACCATTAGCGGAACATGGCAAAGTAATGATGATTCTAATCCTGCCTCAGGAACCTGGACATGCCAAAGAACGTTATAAAAATCTTTAGCTTAAAAATTATATAAACCCATTTCTCAAATTGAAGTGGGTTTTTATTTACACCGAGTGCCCGCATTAGGGATAGCAGCATTGTTTGAGCTCTTTTGGCGACGGTGTTCGGCGCAAAAAAGCGAGTGCGGATAGCCCGACCCGTAGGGAAATGCCCAAATAAAAAATAAAATTTCAACGCTTTTGTAACTTTATTCCACCTATTGCCGTACAAGCTTTGTACGCTTTAAAAAAAGGAGACAAAAATATGAGACAACTTAAAATCACCAAGCAGGTAACCAACCGTGAAACTGCATCTTTAGACAAGTATTTACAGGAAATTGGAAAAGTTGATTTGATTACCGCTGACGAAGAAGTAGAATTAGCACAGAAAATCAAAGCCGGTGATCAGAAAGCCTTAGAGAAACTAACCAAAGCGAATCTTCGTTTTGTGGTTTCTGTAGCGAAACAATACCAAAATCAAGGGTTGACACTTCCGGATTTAATTAATGAAGGGAATTTAGGTTTGATCAAAGCGGCACAACGTTTCGATGAAACACGTGGTTTCAAATTCATTTCTTACGCCGTTTGGTGGATTCGCCAGTCGATTTTGCAAGCTTTGGCAGAACAATCTCGTATCGTTCGTTTGCCGTTGAATAAAATTGGTTCGATTAATAAAATCAATAAAATGTATGCTTTGTTAGAGCAATCTAATGAGCGTCCGCCATCTGCGGAGGAAATTGCCAAGGAATTGGACATGACCGTGAATGATGTAAAAGAAAGTATGAAAAACTCCGGCCGTCACCTATCGATGGATGCGCCGCTCGTAGAAGGAGAAGATTCGAATCTTTATGACGTATTGCGTTCCGGAGAATCACCGAATCCGGATAGAGAACTAATTCATGAGTCATTGCGTACCGAAATTGAACGTTCTTTAGAAACTTTAACGCCAAGAGAAGCCGATGTCGTACGTTTGTACTTCGGATTGGGCGACCAACATCCGATGACGCTTGAAGAAATTGGCGAAACATTTGATTTAACACGTGAGCGTGTACGTCAGATTAAAGAAAAAGCAATCCGAAGATTGAAACACACTTCGAGAAGTAAAATATTAAAAACCTATTTAGGGTAATTATAAAAGTAACAACAGTCTGATTAACTGTTCGTTTTTTGATTGATGATTGAAACTCCGGCTGATTACCGGAGTTTTGTTTTTAAATACGTTTCCATTTTTTATTTGGGCGTGACCACAAGGGTCGGGCTTTTCGCACTCGCTTTTTTTGTTTTGTTAGCCTAAACGCAGCCGAAGAGCTTTTTCTAAAAACAAAAAAGAGCTCAGACAATTGCTTCAATCCCTCACGCAATCCTGTCTTCCCTTGCGTTGCTTTGCGAAAAAACTTTGCGCACTTTGCGGTAAAAAAACTATTTTTGCACAAACGACAACACTACAATGAAGAACACCATAATCGCCCCTTCCATCCTAGCCGCCGATTTCGCGAACTTACAACGCGACATCGAAATGATCAACAATTCCGAAGCCGACTGGTTTCACATCGACATTATGGATGGTGTTTTCGTACCCAACATTTCATTCGGCATGCCCGTGCTAGAGGCCATCACCAAACACGCCAAGAAAACCATCGACGTGCATTTGATGATTGTTGATCCCGATCGTTATATCAAGACTTTTGCTGATTTAGGCGCGAATGTACTCAGCGTGCATTATGAAGCTTGTAATCACCTTCACAGAACATTGCAAGCGATAAAAGCGGAAGGCATGAAAGCTGGTGTAGTTTTAAATCCACATACCAATGTCGATTTACTTGAAGATACCATCAACGACATCGATTTGGTTTGCATCATGAGCGTCAATCCGGGTTTTGGTGGACAATCGTTTATTGAAAACACTTACTCAAAGATTGAAAAATTAAAAGATCTAATTACCCGAAAAAATGCTTCCACAATTATAGAAATTGATGGCGGTGTCACCAACAAAAACGCCGCACAACTCGTGGCTGCCGGCGCTGATGTATTGGTTGCGGGAAATTTTGTCTTTAAAGCGGAAAACCCTACTCAAACCATTGCTGATTTGAAAAGGTTAACGAGCCATTAATTTTATTCCTTAATCACTTTTATAACTTGAGATTTATTGTCAGATTCTAATTTGATAAAATAGTTTCCGGCTTTGAGTTGACTTAGTTGCAATCTCAAATCAAGGCTCTCAAAATTTTGTTGCAGTATTTTTTGCCCCATCATGTTGTATAGCGTAACATCCTGAATCAAATCTTTTGATTGGATATACAGTATATCTTGGACAGGATTCGGGCTGAACTTTAAATCTTTAAAAGCAAAAGTGTTATTCGCCAAAAATTGTATTGTAATTTCAAAAGCCGATGCGCTTTCATGCCCATTGATGGTTTGTGTTGCGTAATAAGTGACACCTTCTACCAAAACTGTGCTTAACGGCAATGGATTAGAAGTGGCATTTCTGTTCATCACATCATACCATTGAATATTCTGACCTGAAACTACAACATCCGCCAAAGTCTGACCAAGAGTAAATGTTTGATTCACATCGCCTGTAGGTGCTGGAACTGGCGTTTCAAACACTTGAAATACCGGAGATTCCGTAACACAGTTTGTGTCATTATTAGTAATTCGGACAGAATAATAATGCAATCCTCCATTAATAAGGTTATTGACTGTATAAGAAGAACCATTAGCGCCAATAATATCATTTTGAGATTCCATCCATTGGTAAGTATAATTGCCTGTTTGAACTTCGGTATTGAGCTCTAATGTCTGAACGATTTGATTGTCTTCTACAACAATATAATTGATGTTGTCGACAGTTGAAATCGTTGGATTAACTATAGGAAAAACAATGACAACAAAAGATTCCTCATTGGAGCTACACATACCCGGCAAATACACATAAATAAGTTGTGTAGCAGTGATAACATCTCCGGCATGAAGCATCGTTCCGCCACCATTGGGCGCTGTATAGTAACCTCCAATCTGAAGTGTAGGTAAAGTATACTGTCCGCATACCGTAACATCTGGCATCGGCGGTATAATAACATTGAGCGCCACAGTAATAATAGCACAACCCGACAAAGGAGCTGTACAGTTGCCCGAAGTCACACTAACCAAACAAATTGCAGTAGTAGCGTTCAATATCGGAGTGGTGATTGTTGCCATTCCACTTGCATTTAAAGCAATAGTCTGAATAGGACCATCAGTTCCATAACTGACCATCGAATTTGGAGTACCCATAAAAGTTATCGTAGCCGAGGTCCCTTGACAAACCGTTGTATTTCCTATTATCGTAGCTTGAGGTGTCGGACTTACGAGAATTGTTAACGATGTTGTTGTTGCACATTCTCCGGCGTTCGGCGTGAACATATAAGTACTAGATATCTGATTATCAACAACACTTGGAGTCCAGATTCCGGAAATGCCATTATTAGAAGTTGTAGGAAGTGGCGGAATCACACTACCTTGGCAATAGGCTCCTTGAAATGAAAATGTTGGCACTGTCAACGGCACAACTGTAACCGTAAGGCTCTGTGAATTGGCGCATAAACCTTGCATATTTGGCGTAAAAACATAGACATAAGTACCTACAATCTGAGTGCTAATCACCGATGGGCTCCATGTTCCAGCTATTCCATTTGGGGAAACTGCCGGCAAAATGGGAGGCGTAGAACCAGAACAAATCGGGGCAATCTGAGCAAAATTAGGCAACGCTACAGGATTAATTGTTATTGTAACCATACTCGTATCATTAAGACAAGGTGCCACTGCGGGAATCGTATAGGTAAATGTACTTGTTGTTGCGTCCGGAGAAGGTGTGTAAGTTCCTGCAACAGCATTAAAAGTACCCCCACTTCCCGATGTTCTTGTCCAAACGCCGCCTGCTTGTTCTCCGATAATTAAGCTGTATAAATCTATAGTAGTTGTACTCGTATTACAAACTGTTGTTGCCCCATCTGTTCCTGCATAAGGTTGTTGGGTTACAATGACATTAGCAATACTAGAGTCATTCGCACAAGGAATCGTTCCTGCAACGGTATACATAAATGCGCTTGGTGTCGAACCATACGAAGGCAGATAGGTTCCTGCAGCCGCATTGAAGGTTCCTCCTGTTCCGGATATCTCAACCCAGGTTCCTCCCGGTTGCTCACCGGTAATCAGGCTGAACAAATTGATGGTCGTTGTTGAACTCTCGCAAACCGTTACACCTCCATCAACTCCTGCATAGGTTAGCGCATTTATGGTCACAGTTGTCGTAGTTGAAAATGCGGGATCAACTCCCGCAGGAATGTCGTAAGTTACCGAGTATGTTCCCGGTGTGCTTTGATTGGGATGAATGTCGCCCGATGTCGCATCAATAAACAATCCTGCAGGCGATGCTGAAAATGTGCCGCCTGTAGTTCCTACCAAGTTGACATATTCTAATGTTGAGTAAAAACAAAAGGGTGAATTATAAGAAATCGTAGCACTCGGCGGTGAATCAAAATTGAGAAATTTGTTTGCTGCAGTGGTTAGAAAAAAAGTATTCATCAACAACAGCGAGAAAAGTAATTTTATTTTCATAAGAAACTGATTTTTAGTCGCTACCAAATGTAAATAAATTAATTCAAAATGCTTTGTCAATAAATAAAAAAAGCCAGGTGACATTTCACCTGGCTTTTTTAATGTGACCGCGGCAGGGTTCGAACCTGCAACCATCAGAGCCGAAATCTGATATTCTATCCAGTTGAACTACGCAGCCATTTTGGATTGTAAGACTGCAAGATTTTAAGATTATGAGACATCTTAGAGTCTTAAAATCTTACAGTCTTATAATCTATATTTATACTAATAATTTCTTAACAATCGCGGAAATCGTTTTCCCTTCCGCTGTGCCTCCTAATTGTGCCGAAGCCAATCCCATGACTTTTCCCATAGACGCGATTCCTGATGCACCAGTTTCTGCGATAATCTTAGCTACTACCGCTTCTACTTCTGCTTCGCTTAATTGGGCTGGCAAGAATTTTTCGATTACGGCAATTTGAGCCAATTCAGGCTCTGCTAAATCCATTCTGTTTTGCTCTGTGAATATCTTCGCGCTGTCTTTGCGGGTTTTTACCAATCTTTGAAGCAATTTGATTTCGTCTTCTTCTGTGATTTCTTCTTTTGAACCCGTGGCTGTTTGCGCTAAAAGCAATTCTGATTTAATAGATCGCAATGCTTCAAGTGCGACAGTATCTTTGGCTCTCATGGCGTCTTTGATGTGCTCCATGATTTGTGTGGATAAACTCATATGTGATGTGTTTTTGGTAATTTGTTGATTTGAAATCGAGTGTTTGCCCCGGATAGCAGTGTATATCCTTTTGTGCCGTTGTTCGGCGCAAAAGATAGCAACGTATAGCCGGATTAAGGCCCGACAAAACTACAAAAAAATGTTAGATAGTCTGAGTCTTTTTTTAAACAAAACAACCCGAAAACAGTTGCCTATTTTCGGGTTATGATAAGTTATTGTTGCGAATTATTTACGCTCTAACCAGAAGAAATTGTTCCATCCTTCTACCAAAGATTTTGGATCTTTGTTTTTGGCTCTGTCTTGTTTGTCGCTTTGAACGATGTTGCCACCGGCTGCTTTGAAATCATACATTCTTGGTGCTGGCTCACCATCTACAGTAATTTTCAAAGTGTAGCTTCCGTCTTTCAATTCAGCAATTTTAAGATAATCTTTAGCACCGATTAATTTCATTGAACAAGAAAAATCTTTCCATTCCCCTTGCTGAACAGTAGCTGTTTGCTTGTTAGGAACTGAAATCGTTTTTCCGTTTTGAAGCAATTCAGGATACCAGTTTACGCTTTTAGATGTTTTTCTGGCGTCGTTAGGATTTGGTTTCAATTCGGTATGCATCATGTAGAATCCTAAAATGAAATTTCCTGAAGTTTGAGGTGTAATGTAAGCCCATTTTTCCCAAGGTCCTGTTGAATACCATAATGCAGCACTAGTAGCATAAGGATCAGTGTTTACTTTTTTGTGCACATCGAAGTCGAAACTATAGAACTGAACACCACCCGCTAAGAAATCGATTTTGTATTTTCCTTCTTGAGTCATCATGATGTCTGACTGTTGGTTCCCGTTATCTTGATACGTATTTTGTTTTCCGTCATTGAAATAGCTACCATCATTGTATGTCGGAGATTTTATCAATTGGTCGTTCAAGTAAACTTTTGTAGTAAGAACATTATCGTCTCTGATCATGTCTACTGGTTCTCCTGAAGACTTTTTGTTGGGGATGAATGTCGCTCTGTAGAAGTTCATTCTTAAGTTTCCGTTATCCGATACTTCTGTTCCATCTAATAAAGATTTCATCGTGATGGCAGGCATCATCGGATACTGTTTCCAGTCTAAAGTTACTGAACTTGCGCCACCAACTGCACTCGAAGACGAAGACGACGATGATGATGAATTACCTGAAGCCGCTTTATTTACCTGGTCGGTTGCTACATTTTTAGCTGCCTTTTTCAACATACCACCAAGTTGGGCATGTGATATTGAACTGATAGCAACTGCCGCTATCAATATCAAGTTTTTGTTAATGTTTTTCATTGTTACGTGTTTTTTGTTTGTAATGTTCTAAAAATCAAGGCTGCTAATATAAGAAAATATTAAAAAAAATAACCCGAAAACTTGAGGGAATTTTCGGGTTACTCACAACTAATTTGGGTTAGTTAATCGACGTTGTCGTGCAGGAATGAATTGTTAGAACGCAATTGAATGTCGTCATTACTATCGGTTCCTAACGATGTACGCGATGTCGTGTTATCATTTGGGTTTGTTGAAATGTCTATTCCTAATCTTTTGTATGCGGGTTCTTTTTCAAACTCTTCCATACGCGATGGATTGTTGTGGAACTTGTAATTGAACTCCTTTAATTTTCTTCTTCTTTCGTCAGCTCTGAATTTCAACGAATCTTCGATTGACATTTCCATTGGAGAAACATCTTCAAAAGCGGAGGAGAAATTCGAAACTTCTTCGACTTTCTTCATCGTGATGTTGAGTTCTTCAGCAATGGGTTCGGCTGCAATGTTTTCAACCGGTTTTGAATTGAGCAATTCGTTTTCAAGTTCCATATATTCTTCAAGCGAATATTTGATGATGCCGTTCTCATTCAATTCTGTCATCGGAACCACTTGGACTGCTTGGTTTACAATGATTTCTTTGGTTTCGTTCGTGAGTTCGAAAAGGATTTTATTTTCGTCAACAATTTCTTCCGTTTTTGCGATGGGCAAATCGAAGGTGAATGTGGCTTGTTCTTCTTTTATTTCTGTGTGATCAATTACTTTGATTTCCTTCACATCAGCCACAACCGGTTTTGAAATTTCAAAATCGAATGGTTTCTCAGGTGAAACAATTTCAAAAGTCACATCAAGGTTCTTAATGAATTCGGTCATTGCGATCAATTCATTGCTATCAAGCATTACCGGCTCTTCGATTTCTTGAATCTCATCAACTGCTACAACGGCCTGTACTTCCTGAATTTCCAATGCTTCGTCTTCAATCAATTCGAAAATGATTTTTTCTTCTTCATTGATGGCTTTCGGCGTTTCTATTTCAGTATCAATTTGAAAAGACGGAATGGCTCTATTGGTCAAATCGCGCTCTAATTTATGTTCCCCATCCAAAGAATGGATGATTTTTTTAGGCTCTGTATTGACGATGTCGTTTTGTTGCTCTACATTAAATCCTGTCGCAATAATCGTAACGGCAATCGAATCTCCAAGTGTTTCATCTTCACCAACACCCATAATGATATTGGCATTGAAGCCCGCTTCGGTTTGGATGTGGTCATTGATTTCTCCGATTTCATCAATCGTAATTTCATTAGAACCAGAAACGATAAGCAACAATACGTTTTTAGCTCCTGAGATTTTATTGTCATTCAAAAGTGGCGAATCCAAAGCAGCAATAATCGCTTCTTTAGCACGGTTGTCACCAATCGCAGTAGCTGAACCCATAATGGCAGTTCCGCTGTTTGACAATACCGTTTTCGCATCTTTTAAATCGATGTTTTGTGTGTAATGGTGCGTGATAACTTCAGCAATACCACGAGATGCGGTAGCCAATACTTCATCAGCTTTAGAGAAACCGGCTTTAAAACCTAAATTACCGTAAACTTCTCTTAGTTTATTGTTGTTGATGACAATCAAAGAATCGACTTGCTTGCGCAGTTTTTCAACACCCAACAACGCTTGATCTTGACGCACTTTCCCTTCAAATTGAAACGGAATCGTCACAATGCCAACCGTAAGAATATCTCTTTCTTTCGCCAATTGTGCAATCACCGGAGCGGCTCCTGTTCCTGTTCCGCCACCCATACCGGCAGTGATGAACACCATTTTGGTATTGCTATCGAGCATCTTTTCGATATCAGCTATGCTTTCGATAGCAGATTGTTGTCCCACTTCAGGATTGGCACCAGCGCCAAGTCCTTCGGTAAGATGAACACCCAATTGAATTTTGTTCGGTACAGAACTGTTTTGTAAAGCTTGTGAATCGGTGTTGCAAACGATGAAGTCTACTCCTTTGATGCCTTGCTTAAACATGTGATTGATGGCATTACTTCCGCCGCCACCTACTCCAATTACTTTAATCACATTGGATTGATTTTTAGGTAAATCAAACGAAATGTTTCCAAAATCTGAGTTGCTTGTCATAATTTTTGGTTTTTGATATTCTTATTCTATATTCTATTTTGTTCGGTCGAAACCTACTCTGCGTTGTCTAAAAACTCTTTAATCTTATCGACGTATTTATCGAAAAATGACCGTCTTATTTTGGCTTCTGTCGAATCGATTTTATTGACCGTTTCTTCAACTTCAATCTTTATTTCTTCTTTTTCTTCAATCTTATCGAAAGTAATTTCAGCTTCGGGTTTCGGTATATCGAATGGTTCGAAAGTTCTTTCCTGTTTGAAAGTTACTTTTTCCGGAACCACCGTCGTTTCTTTTCTAACGGCACTTTGCGTTTTGTTTTCGATGCTGTTCATCACCAATCCAACCGCAGTTGCGTATAACGGGCTTGAGATTTCTTCATCTGAATTACCAGCCAAATGCTCGTTCGGGTAACCAATTCTCGTATCCATTCCTGTGATGTATTCTACGAGTTGTTTGATGTGTTTCAAATTCGCACCGCCACCGGTTAAAACAATTCCTGCGATTAATTTCTTGCGTGGATCTTCATGACCGTAAGCTTTGATTTCAGCAAACACTTGTTCAACGATTTCAACCACGCGAGCGTGAATGATTTTCGAAAGGTTTTTCAATGAAATCTCTTTGGGTTCTCTGCCGCGCAATCCCGGAATCGAAACGATTTCGTTGTCTTTATTTTCTCCTGGCCAAGCTGAGCCGAATTTTATTTTCAATAATTCCGCCTGCTTTTCAATAATCGAGCAACCTTCTTTGATGTCATCTGTAATCACGTTTCCACCGAAAGGAATCACCGCTGTGTGGCGAATGATGCCATCTTTGAAAATCGCTAAATCTGTTGTCCCACCACCGATATCAATCAATGCAACACCGGCTTCTTTTTCTTCTTGACTCAAAACTGCGTCGGCTGAAGCTAACGGCTCTAAGGTTAATCCTGATAATTCAATGCCTGAACTTTGAATACATCTTCCAACATTTCTGATTGATGAAGCTTGTCCGACAACCACGTGGAAACTGCTTTCCAAACGTCCGCCATACATTCCAATTGGTTCTTTGATATCCGATTGTCCGTCGATTTTAAATTCTTGCGGCAATACGTGGATAATTTCTTCACCCGGAAGCATCGCCAATTTGTGCACTTGATTGATGAGCAAATCGATGTCTTTTCCTCCGATTACTTCTTCGGCATTGCTGCGGCTGATATAATCGCTGTGTTGGATACTGCGAATATGTTGTCCGGCAATTCCAACGACAACATCTTTAATTTTATAGCCCGAATTGTTTTCTGCTTCTAAAATCGCTTGTTGAATAGAATGAATGGTTTGTGTGATATTATTCACAACACCACGAGCCACACCAAGACTTTTGGATTTACCAACGCCTAAAATTTCGAGTTTTCCATACTCGTTTTTCTTGCCAATCATGGCTACGATTTTGGTGGTTCCAATGTCAAGACCTACTGCAATGTTTTCTTTTTCCATAATCTATTATTTAGTGCACACGACCTGCTGCGTAAACGTCAGATTGATTTTTTTGTATTTGTATAACGAACTGTCCACAACTGCTTTTTGATAAAAAGCTTTATAGTTTTTAAATTTCGTTTCGATATTGACCGTTTGACCGAATTCAATCTCATAATCGAAATTTCTGTTCAACATTTTTAAGCTACCTGACGGCGTAATTTGTATTCCGATGATGTTTTTTTTCAAAAAGTCATCATCGTAAACAAATCGCAATAATTTGTTGAATTCGTCCTGATTTACTTTGTTAATTTCCCCCGAAACGATTGGAACTCTTGCTGTAAATTCGGCCGACAATGGCATTGTACTTCCTTGATAGTCAATATAAAATGATCCTTCGTCGTTGAACAGTCTAGCAATGGGCGTTTTTTGTTTTACCACGGCTTTTAGTACCCCATCAATACTCACAAAAACCTCAGATTTTTCTATCATCGGGTTTGCATTGATGGACTTTTCCAATCTGTTCAAATCTAAATCAACTTTTTGGATGGCTGAAGCATCTGTTTTATTTTCTATTAACAATTTATTAACCGTTTCTTGCTTGATAAATGGGTTCGAATCATCGGTAAAAACAACCATCGATTTGGCCAACTTTCGGTATTCATTTCGCATCGAAGTAAACGAATATAAGAACGCTACCAATGCGAACATTAGTATCAATCGTATGTTAGTCCATTGGAATAATTTCATAATAATGCTTCTTTAATCGGTTTTACCAATTCGCCAATATCGCCCGCGCCAATCGTCACAATTACTTTGGCGTCGCTTTTTAAAATACTAGAAATCAAATCGGTTTTTGAAACTAATTTTACATTCGGATTCGTCATTTTTTCCATGAGCCATTGTGAGGTAATGCCTTCCATCGGCAATTCTCTTGCGGGATAAATGTCGAGTAAAATCACTTCATCAAAATTGGACAAACTTTCCGCAAATCCATCGACAAAATCTTTGGTTCTACTGAACAAATGCGGTTGAAAAATCGCAAGCACTTTCTGATTCGGATACAATTCCCGAACCGCTTGATGCACGGCGTTAATTTCGGTAGGATGGTGTGCATAATCATCAATAAAAACCAAATCATCGGTTTTAATTTGAAATGAAAATCGCCTGCGAATTCCTTTAAACGATGCTAATGCTTTTCGAATATCATCAGTGGCTACTCCGTAAGTTTTTGCCATTGCCAAAGCCATGAGCGCATTCATCAAATTGTGCGTTCCTGGAAGACTGAATCGAATGTCAGTTAGCGTTTCTGTTGGCGTTTGTACATCAAAAATGTATTGACTGTTTTCTATTCGAACGTTGAATGCTTTGAATTTAGCATCTTCATTCACCGCAATTGAAATGCCTTTTAAGTTCAATCCTTTGGCAATAAACAATTTACTTTTGTCTTCAACTTTGTCAGCAAATTCTAGGAACGAAGCTTCAATCGAGGCTTTGTCTCCATAAATATCTAGATGATCCGCATCAGTCGAAGTCACACACGCAATATCGGGATGCAAATGCAGGAAAGAACGATCGAATTCATCCGCCTCTACGACAGTTACGGTTTTACCATTTCCGATTAAATTCGAATCGTAATTCTCAACAATACCGCCAACGAAAGCAGTTACATCAACGCCACTTTGAAACAATATATGCCCAAGAATGCTTGATGTCGTGGTTTTCCCGTGCGTTCCAGCCACCGCAAAACAGAACGTATCTTTAGTAATGATACCTAGCACTTCCGCTCTTTTTTTGATTTGGAAATTTCTTTCGATGAAATAATTCCATTCCGAATGTGTGATTGGAACCGCTGGTGTAATAATTACCAACGTGTTTTCAATATAATAATCGTTTGGAACTAATTGGATGCTGTCTTCAAAATGAATGTCGATACCGCTTTCCTGCAATTCCTTCGTGAGTTCGGTTTCGGTTTTGTCGTAACCTAAAACATTTTTGCCGATGGTTTTGAAATACCGCGCTAGTGCACTCATTCCGATGCCTCCGATGCCGATGAAATAGACGTTATGGATTTGGTTTAGGTTCATTTTGAGTTGCTGAGCGACTGAGTAGCTGAGATACTGAGTTTGCTCGTTTTATGTTTTGATTAATTTTATTATTTCTTTGACAATGTCTTTTGTGGCGTTGGGTTTTGCTAAGGCTTTGATGTTTTTTGATAACGTTATTTGTTCCGTCTCATTTTCTAAAAGATGGCTGAAAACGGATTCGAATTTTTCGTCTAGTTCGGTTTCTTTTAAAAGCAATGCGCCATTTTTATCAACGATGGCTTTCGCATTTTTGGTTTGATGATCTTCGGCAACGTTTGGCGATGGAATGAAAATCACAGGTTTTCCCACTATGCATAATTCCGATACAGATGATGCTCCGGCGCGCGATATTACAATGTCGGCTGCGGCGTAAACAAAATCCATTTTGTCTATGAATGCTAGTACTTGGACATTTTCTTTTTGATTGAAATGTTGGTATTCTTCGATATAAAATTTCCCGCATTGCCAAATTACCTGAACGTCTTTCGATGCTAAAAAATTGAGTTCTTTGGCGATGAGTTGGTTGATTCGTCTGGAACCTAAACTTCCACCCAATACGAGCAAAGTTTTCTTTGATGGATTTAATTTGAAATATGCGATGCCGTCAATTCTTTTATCATCAATCGCAATCAAATCCTGACGTACCGGATTGCCTGTGAGTTTTGTTTTACTTTTTGGAAAAAAGCGTTCTAGATTTTCATAAGCGACACAAATAGCGCTGGCTTTTTTACTCAATAATTTATTCGTGATTCCCGGATACGAATTTTGTTCTTGTATTACGGTTGGAATTCCGGCACGGTTCGCCATTTGCAATAATGGTCCGCTTGCAAATCCTCCGGTTCCGATAACCACGTTGGGTTTGAAATCGCGGATGATTCTTCTTGATTTTAATAAACTGCTTAAAAGTTTTACAGGAAACATGGTGTTGTCTACGGTGAGTCGACGTTGTAAACCCGCAATCCATAAACCTACTATTTGATAACCGGCTTGTGGTACTTTTTGCATTTCCATTTTGTCTTTGGCACCTACAAAAAGAAATTCTGCATCGGGAAAACGAGACTTTAATTCATTCGCAATAGCAATGGCCGGGTAGATATGTCCACCGGTGCCGCCGCCGCTTAGTATGAATTTTGGTTTGGTCATTTTCTATTTTAGGTTCTAAGGTTCTGAGTTGCTAAGGTTCTAAGGCTATTTTTTTCCGAGAACAGCGTTCATCGGATTGGTTGTATCTTCAATTGAGTAACCTTGTGTTTTGGCTGTTGCTTCAATTTCTTGTAATTCTTTTTCGGCTTTTTCTTCGCGTTCGATTTGGGCATCGATCATGCGTTTTAGGGTTTCTTCGCGTTGTTCTTTTTCAGTGACTTCAGCTGCAATTTCTTCTTCTTTTTTGGTGACACCGATGATGATTCCTAATGCGATACAAGTCATCCAGATGGAGCTTCCTCCGCTACTGATTAGCGGTAAGGTTTGTCCCGTTACTGGCAGCAATTCGACGGCTACTGCCATATTGATTAAAGCCTGAAAAACTATTGGAAATCCTAAACCGACGACGACAAGTTTTCCGAACAATGAATTGGCTTTGTGTGCAGCGACGATGAATCGAAAAAACAAAAGCATGTACAATCCCAAAATGGTTAGTCCACCTATGAGGCCATACTCTTCTACAATAATGGCGTAGATGAAATCGGAAGAAGATTGTGGTAAGAAGTTTTTTTGCACACTTTTTCCAGGGCCTAATCCTTGAATTCCGCCCGAAGCGATGGCGATTTTGGCTTTTTCGATTTGGTAATCGTCTTCGTCGGGCTTGTCGGTGGTGAAACTTTCGAGGCGACTTTCCCAAGTTTTAACACGACTAAAGAATTTCGCGTCAGGAAAAGCTTTACTGATTAATACGAAAAGCACTAAAGCCATGACTCCGGCGGCGATGATTAGTCCGATATATTTTAATGGATATTTCCCAATGAACACGAGCATCAATACCATAGAAAACATTAAGGCTGCTGTGGAAAAGTTCGCAGGCAGAATGAATCCTAAAGTGGTGAAAACCGGCAGCCACAATTCCCATAACGAGTTTTTGAATGTAACCGGTGTTTCTCTTTTTTTGGATAAATAACGTGCGACGAATATCATCAATACAATCAATGCTAACGTGGAAGTTTGGAAGGTGATTCCGATGAATGGCACTTGAATCCAGCGGCTGGCATTGGCTCCGGCGATGACGGTTCCTTTGACTAAAGTGTAGCCCAACAAAACCCAAACAATGGGCAATGCTACTTTTGATATCGCTCGGAAATAATGATATGGCACTTTATGCACCCAATAGATAATCATGAAACCGATGCAGATGTGCGCGAAATGCTTGACCAAATAACCCAACGTGTTTCCGGTTCCGTGACCCATATACGCGAGATTGCTACTGGCACTAAAAACCGGCATAAACGAAAATAAAGCTAGTAAGGCCACGAATGTCCAGATTACTTTGTCTCCTTTTAGGTTTTTGATGAGCTGCAACATTGGATTGTTAGATTGTTAGATTATTGGATTTTTAGACTGTACGATTTGAACGTTATGTTGATTGTGAGGCCTAGCCCTGATAGCAGCGGTATCTTTTTGCGCCGGCGTTCGGCGTGAAAAATTTAGCGTATAGCAGGTTCCCGGCTCCTATAGATTCTGCACTGCGTTTTTGAATTGCTTGCCTCGGTCTTCGTAATTTTCGAACAAATCGAAACTTGCGCAGGCAGGGGAAAGCAATACATTGTCGCCTTTTTCGGCAATACGTTGTGACATTTTCACGGCATCGGCCATTGTATCGACTTCGATCATGACATCGACTACGTTTCCGAAAGCATCGATGATTTTTTTGTTGTCGACACCCAGACAGATGATCGCCTTGACTTTTTCGTGCACTAGCGACATCAGGTCTGCGTAATCGTTTCCTTTGTCGACACCACCGACGATCCATACTGTTGGCGCGTTCATGCTATCCAAAGCAAAAAAAGTTGCGTTGACATTGGTCGCTTTGGAGTCGTTGATGTACTGCACGTTTTGGATTTTGAGGACTTTCTCCAAACGGTGCTCGACGCCTTGAAAATTGGATAAACTCTCGCGAATCGTTTCCTTTCGGATCTGCATCAGTTTGGCTACTGACGCGGCTGCCATGGCGTTTTTCATATTGTGCTTGCCTTCGAGCGCAATATATTCGGTCTCCATGATGAATTCTTCTTCGTTGATGTTTACTTCCATTTTATTGTTGTTTAGGTAGGCTCCTTTTTCGAATGTTTTCGTCAATGAAAAAGGAATTAATTGAGCATTAGTTTTGTTTTGTTTTAACCAGTTTTCTATGGCTTCATCGTCGGCATCGTAAATGAAAAAGTCCTTTTTGGTCTGATTCATCGTGATTCTGAATTTTGAAGCGATGTAATTGTCATACTTATAATCGTATCGGTCTAAATGATCGGGGCTGATGTTGGTGAGTATGGCGATATGCGGTTTGAAATCGATGATGCCATCGAGTTGGAAACTGCTTAACTCCAATACATAATAATCGTATTTGTTTTCTGCGACTTGCCAAGCGAAGCTCTTACCGATGTTACCTCCGAGTCCGACGTTTAAACCTGCTGATTTTAGCAGATGATATGTTAGCATTGTTGTTGTTGTCTTGCCATTGCTTCCTGTGATTCCGATAATTTTTGCTTTGGTGAATGGTGCTGCAAATTCGATTTCGGAAATGACCGGAATGTTCTTTTCTTTGAGCATTTTGACGATGCTAGATTTGTCCGGTATGCCGGGGCTTTTCATAACAATGTCAGCATTGAGGACTTTTTTTTCTGTGTGGGTTTCCTCTTCCCATTTGATGCCGTTAATTGTAAGAACTTCTTTGTAATGGTCTTTAATCTTGCCGAAATCGGACACAAAAACGTCATAGCCTTTGTGCTTTCCGAGAATCGCTGTGCCGACTCCGCTTTCTCCACCTCCAAGTATGACCAGTCTTTTCATTACTTTAATTCGTAATTTTTAATTCGTAATTCGTAATTATTTTCTATCTTAATTTTAATGTCACTATCGACAGAATGGCTAGTAAAATTCCAACAATCCAAAAGCGCGTTACGATTTTACTTTCGTGGTATCCTTTCTTTTGATAGTGGTGGTGTAGCGGCGACATCAGGAAAATTCGTCTTCCTTCGCCGAAGCGTTTTTTGGTGTATTTGAAATAACTCACTTGCAATACAACAGAGAAATTTTCGACTAAGAAAATCCCACACAATAATGGAATCAGCAATTCTTTTCTAACTGAAATCGCCAATACTGCGATGACACCTCCAATCGTTAAACTTCCCGTATCGCCCATAAATACTGATGCGGGATACGAATTATACCACAGAAAACCGATGAGAGATCCAACGAAAGCTGCAATAAACACGGTCATTTCTCCTGAATTCGGGATGTACATGATATTGAGGTAACTCGAGAAAATAATGTTACCCGAAACAAAGGTGAAAATCCCGAGTGCGAGTACAGATATTGCGGAGGTTCCTGCTGCGAGTCCATCGATGCCATCGGTAAGATTGGCGCCATTGGAAACGGCAGTGATGATGAAAATTACAATTGGAATAAAAACCAACCAAGCCCAGTTTTCATAGCCGTCGCCGGTCCATTCGATGATTTTGGCATAATCTAATTCATTGTTTTTGGTAAACGGAATGGTAGTCACAGTCGATTTCCCCTCTACTGGCATTTCGCTGATAACGCTTTGTGTTTGGTTGAATGTAATGGGTGTGTTAGATCTTTCTCTAACCGTTA
>NZ_JANOBI010000041.1:0-33664 GCF_031411595.1 Flavobacterium sp. | reverse complement strand
CTAAATGTACAATTAATAATTAATAATTAATAATGAAAGTTTGGGCGTGCCCACAAGGGTCAGGCTCTGCACTAAATCTTTTATGCCGAACAACGGCACAAAAGGATACCGTTGCGATCCTTCACGCGGCGTGTCATTGGTCGGAAGTTTGTGTACAGATTTACAAATTTTCTTTGCGTCTCTGCGACTTTGCGAGCCAGTAAATAAATCTCGCAAAGCCGCAAAGGCGCAAAGCATGATGAATTTTTACTTGGTACTTTCAGTGGGCACTTTCACAAAATCCAAATCTTGGAAGTCATAACTGAAATCCGTGAGTGGTGAAATCGGTTTCATTTTAATGTTCAGATTATCCGATGAAAATATGACCAACGCATCGGCAAGAAAACTCCTATTGTTCCATTTCACAGCGAAAGTGTTGTCTTTATAGAAAAACATTTCACCTGCCAATTGTTTCGATCGACTCGATTGAAAGTAGAGTTTGCCTTTCTTCTCCGAAAGCACAATCTCACCAAGCCAATTGTCTTTATAAGTACCAATATATTTCTTAGCGTCCACCTTGATTTTATCTTTGGTATTTTGCGCTACCGTGGCCCAAACTTCATCCGAAATTTTATCGGCATTGTCTTCCTTTTCTTTGCGCTGTTGGCTGTACAGCGTTACATAATCGTCGGATTTAATGCCAAGATAACTGTCTTTAATCGTATTGGTAATGGCATTAAACGCCGCGCCATTCTGTTGGTTGGTCAATACGATAATTCCCAAATTGAGTTCGGGCAACATGGTTACTTGCGTTACAATACCATCCAATCCGCCGGTATGTGAGACTTGAAAACTGCCTTTCACTTCGGTGAGTTGCCAACCCAAACCATAAGATTTGAAATGCGAAAAATAAGGAGCAACAGGTTTATTGGGCATTATGGTTTGTGCTGTCCACATTTCAGTATGTTGTTTTTCCGAGAATATTTTGGTTTGCTTGTCCGCTCCGTATTGTCCGTTTTGCAATTGCATAATCACCCATTTGCTCAAATCATTCACACTCGAATAAATGCCCGCTGCAGGATCGAAGACGTTGTTTTTATAACGCGCAATCGCTTTGAGTTTTCCGTCGGTAGGCACATGAGGCATGATTACATTGGAAGTGTCTTTCAATCGCAAAAAAGAAGCGGCACTGTGACTCATTTCCAAAGGTTTCATAATGCGGTTTTCAATAAAATCACACCAAGATAAACCACTGGCGCGATGAATCACTTCACCGGCTACGATATAAAGCAAATTGTCGTAATCGTATTTGGTTCTGAAAGCCGAAACCGGTTTTAAATATTGTAAATTGTTGATGATATCTTGCGTAGTAAAATTGTTTCCGTCGGGCCAAATCATCAAATCTCCTGCGCCTAGGCCGAGCCCGCTGCGATGCGTTAATAAATCACGTATTGTGAATTCTTTCGTCACGTAATCGTTATACATTTTAAACTCCGGAATATATTGCGTCACTTTATCATCCCATTTGATTTTGCCTTCATCGACCAATATCGCCAAAGCGGCAGAAGTAAACGCTTTACTGTTCGAAGCAATACCAAATAAAGTATTTTCATCTACAGCTGCATTGGTCAAAATCGATTTGACACCATAACCTTTGGCGTGAATGATTTTGCCATCTTTCACTACGGCAACGGCAATGCCGGGAACATCGAAAGTTTTTAAAGTGCGTGCCACCAAATCATCGATTTGAGTTGGAGTAATTTGTGCAAACGTTATGCAACTGAATGCAAGAGTCAGGCTTAGAAATACAATTTTTTTCATAAGAGATTATTTAAAATTACGTTGTCTTTTGGCTTCAAAAATAAGAACGGCTGCGGCTACAGAAACATTCATCGAATCGATAGCACCTTGCATCGGAATGACAATGTTTTGTGTGGCATGATCGCGCCATTCTTGGGTGAGTCCTGTCGCTTCGGTTCCTACGACTAGGGCTGTTGGGGCGGTATAATCTTGCTTATGATAAGGGGTGGCATTTTGTAAGGTGGCACAGTAAAAATTGATTTTTTTCGATTGTAAAAAAGCAATGATTTCTGTGGTAGTTCCGGTGGCGATTTGATTCGTAAATAAACCACCAACACTCGAACGAACGATATTGGGATTGTATAAATCGCTTTTGGGATTGGCAATGATAACAGCATCGAGATGAGCGGCATCGGCAGTGCGCAATAGTGCGCCAATATTGCCTGGTTTTTCAGGTGCCTCCGCAATCAGAATTAATGGATTGTCGGATAATTTCAAATCGGATAATTGTGTCGATTTGGTTTTGGCAACGGCAATGATTCCTTCGGTAGTATCGCGATAAGCTAGTTTTTGATAGACATCTTTGTTGATTTCTATGGTGTGAATTCGGTTATCTGTTAATTTGGTTATTTGTGTTTCGGAAATTAATTCCGGAAGAAATAGGATGGTTTCTAATGCATAACCACCTTGAATGGCGAGTTCAATTTCACGCAAACCTTCAATCAAAAACGTACCGGATTGCTTGCGGGCTTTTGCTTTTTCCTGCAAGAGTACCAATGATTTGATGAAAGGATTTTGTATGGAAGTGATTGATTTCAAAATAATAGAACGTCGAATTTAGTTGCATTAAAATAACATTGCCTCGCAAATTACACAAGGCAATGTTATATCCATTACTATTAATTTCTTTTGAAAATTTTTACTGTTGAAAAGGTCGATGCAGTTTCAATTTTGAAGATATATTGTCCTTCGCTCAACAAGGAAACATCCATAGTGGTTTGTCTGGCATTTGGACTTTGGGATTGAATTAACTGTCCTAACATCGTATAAACTGAAATCGATTTGATGGTTTCGGGGCTCACAATATTAACCGACGAATGCGCAGGATTTGGATAATAATACAATAACTGTTTTCCGAAATTCTGTGTCCCTAACATAGCACAAGTCACCGTTGCATTCCAACCGGCAGCAGTATTGAGGCCATCAGAATAGAAACGGAACGTTAGGGTTCCTGTAGGGTCAGTCGATGTTAATGTACCCGGGTTGTTGGTGCCTGTAAATCCGTATTCTTCTACCATATATGGAGAAGTAATACTCGGTCCGTTATAAATCGTCAATCGATCCACTTGATCTTCTAAATCAAACGACGTAAAAGTGACACTTGCTTTTTCTCCTGGGTTTATAGGGTAAATGGTTGTGATTTTATTTTCACTATTGGAATAATTAGCGGTTGGACCTCCAGAATCAAAGAAAATACCATCAACACAATGGTTGATTAAAGTCTCAAATTGGGAACTGACCAAGGCTGAAAATAAATTATTACTGCAACTGGCTCTTACATAAACATCATAATCAGTGTAAGAATCTAAATTGGTAAAAGTGTAAGAGTTGGTTGTTATTGTTTGAAACGTGCCTGTTGGTGAACTTCCTTGTGGTACGATTGCTACTTCAAAAGTTGATGATCCATTCGGATTTGACCAAGTAGCAGTTGCACTGTTTATGGTGATTGCCGATACGCTAATTGCTGTTGCGTTACTGCATTGTGTGGTGAATTTAAATGTAGAAGAATAAGCAGACTGACCACAAACATTATTCGATTTTACTCTCCAGAAATAATCACTTCCCGAATCCAGGCCTGCAATATCAATTTGATTTGTTAAAGCAGTATAGGTTTGAAGGTTTGTTGTAAATAAATTGTCTTTGGCAATTTCAATAGTATAACTAGCAGCATTTGCACCAATATTTTGCCATGTTAATGTGGTATTGGTAACACTTAGATTGGTATTATTCGTTGGTGTATTTAAAACAGGACCGTCAGCCAAAGTATTTTGAACAACCAATGTCAAAGAAATTCCGGTAGTGTATGAACTCGAATTGGCTCTTAGCGTTAATGGATAACTTCCCACAGGTGTTGAGCTCAGGCCTGTAATGGTTACCGAACCATTTCCTGAAGCAGCCAAAGTGTTTGGTGAGAATGCAGCCGTTGATCCCGCCGGAAGCCCAAGAACTTCAAAAGAAGCGGTTTCAGCAAAAGCAGTCGGAGTTTTCAATTGATAGGTAAATGTAGTTTCATCAGCACCCAAACAATTTCTATTTAATAAACTGCTGTCCGAAGTTAATAACATTGGATTTGTAGTAACACCACTTATAATTAAAGAATAATTTTGCAATGAATTCATCAAAGTGCCTTTATGACTTACCGTAACGGTATAAGTTCCTGAAGGATTCGGCACTTCAATTTTTTCTACATTATCAACGATATTATCGCCCTGAGTTGCCGTTGCTTCAATATCAGCAGGGTCTAATTTCCAAGGAAAGTATACGTTATTGTTTTTGGTTATTCTGATGTCTAAATCGTTGACCAAATTGGGTGTTGGAAAATCGATTTGAGAGCTTGTAATAATTTGTCCTGCAGGATCTGTCCAACAAATGGTGGCAACGATGGGTTGTGTTGCACTTATAGGCTGTATGTCAAAAGAATAGGATTTTCCCTGTACTAAAGTATTTTCCTGAATGTAAGATTGCGTACCTTCATTAGTGATGAGTTTGGCTGCTTTTTCTGCATTCATCAAACCCCATCCATATCGATAATCCGGCCCTGGATCTGATCCGGCTTCATCAGCAGTATGAATGGCCAACCCACGTAAGGTTGCCGCTCTCATAAAACCTCCTTTTACATTTTTATAATGTTGTTGTAAAAGCAATAAAGTTCCGGCAACATTTGGCGATGACATTGAAGTTCCATCATAGCTGCTATAAGAAGTGTTAGAGCTTGCGGTCGATGATCTTACATTAACACCTTTACCACAAATATCAGGTTTAATACGACCATCATCAGTAGGACCCCAACTGCTGAAACTTGACATTGCAACACTAGCTGCTGATGTGTAATTCGAAACTTGATAAACGGCGCCAACAATAATTGCATTTTTAGAAACACTTTTTCCTGCTAATAAATCATAACCACTTTTGCTGTCGTTATAGCCCGAATTTCTTGAATTACCGGCAGAATTAACAAATTGATAATACGGTGCATTAAACATCACATTATCAAAAGATCTGGCATCATTATCATACTTGCCCCAACTTGCTATCGATACATTATCGGGGTCATAACCATAGGAATGGTTGGATATTAATAATCCAATTGCTGCAGCGTGAGCCACTTCAGATACATCACTAGTCCAATCATAAGCTTTTAAGTTGGCTTGCGATGCCATTCCCTTTGATGCCGGACTTGCCGTAGCATTGCCCATCATCGTTCCTGAAACATGGGTGGCGTGATCAGAGAGTACAGTTGCATTATCAACTTGAGTGACACGACCTGTCAGTAAATTATGGGTATTTCTTACTTTTCCACCATCCCAAATACCAATCGTCATGTCCTGACCATCAAGGCTTAGGCCTAAGCTTCCTCCTGTATTAAGTCTGTTCGCTCGCGTGGTTAATGCTGCTCCGACATTGTCTGTGGTGAAATAAATTGGATTGTTATTTTCATCCAAACGAATCAATTCTTTGATACCGCCATTTTTAGTAGTGAATTTTGTTTTCCAATTTTTAATGGCTGCCATATTCCAAGCTGCTGCTTTTTGAGCTTTGAAAATAGAATCATAGATAGGAACCAGTCTATCGAGTTCGCTAACATTTGTTGCAGCAATAATCTTCGATTTATCCGCTTCGGTTTGCGCCAATGTTGATGCACTAAAGAAAATAAACAGCAAAAGGAATTTAATAAGCTTCATTATAATATAAGAGTTTAATTTTTTGGCTAAATTAATTCAAAATTGTATAACTTTCATCATATCAATTGTTTTAGATTTTTTAAAAAATGTTAAATTTTTAAAGTAATTTGATTGTCGATATAAAACACCATACTTTCTTGTAACACTTTCAAAATTAAAGAGCAATGACTATAGTTTTTATCTATGAAAAATCTTTTTTAAAAAGAGTGCTTTGTACTAAATTCGTTTGCATGTAAATAAAATCTCAATCATATTATGGAAAGTAACACAAACTCGGGCGGTGAAGGCAAATGCCCATTTTCAAGCGCAGCTGCTCCCAAAAAAGGTGCCGGTGCCGGTACAAGAAACAATGATTGGTGGCCCAATCAATTAAAGTTGAATATCCTTCGACAAAATTCCGCGCTATCTAATCCTATGGGCGAATCGTTTAACTATGCCGAAGAATTCAAGTCGCTAGATTTAGCTGCCTTGAAAAAAGACCTTATGGATGTATTGACAACCTCTCAAGACTGGTGGCCTGCTGATTTTGGTAACTATTGCGGATTTTTTATTCGACTGGCATGGCATAGTGCAGGGACATACCGTATTGCTGACGGACGAGGAGGCGCAGGTTTTGGAACCCAACGGTTTGCACCGTTAAACAGTTGGCCTGATAATGTAAACCTAGATAAAGCACGTTTGCTATTGTGGCCACTCAAACAAAAATATGGCAAAAAAATCTCTTGGGCAGATTTAATGGTTTTAGCGGGTAACTGTGCTCTTGAATCAGCAGGTTTTGAAACTTTCGGTTTTGCTGGAGGACGAGCGGATGTATGGGAACCACAAGAAGATATCTATTGGGGAATCGAACGCGAATGGTTAGCAGATAACCGTTATTCTGGCGACCGTGAATTGGAAAACCCGCTTGCTGCTGTCCAAATGGGATTAATCTACGTGAATCCTGAAGGGCCAAACGGAAATCCAGATCCGCTTTTGGCTGCTCGTGATATTCGTGAGACTTTTGCTCGTATGGCGATGAATGATGAAGAAACTGTTGCGCTTATTGCCGGAGGTCACACTTTAGGAAAAACACATGGTGCTGCTGATCCCGGGCAATATGTTGGAGTTGAACCTGCAGCAGCCGGTATTGAAGAACAAAACCAAGGTTGGAAAAATACTTATGGAACCGGTTATGGAGGGGATACAATTTCAAGCGGTCTTGAAGGTGCTTGGACAAAAACGCCAACAAAATGGAGCAACAATTTCTTTGAAAACTTATTCGGCTTTGAATGGGAATTAACCAAAAGCCCAGCCGGTGCGCACCAATGGAAACCTAAAAATGGAGCAGGAGCTGGTTTAATTCCGGATGCTCATGATGCATCAAAAACGCACACACCATTTATGTTGACAACTGACCTTTCTTTGAGAGTTGATCCAATTTATGAAAAAATATCTAGACATTTCTTAGAAAACCCAGCAGTTTTCAACGATGCATTTGCAAGAGCATGGTTTAAGTTGACACACCGTGATATGGGACCAAAAGTGCGTTATTTAGGGACGGAAGTTCCTGCTGAAGCACTCATTTGGCAAGATCCGATTCCGGCGAATACACATCCATTGATTGATCATCAAGATATCGCTTTACTTCAACAAACGATACTCGCTTCAGGATTGTCAGTGTCTCAATTGGTATCTACAGCTTGGGCTTCGGCATCCACTTTCCGTGGTTCTGACAAACGTGGAGGTGCTAATGGTGCTCGTATTCGTCTGGCGCCACAAAAAGATTGGAAAGTCAATAATCCAGCACAATTAGCGAAAGTACTTGAAACACTCGGGCAAATCCAAAAAGATTTCAACAGCGCACAATCTGGATACAAACAAGTTTCAATAGCAGATTTAATCGTTTTAGGTGGATGTATAGCCATTGAACAAGCCGCCAAAAATGCAGGTCAAAATGTTAACGTGCCATTCACACCCGGAAGAACCGATACTTCACAAGAACTAACGGATGTTGAATCATTCGCAGTACTCGAACCTCAAGCCGACGGTTTCCGAAATTATGTAAAAACAAAGTATACCGTTTCAGCAGAAGAAATGTTGGTTGATAAAGCGCAATTATTAAACCTAACCGCACCAGAAATGACAGCGCTAGTTGGTGGTATGCGTGTATTGAATACTAACTTTGATCATTCTCAAAACGGTGTTTTTACCAAACGTCCAGAAGTATTAACCAATGATTTCTTTGTAAACTTACTTGATCTAAGTACCACCTGGAAAGCCATTTCAGAATCCGATGATGCGTTTGTTGGTAATGATCGCACTACCGATTCCATCAAGTGGATTGGTACTCGCGTGGATCTTATTTTTGGTTCTAATTCTGAACTCAGAGCGATTGCAGAAGTTTATGCTTGCGCGGATGGCAATGAAAGATTTGTAAAAGACTTTGTAGCAGCTTGGGATAAAGTGATGAATTTAGATCGCTTTGATTTGGCTTAATCCTAAATCGAAATATTAAACACTTAAAAGGTGGACTGTATCAGTTCACCTTTTTATTTTAATTGATATACTGAATCAATATTTCGTTTCCTTTTATATATTTGTTTTGCACTTAACAAAACTCTAAGCTCAAAAACATATGGCATTTATTGATTTATTTCGTAAGAAAACGGTCCAAGATATTTTAAAACAAGTCGAAAAAAATGAAGCAGACGGACACAATGCTTTAGGCAAACACTTAACCACAAGAGATTTAACGGCTTTTGGAATTGCAGCGATTGTAGGCGCCGGAATTTTCAGTACTATCGGAAAAGCTAGTGCAGATGGTGGTCCCGCAGTAATTTTCTTGTTTCTGTTTACTGCTTTAGCCTGTGGTTTCGCAGCATTCGCTTATGCTGAATTCGCTTCGATGGTTCCAGTTTCAGGAAGTGCTTACACATATTCATACGTAGCTTTCGGAGAAATCATCGCCTGGATTATCGGTTGGGCATTGATTATGGAATACGCCATTGGAAACATTACCGTTGCCATATCGTGGAGTGATTATTTCACAGGTTTATTAGACAGTATGAATATTCATCTGCCCGAATACGTTCAAATGGATTATCTCACAGCATCCAACGGATTTAAAGATGCTACCGCTTTGATGCAAGGCGGAAAAACCTTCGAAAATTTGAGTGCCGGTTTGCAAAGTGCTTATACCGCTTGGACAACAGCTCCAACGATTGGTTCGTTTCATTTAGTTGCAGATTTACCAGCTTTATTCATAATTATATTAATTACAGCTTTGGTGTATCGCGGGATGAAAGAATCACGCAACGCCAGTAATTTAATGGTGGTGGTTAAATTATGCATCATTCTATTGGTAATTGCCGTAGGTGTTTTTTATGTTGACACTGCCAATTGGCATCCATTTGCACCGAATGGAGTTAGTGGTGTTTTGAAAGGGGTGTCCGCTGTATTCTTTGCTTACATTGGTTTCGATGCAATTTCAACAACGGCTGAAGAATGTAAAAACCCACAGCGCGATTTGCCTCGCGGCATGATGTGGGCGATTATCATTTGTACGATTTTGTATGTAGTAATTGCTTTGGTTTTGACTGGGATGGTCAATTACGCAGATTTGAATGTTGGTGATCCGTTAGCTTTTGTATTCGATAAACTCAATTTAAAATGGATGTCTGGAATCATCGCAGTCAGCGCTGTTGTTGCAATGGCGAGCGTATTGCTGGTTTTTCAAATGGGTCAACCAAGAATTTGGATGAGTATGAGCCGAGATGGTTTATTACCGAAACGCTTTTCTAAAGTGCATCCTGTTTATAAAACACCTTCTTATGCTACAATCGTTACAGGTTTTGTGGTGGCGATTCCGGCTTTGTTTTTAAACTTAACCATGGTAACCGATTTGTGCAGTATCGGAACTTTATTCGCATTTGTATTGGTTTGCGCCGGTGTTTTAGTATTACAAAATCAGCCTAACATTCCAAGAGGAAAATTCAAAACACCGTATATCAATTCAAAATATATTGTTCCTATGTTGTTATTGGCAGGTTTGAGTTTCGCTTTTACTTACAACAAACAAGCAACAATGGCTTTTTTAACCAATCAAAAACAAGTCAATTCACCCGAAGATATTGTGACTTCGTTAGATCAAAGTCAGACGAAAGTGGTGTATGAGTTTTTGATTTTTAAAAATGAAAACGACGCTGTCAATAGCGATTTGGAAGCTTTATTAAGCAAATACAATACTGATGAAACTACGTATAAAAGTGTTGTTGATTCTTTGCCAATCGATGAAAGTTTAAAATACCAAAGTGGTTTCAATTTGTTCAAACACAAAATTCCAATGTGGATTTTCTTGATTGTTTTACTCGGATTAACCGTTTGGTCTTTCCGTCAAAATTTGTCTTTAATTCCGTTGCTCGGATTGGTTTCGTGTCTGTATATGATGGCGGAACTCAGCGTGTGGAATTGGATTTATTTCACCTGTTGGCTGCTCATCGGTTTGGTGATTTACTTTGGATTTAGTAGAAAGAACAGCAAGCTCAATAGGAGTGAAGCATAGTAAAATAGCAGTTATAAAAAACGTCCAGCTTATTGTTGGACGTTTTTTTATGAATTAAAGTTTGACAAATTTCTTGGTCGATTTTCCTTGATTGGAAATGATTTCAATGAAATAAGTTCCGGTTTTCAATGATGATACATCGATGCTACTGCTTTTTTCAAAACCTTGAATCGAAACAGATTGCACCTTTTGCCCTAAAACACTATAAATATTGATTGAATTTATACTAGCCATTCCTGTACTCTCAAGATTCAAAAACATTGTCACAGGATTTGGCGTCAAAGCAAAAGAATCGGCAGCAGTAAAATGTTCAGAGCCCAGAAGACAATCTAAAGCACAATCGGTAACAAGAGTAATTGGCAAAAATTCAGTACTTTGTTGCACCGCATGGAATTCATCCGGGTCATAACAAATCATTGTCAATAATGGGCAATTGTAAAATTCAAGTTGATTTAACGGAGGTTCGGCACTCGTGCTTCTTCCTCCAAGGATAATAGATATAGCATTGTTTTTTATAGAAACATAAGTCAAATTTGGATTATAAGAACAATCAAACCATTGCACAGCAGTTCCGCATAAATTAATTTCGGTAAACAAATTATGAGGACAACTGAAGTAATTAAGTTGATGTAACCCGCTAATGTCAATACTTGTCAATTGATTGTTGCCGCAACTTAAGTTATACAAATTAACGAAATATGCCATTCCGTCTACATTGGCAATCGATCGGTTTTCTATGTTCAGACCAACAACGGCAGCTGCTTCACTGATTTCAATTTCACCGTCATTATTAGAGTCGACATCAGTAGATGCTGGTTGATCTTGCAGGTAGGCACAATTGGTGTTGACTAATGTATTTTTAAAATTGGCATCCGGAATGTTTATAATCTGTCCAATTGAAGCAAATGAAATGCAAAGAAACAGTAAAAGAAAGTATAGTTTTTTCATAATAATGTTGTTTAAAGTTTCACAAACTTTTTAGTAGTTTTCCCTTGATTGGAAGTAATTTCCATAAAATAAGTTCCTGCTTTCAATTGCGAAACATCAACGGTTATTGATGAACTTAATGCTGACAACGGAATCGTTTTTACCATTTGCCCCAAAGGATTGTATATCGTAATGGATTGGATTGTTATTGCATCGTTAACATTGACAGTCACAATATTCTTAGCAGGATTTGGATACAACTTAAAATGTTTCTCATCAAAACTTTGCGTTCCTAAAGTGGCTACTGCTGTCGAAGTCGTATTGGTCACAATCGGAAAATTGAAATCAAAATAAATCGAAGCGGTATTTTGTATGATACTGCCAACACCAACTGTAGCCGCAGGTTTTATTTTGAAAGCTACAAAACCATGGCTTGCTGGTTCATCAATAGTTGATGATGGTAAATGTATATTGTCAAAAGCAAATTCCAATTGGTTTCCTCTTTTCAATGTACTGCACGGATGGCTTGTGGCAATCATTTCGAAAGTAGATGCATCTAAATTATCAGTCAAAATATCGCGAACGACTACATTAGTAGCATCAGCAGTTCCAATATTTTGAAAACGGATCATATAATGCAGAAATTCACCCACTTTTGAAATATCAATCACGCTGCCTTCGGTAACGATTTTATCATTGGGATCAAGTGAAACTACTACAATTTGACTCAAAGAACTGGTATTGTCACTTGGAGTTTCATCGGTTTGTGGCGCAGTGATGTTGGCCGTTAAATTGATGACATCGCCAGCATTTACTGGAGGTGTGTCTGTTGGAGAATTTAAATTTAATTTTACATATTCAATAGTTCTGCTTTCAAAAGGTTTCAAATCCGTGAAATTCCATGTCAGTATTCCTGGGGATTGCGCGTCTATAGTAGGATATGATTCACCATAATCCATAATGGCATCATTAAAACTTAACGCTATCGTTCCTGATTGTATCTGGTTTCCTTTGTTTTTGTATGCAATATCGTAGATGGTGTAAAAACCAGAAACAGGACTGATACGAGGCAATAATGTAATTTCTAAATCGGGATGTATTCCGTTTGGAGTAATACAAAAGTTAGCAGTTCCGGAACTTCCTATATCGGGGAAATTAAAGTTATAATTAGCAGGGGTAATGTTGAAATAACTGCCAATGCTAAGATTTGGAGTCAATGTAAAATTATTCTGTAAAGTTGTGTAGGTATAATGACCATCAACATTAGTAAACACATTATCAACATTAGTATTGTATTGTGCTTGAATATTGATGTTATCGTACAAAGGTGTTGAAGTTATGCCACAACTGCCATCCATTGAAAACTGTACATTCCCATTAATCAGGTTTGTTGACCCTATTGAAACATTATCGAGTAACCAACGATCGCCACTAACAGCCAATGTTGGTTGATTGATAATCCTTACGAATGCAATGTAAACTGTTTGACCTGCATAGGCATTAAGAGAAACAATTTTTGATTCATAGTCTAAACCAAGATTAAGATCAGTTTCACTCCAAGCATTAAGTACAGTAAAACTGCTTAAATCAGTCTGTGAAGTTGTCGATATTCTAATCTGATAAATTGCAGTCGCATCATTACCCATTATGGATTGACGGCTGAAAAACGTCAATGGTGTATTTGCAGTTATAGTAATCGCAGGGGTAATGAGCCAACATCCGGAAATTCCGGGACCGGTATTCTGTCGATCTATAAAAGCACCTCCGCTTCCTTCATAAGGAGTCCAAGGAACAATCATTCTTTTCCATGGCAAGGTGCCTAAACCACTATTTGCAGTAACCCAACCCGCAGGCGGAAATATTGCCCCTTCGAAACCTTCAAAGAATTGTGCGTTTGCTTGTAAAGTGAGGAAAATGATTAGGGTTAGGTAAAGTTTTTTCATCATGAAGTGTTTAAAGTATATAGCTAAACAAATAGTAAAATCACTTTAAAGATAATCAATCAAAATTAATAAGCTGTATTTCAATTAGAATCCGCTACGTTTCATTTAGAATTCGAACGGCAATAAAAAAACCGCAATCTCAAAGAAACTGCGGTTTTGGTATAAAAGGTTTGTTAGGTTTAATTGTTGAGCATCACCGGCATCACAAGCATCGTTACCGTTTCGCCATCTTCTAATCCGTCAACTGGTGTTAGAATTCCGGCGCGGTTGGGTAGTGACATTTCAAGCATAATCATATCCGATTGCAAGTTCGTCAACATTTCGGTTAAGAAACGCGAGTTGAAACCAATCTGCATATCGTCGCCTTGATAATCGCAAGTCAAACGCTCTTCTGCTTTGTTCGAGTAATCGATATCTTCTGCAGAAATATTAAGTTCTGCACCTGCAATTTTCAATCGAATTTGGTGTGTCGTTTTGTTCGAGAAAATCGCCACACGACGCACAGAATTCAAAAACTGCGTTCTGTCGATCATCAATTTGTTTGGGTTTTCTTTTGGAATAACGGCTTCGTAGTTAGGATATTTTCCATCAATCAATCGGCACATTAAAATATAATTATCGAAAGAGAATGTCGCATTCGAATCATTGTATTCAATCTTAATTTCCGCATCCGATGTACCCAAAATACTTTTCAAAATATTCAAAGGTTTTTTCGGCATGATGAAATCGGCTACTTGAGAAGCTTTCACATCGGTTCTTGCATATTTCACCAACTTGTGCGCATCGGTCGCCACGAAAGTCAAACCTTCGGGAGAAAACTGAAAAAACACACCGGACATCACCGGACGCAAATCATCGTTTCCGGCAGCGAAAATCGTTTTGCTTATCGCGGTTGCCAAAACATCAGCAGGCACCAAAGTCGTTGATGGATTATCCAAACTCACAGACTTAGGAAATTCTTCACCAGGCGCATAAGCCAAAGCATATTTCCCTGAATTGGAGCTGATTTCTATCGTGTTGTTTTCTTCAACAGTAAACGTTAACGGTTGTTCTGGAAAAGTTTTTAGGATTTCAAGCAATAGTTTTGCAGGAACCGCCACGCTACCTTTGCTTGTCGAATCGATTTCTAAAGTCGCTGACATCGTGGTTTCTAAATCGGAAGCCGAAACGGTTAAGGTTTTGCTGTCTAATTCGAATAGAAAATTATCTAAAATAGGCAAGGTGTTGCTGCTGTTGATAACACTTCCTAATACTTGAAGTTGTTTTAATAAGTATGAACTCGATACTATAAATTTCATTTTCTTTTAATTTTTTTTGTGGGAATGCTGTTTCAATTCAAAGAGCATCCATTTTACAAATATATCTTAAACTGTCAAATAACAAAAAGAATTTTATTAACATTAGCGGCTGTACTTTCTTTTTCGCAAAAAGGTAAAGACGAATCCGAAAATTGCCAGCACTACTATTGGAAGTCCGACAGTTATCCATTGTGTTTGGGCGTAGTTGCTGTAGACTTTTTCTTTGTCGAGCAAAGGCAAATTGACTTCCTTGCTGCGAATGTTAATAAGTCCAGTATCGTCTAGCAAATAATTGACGCAATTCATCATAAATTCTTTATTGCCGTAGAGTTTATTGGTCCATTTGTCATAACCCAATTCTAAGGGTTGTCCGTTTTTGTCGAGTTGATTTCGAATCAGATCACCATCGGAAATCACAATCATTTTATTATCTTTTCCAACAGCTTGAAACGTTTTTTCTGTGAATGGCATCACGCGATTTTGATACACAGAATGAAATTTCCCTTCGAGCAAAACCGCCATTGGAATATTGCCTGTGCCTTTAAATTCGCTTTGTTCCGGTCGTTCTGAAACCATGTTGAGATTGACTTCGACTGGTGTTCCTACTAGTTTTGAAAAGGGCGATGATTTCAGTAACACGGTCTTTTTAATGCCATTTTTAAGCGTATCCATGCCATTCGCAAATTCGAATTTGAGCGCATCAACATTCGTCACAATCGGATTTTTAGAAGCAGGATAAATCAAAGGGGAATAAAACCAAGGATATTGTGTGTATTGTGTGGCGCTGCCTTGTTCTCCAGTAGCCAAAGCGATTGGTGTTGCCATAACGTCTTTGACCAAAGTTGGGTTGATCCGAACGCCGTATTTGAAGAACATATCATTCAAATTTAAATCGAATGGAAAGGCCAGCGAAGCACCCGAATCGTTATACAAACTATCCATTTCAATATTGACTTGATCTACCAACCACAAGGTTTTTCCGCCATTCATTACAAATTGGTCGAGCACTAATTTTTCTTCATCAGAGAATTTTTCAGTAGGTTTCGCGATGATAGCAAGGTCGTATTTCTTTAAATATTGTAAACTTTCATTGGGTTTTTTTGCGACTGAATCTAAAGTGAAAGTTCCGATATGGTAATTCTCGCGCACTTGTTTGATGAAATCCGCCATATGAATATCTTGCAATTCGCCGTTGCCTTTGATCACTGCAATTTTCTTTTGTTTTTCTTTTACAATGGTGTTCAATCCATTCGCAAAGGCATATTCGAGATTTTGCACAGAATGTTGGACTTTCTCAGCAGTAGTTTTCGTCATTTGATTCTTGAGCAGTGGAATCACAACACTTCTGTTTTTATAAGTAGCAATCGCCCAGGGAAAAATAACTTCTTGCGATTCTTTGCCTTTATCCTGAACGGTAACAGTCGCAGGCGTCATGCCATTTTGCGCAAACGAAGCAATTAAAACCTTTTTGAGATCGGGAATTTGTTTGATACTGGCTTTGATTTCATTTTCTTCCTTTTTAGAATGAACGGTATTGTTAAGCGTAAACAATTTGTAAATCAAATCTCTTTTTTCAACATCTTGATCTTCCGAATCGTCAGAAGGGTTCGTGAACGTATAAACAATATCAGGGTTATAAGCTTTAAATTCGTCTAATAAATTTTGAGTTTCTACCTGCAATTTTTTGAATTCCCCAGGAAATTCACCATCGAGGAAAACTTCAACAGTAAGCGGTTCGCCCACATTGCCGACAATATCTAATGAGGTTTTTGATAGCGTATAACGATGATCTTGCGTTAAGTCGAAGCGATAAAAAAAGCGGCTGCCAATAGCATTAATAACAAGTAAAATGGCAATCGTAAATAATACGGTTTTGAGGCTTTTATTTTTTACGGTTTCCATTAGTTTTTCAGTGATTTTAATTTGAAAACGGTCAACGACAAGAAAGCAATGGTGATACTTACAAAATATAAAACATCACGCGTGTCTATCACACCGCGACTCATGCTTTTGAAATGATTATCCATTCCAAACGAAGAAATCAGATTTTCAGCATTGGGTAAATACGTTGCTAATCCGTCAAAAGCGAAGTAGAAAAAGAAGCATAAAAACACCGAAAGTATGAAAGCCACAATCTGATTTTCAGATAGTGTTGAAGTGAAAATACCAATCGCAGAATACGAAGCAATCAAAAATAATAATCCAAAGTACGAACCCATCGTGCTGCCCAAATCGATGTTGCCTTCGGGCATACCTAGCGTTGAAATCGCATACATATATATCAAAGTTGGTATAATCGCAATCACAATCAACAGCATGGCGCCCAAAAATTTTCCGTTCACAATTTGCCACAGGCTCAATGGTTTAGTTAAAAGTAACTCAAGTGTGCCTTGCTTTTTTTCATCGGAAAAACTGCGCATGGTTACGGCCGGAATTAAGAAAATTAATATCCATGGTGCTATCGTAAAAAACGGACTCATATCCGCAAATCCGCTGTTGAGAATATTATAGTCACCTTCAAAAACCCAAAGGAACAATCCGTTGAGCAATAGAAATATTGCTATCACCAAATAGCCAATCGGTGAGCCGAAAAAGGATTTTATTTCCCTTAATAATATTGCTTTCATATTTTTTTGTTGTTTGTTGTAAGTTGTATGTTGTAAGTTAACAGTTCGTAACCTACAACATACAACCTACAACTATTGCAAACTTACTAATTTATCCACGCTCCAAGCTTCGGGTTTGTCATTGAATAGTTTTTTTGTAAACGTCCATACATCATAAAACAATTCCGAACGGCGGTAATTTTCCAAATCGTCTTCGGTTTCCCAATAGCTGTAAGTAAAGAAAATACACGGATTGTTTTTGTCTTGATACAATTCAAGAAAACGGTTTCCTTGGGCATTTCGTATTTTGGTTTTCATCAATTCGAAATTGGCTAGAAATGCGGGAATGTGTTCTTGATGGAAACTCATTTTTACAATACGTACGAACATTTGATTTATGATTTTAGATTGCAGATTTTAGATTTAGAGAAAATTAACGGTGATGGTATCGCGATAGCCTAATCCGAGTAGGCTAGAAGCGCTTCCAACGCTCATTGGATTGCTTCTGAAAATGGCAATTTCTAAATGCCCGGCTTCGTTGAAAATAGCGAGTTTATCACCTTCGTAATTCTTGATGCCGTAATTTCCGGCGTTGGATATATCGGAATATTTCGCCCAAATGTTTTTAATTGGAATCGATCGCTTTTGATTTTTTCCTTGCATGATTGGAATTTCGTATGGTCGGCCTTTGGCAATTTCCAGAAATAATTTCTTGGTGATATTGGTCACGACATTTCCGAAATGATCGATATAAATTACGGAACCTTTGATGGAGTTTTTATCGGCAGCAATGATGGGCTGTAACTCAGTAATCTGTTTAATGCTGGTGATTTCCTTACCAATGACATTAAGCAATCCGCCTTTTGCAACATGACAAGCGACTTTGACAAACACATCCAAATCAGTAGCATCAACGGGCAAACGATCGTGAATATTGATGGCAACCATTTTCTGCGGCTTAATATTTTGAATCAACATGCTTAAGATTCCGTTATCGGCACAGATAAAATAATGGTCATTCCATTGAATGGCGATGTGTCGGTTTTCTTTGTTTAATTCAGCATCGACACCAATCAAATGAACCGTTCCTTTTGGGAAATTCGCATAACTTGCGCCAATGATATAGCTGGCTTCGGAAGTGTTAAACAAATCGATGTCGTGCGAAATATCGATAATCACTGCTTCAGGATAATCCGTAAGTATTTTACCTTTCAAAGCACCTACAAAATGATCTTTTAAGCCGTAATCGGTAGTAAGCGTAATTATTGACATAAAATTGTTTATAAATAAAAAGAAAACCGAACTAAAAACTCATTAAATTTGAATGCAAAGCTACTAATTATAGTAACAAATTTTTAATTTAATACTACTTCCTTTTGAACGAAAGAATAATTGAACTCAACGACATCGCACCCAAAGATTTTTGGGGCGCACAAGATTCTCATCTTGAAACTATTAAAAAGTACTATCCTAAATTAAAAATTGTCGCCCGCGGCACCACGCTTAAGGCTTTCGGAGAAAAAGAAGTTTTAGATGAGTTTGAAGTTCGATTCAACCGACTCATGGCTCATTTCACCCGATACAACCGAATTGATGATAATGTGATAGAACGCGTAATTCAGAGCAACTCGCAAGATGAGCAACGCATGCCCGATCACGACAAAATTTTAGTGCATGGCATCGGTGGAAAAATCATCAAAGCAATGACTCCAAATCAGCAATTGCTTGTCGATACGATAAACAAAAACGATATGGTTTTTGCTGTTGGTCCGGCCGGAACCGGTAAAACTTATACAGGTGTTGCCCTTGCTGTCAAAGCATTGAAAGATAAAGAAGTCAAAAGAATTATCTTGACAAGGCCTGCTGTTGAAGCTGGTGAAAATTTAGGTTTTCTTCCGGGTGATATGAAAGAAAAACTCGATCCGTATATGCAACCTTTATATGATGCGTTGCGCGATATGTTACCGCCACAATCACTAGAAGATTATATTCTCAAAGGCATCATTCAAATTGCACCGTTGGCATTCATGCGTGGAAGAACTTTAGACAATGCTTTCGTAATCCTCGATGAAGCCCAAAACACAACCCATTCTCAAATGAAAATGTTCCTAACACGTATGGGAAAAAACGCCAAATTCATGATTACGGGCGATCCGGGACAAGTCGATTTGCCAAGAAGAACCATTTCAGGTCTCAAAGAAGCGATTCTCGTGTTGAAAGATGTTGAAGGTATTGGGATAATCTACTTAGATGACAAAGATATTGTTCGTCACAGATTGGTCAAAAAAGTCATCGATGCGTACAAACAAATCGAAAACAACGATTAGAAATTTCACTTTTAAATACAAAATGCTTACAAAGATTCAATTCGATGTAAGCATTTTTTTTGTTATTATATTTTTCAGGAGCCAATCCCGCTATCATTCCAATCTTGTCATTGCGAACGAAGTGAAGCAATCTGTTCGACACTTACGGCGCAATGTCAAGGATTTTCCCTTCTATCGGGGCTAGGGCATTCCATCCACTGGAACACTATTCTCAAATGTCAATTAAAAAGGATAACCAATCGCCAAATTGAATACCAAATTATCACTTCTCCAAGGCCCGTTTCCAAAATTCACTTTGTCAATTACCCAACGTTGCCCATCTGGGAGATAAGGTATTCGCAGTGGGAAAGCCAAATCTGTCCGCAGTACCAGAAACGATAAGTCAAATCGCAGTCCAACACCTGTTCCTACAGCCAGTTCGTTTAGGAATTTTCCCGAGAATTTTGCACCAGGTTTTTCAGGATTATCAGTCATCAGCCAAATATTACCTGCGTCTACAAAAACAGCTCCATGCACAATACTAAATAGTTTTGCACGATATTCGGTGTTGATTTCAAATTTAATATCACCAGATTGATCCGGTAAAAAACTATTGGTTTCCGCTTCGGCGTTGAATGTTCCGGGTCCAATAGAACGGGCACGGAAAGCCCTCAAACTATTCGTTCCTCCAATAAAAAACTGTTTGATATAAGGCAACTCCGCCGAATTCCCATAAGCATAACCAGCGCCAACAATGATGCGGCTGGCCAATTGCGAATTATCGCCCAATTTCATATAATGCCTAAAATCTGCTTCCGCTTTGGCAAATTGACTGAAAGGAACGCTCAACACTTTAATCGTATCGCCTTTTTTGATATCCGCTTTGGTGAGCAATCCCGCAAGGTTTCCTGCCAAATCAAACGAACCTTTAAAATAAAGCGTATGCTTTTTCGCCGTTTCCATAGTGTTGGTGTACGTATACGAATAGTTGGGTCCGAAAATCAATTGTTTGTCAATGACTTTGTTGAGCGATTCGTTTGTGGCTGCTTGTTCACGATATAAAGGCGTCACGTGCGATGGACTCACATAGGTAATTTCCGTAACATTAAGTTGGTGTTCCTTACGGGCGTTTTCCTTCCACAAATAACCAAACGAAGTTTTAAACGAATTCAACGAATACAATTTCGACCTCAATTGGTATTCATAACCAAGCGTAGCCTTTGTTTTTGGTACAAATCCACTTGATGAACTGGTCTTAAACGGCGTCAGGAAGCGCGGCCAAATTAGGTTCATTTCCGTTCCGGCACGGTATACATCAAAACCTTTGTTTTGACCGCCAAGTTGCACTTCAAGTCCACCAAATAGACTAACCGTAAACAATTCCGCGCCTCGGAAAGTATTTCTATTGCTCCAACTGATGTTGAGTTCCGTTCCGGTATAATTGGCCGAATTGGTTTTGCCCAAGACTTCCACTCGGAAAGATTTTCTAGTCAATGGTGTCAAATAATAAAAGGCATTGAGGTAATTTCCTATCGTATCGACAATCGTGAATTGGTTTTTTACAAATTTGAAAGTTCCTAAATTCACAAGCCGATTCAATGATAAATTGTGGTTCGTGCGGTTGTATAAATCATTTTTTTTGAAATAAAGCGTGCGGTCAAATATTCGAGGATTGAAGGTTTTCTGAGCATCGATGATGGTGAAATCATGGTATTTCTGAATCGAATCCGAAGTGGTAACTGCTTTATCGGTATTCACGGAATAATTCGGATAAACAATAATATCATTGATTCTGTATACATTTCTGGCGAGCTTCGGTGTTTCGGGTTTTACTTTTAAAAGCAAATCAACTTGATGCTTTCCGACTGTACTATCAACTTGCACTTTCAAATAATCCGCGCCAAAAAAGAAATACCCTTTTTCCTTCAAGTGCGTATCAATGCGTTGTCTTTCAGCTTTTATTTTATCAAGATCATAATTTTCGCCGGGTTTCAGAAAGCTTTTTTCTTTAATGGCCATCATGGCTTGTTCAAGTTCCAAAGTGTCGGCAGGAAAAATAACCTGTTTGATTTTATACGGACTGCCGGGTTTGACGAGAAAATTCGAAGTAACTCTTTTGCCTTTACGTGTTGAATCTGCAGCAACACGCGTATTGAAATAACTTTTATTTTCCGCGTAATTCTTCAAGATGTTTTTATTGAAATCCAAATCAAAATGACTAAAAAGTACCGGCGGTTCACCCACTTTATACCGCAGCCAATGGCGGAATCCTTTTTCCTTTTTAGGCGTACCGGCAATGTTGTAGATATACAGTTTGAAACGCAGTCCAAGTACTCTGCTATTGGGTTTCGGACGCAACATGCCTTCCATAACTTTTCTGAGATTCTTGCGCTCTTTTCTCGAAATAGAATCGTCTTCTACCTTAATTTTCCCACCAGTATATAGCAATTCACCTTGAGGCAAATATTTAGTGTTGCTGCACGAAGAAGCCAGAAAGAGTAGGAGCAAACCGATATATAGCGTTTTCGTTTTCATTATAATTTCTTTTTTGTATCGAGTTTGGCTTTGTCTTGTTTCGCACTCCGGAAAATCTCACGAAATTTATCGTAGTTCAAAGTGATGATAAACGACACGCCTGTTTCAATCACTTGCCCTTGCAACGCCACTTGGTATTGGTTTTTACGATAAGCCCGCACGCGATACCTTCCGTCTTTCGACAATTGGTAATCGGCCGAAATATCGCCGGCAATATTGTTCGCTTGTTGGTTGGTTTGCTGTTGTCCTTCGAGGGCGAAACTACTTCCGACACTAACTTTCAAACGGTCATTGAGCAATCTTTGGGAAACACCCACATTCAAATCGGTTTTGTTCTGACGTTGCCCGGAGGTGTAATCGTCGGTCGACTCGAGGTCGAAATCGAGTTCAACACCTTTAATTAAATCACCCGCCAAATCATTCAATTGTTGCGACAAAATTTTACTTGCACTTTGTCTGGCCAATGCTCCCGAAGAAGTACCGTCTGACTCACTGGCAAATGGATTTTCACCGATAAATCTATTCAAAAGCAACAGTGCAAAAACCTGTTTGTTGAGCTCGGCAGGTTCTTGACGCAATTGTGTTAATCGCGTTTGCGTGCTGTTGATGATTTCTGTCGAAACAGAATTGTTGCCTTCAGGAAGCACAATGTCAAAAGTGATGTCGGGTTTGAGCAATTCGCCTTTCATAATCAGTTCGGTTTCGAAAGGAATTTTTTGTTTGTAGGTATTGCGAATTTCATCGCTCACATTGCCCAGTTGGTTGCCCAAAAGATCAATCGGAGCCGCGTCGGTTTTGTATACGGCAGTGATGTTGATGTCGGCTGCAGTGGGCTCGCCTGTCCACAAGATGTAGCTTCCTTCTTTAATATCAAATTTTCTTTTGATTAGGCTGAATGTCATTTCGTAGGTACCTTCGGTAAATTCGTAACGTCCCGCGAGTGTGGTTTTTCCTGAGGAATCAATACCGCCGGTCAGTCGCGCTTCACCTTTGAGTTTGAGGTAATCACCATTGCCTTTGTCGATGATCATGTTGAGCTCGGCTTGTTTGTCGATTTCAATATTCACAGAAGCTTCAAGGCCTTTGATTTGGGTTTTGCTGATCGAATCGTTTGCGATTAATTTTTGATTGATAGCAACATCATCTTGATCGATAAATTCGACAATACCTTCACGGTCTTCAATCGATGGGTCTTGTTGAGGCAGCACAACCGTGAGTTTGGTGTCTTTATTCACATTGATATTGCCATCGATAATTGGTTTGTCGGTATTGCCTTTGATTTTAAGGCGCGTATCAACATACAATTGTCCGTAAAACAATTGGTTGTCTTTTTCTTTTGAATTCAAAACTTGAAAATTGTCTGCGCCCACCGAAAGATTGAAACCGTAATCTATAAAATTGGTCGTAGGCATCGAACCGTCAACGACCAAAATATTGTCCTGATCATCTTTGATTACAAACTTGTCGATGACAATACCGCTTTCATTCACAGTGATTTTATCGTTCATCGATTTGAAATAGGCATTGGCTTGTTTTACACGGAAAGCAATGTCGTTAAATTGCAAATCACCAACGATATGAGGTGCTTCCGGTGTGCCTTTCACTTTAAATTTCCCACTAAAGAATCCGCTGCCTTGTGAAATGTTGCCCATCGAAAAACCTTGGATGCTTTTGAGGTTGAGTTTTACCAAATCCAAATCCATATCAAAAGTGTTGGATTTTGAATTGTAATTGCCATCGAGCACCACATTGTTGTCTTGACCGCTAATTACGATATTGGTTTTATAGTTACTGGCAATGTCATTATTGATTTTAATGGCCAGGTTTCCAACGGTATCTTTGCGAAAATTGAAATCAGCAATCTCAAGATCGGCCGTAAAAAGCGGGCTTTTCATCAAATCTTTAAGCTGTGCTTTTCCATTGATTTTTCCACCAACAGAAAGCGAATCTTTTTGTGCGATGTTCGTAATGGTTTCGATTTGGAAGTCTTTGAAACCGATATTCAACGGCGCATTCGGACTTTCAGATTCTGATTGTGCACTCAGAATATTGTTGTCTTTTTCGAGCGAAACTTCATTGGCATAAATCCCATTTTTCCCAAAGCGCAATAGGTTGTTTGGGTTCATATTCCAGGAATCGTAATTCAATGTTAGTTTGTCGTTGAGTTTGATTTCTGTCGATGCCGGTGTGGTTTTTAATGTACCAGCAATCATATAACGTTCTTTGTCTTTATCGTCTTTGAGCAATAAAGTATAGTCGATAAGATTGTTCTGAACTTTTCCTGAAAGACTTGTGTATGGTAATTTGAATTGAGCATTTTGAATATCATCGACGAGGATTTCATAAACCAAAGCACCTTCTTTTGTATCCACTTTTACGTTGCCGTTGGTTAAAGTATTTTCCTGATAGATAATTTTAGGAATGCTAGCGTTAAACACGATTGAATCATTGACCGAATTATATCGCCCATTAATATGGATTGGTTCGATACTTTTTAAATCCGGCACCAATTGAAAAATAATCGGATGGTCTTTAATAGTAATAGCAAATGCCAATTGCTGTGGACTCGAAACCGCTTTTTTAGAACCCGGATTTGCATCATAATATTGAGCGATCGAATGGGTAATCGCATTGCCAAGTTTCGACAATTGATATTGGCCATTCACGTCAGCATCGAGCATTTGAGAACGTACAACAATCGCATTTTTTTCAGATGTTGCCGTGGCCATTACGGTGATGGTGTCGAGCACAAATTCGTTTTTAGCATTGGCAATTCGCAGGTGATGTACGAACAGTTTTCCGTTGAGATAATCGACATCAGCCGTTGGAAAATCGGCATCCATTTGGCCTTTCAGTTTTAATGGCCCGGCATGCAGATTCAGTTTTTCGAGATCTGCAATATCAACATTCATTTTAAGTTTTACTGCAGGATATTTGTCTTTAAAGCTGCCTTCGGTCGTTAAATTGAAAGCCAGATTCGGGTCTTTCATAACGATTGCCGCATCGAAAATGCCGTTTTTTATGGTGCCGTCGAGATTGGCATTGCGATATGTATATTGATTGTATTGTGCACTAGCAATTTTCCCTTTGACGGTCGCTGAAGCTGTTTTTGGGTTGAGTCCAATACCTTTAATGTTAGCTTGCAGCGAAATTTTTCCAAGCGTCGGATTTTTGATGAGTTTACCTAAATCGAAATTCGTGAAACTTGTGTTTGCTTGATAGACTTCGTGATCTTTTCTTTGTTGGTTAAAATTCGCTTTGACTGTGGCATTTCCAAAACTGCTGGTCAGATTCATGTTGGTAAAGAAAGCGCTCATGGTTCCTTTAAAAGTACCTCGAGTGGCCAATCTTGCCGGCAATTGTATGGTATTCGGAATGGTTTGTTTCGGCACAAAACTGTAAATGTCTTTGGCAGTCGATTCGAAATGACGAATGTTGATATTGAAATAGGCTTTTTTTGCATCAGGTAAACCTACAATCGTTCCGCTTGCTGCAAGTCTTGTGTTGCCTATACCGCTGACTTCAAGATTCGGGATATGGATGTCGTTGACTTTCCCATTGATTTTTCCATTGATTTTAAGGATTGCATTCGCATTACTTTGAAATGGATTGGTATTCGCGAGTTGCGGTGCGAAAATCAAAATGTCTTTGAAACCAATTTGACTGTCGATCAAATTCGCATTGAGTTGTAGTTGACCCATATTTTTTGAAGCAGTTTCAATCGATGGATAACCAATAATGATTTCATTTTTCACCAGCGTTTGCGGTGTTTTTAGATACAAATTTTTAAGATAAGCCGATTTTTCGCCATAATAGAATTTGGTTTTAAGCGATTGCACATCGATTCCACTTTTTTCCTTGATGGTGAATGCGTATATATTACCGGAAATTCCTTTTGATGAGTAAGCAAATTTTTCGCCATCGAGATTGAAGTTTTTGATATCGAGGTGTTTGTAATCAATCCCTTTTTTTGTCGGCGCAACATTTTCATCGTCGAAACGGAAGGCGATTCCTTTGATTTTGGTTTGGTTGAGCTTCATTTTCCAACCTTTTTCGGGCAATTTTGTGTTTAGAGCCGCTGCTGTTTTTGGTAGTTTGTTTTCTTTTTTGACGAGTGTGAGTGCGCCTTTTAAATTATCGATATCAAGGTTTTCTATATCGATAACTTGGTTTTTAAGATCGAATGTATTGAAACGAATTAATGATTTTTCAAGCGTTAATCCTGTGTTGAGATTCGTGCCGGCGTTGTCATATTGGATGTCGATTTTTGATAGTGCGATTTGTCCGAGTTTTAATTTTAAATCTGAATTTTTTGCAAGTGAATCGGCAATTTGTTTGGTATTGACGGCAATCTCATGAACCAACAAACCTTGTTTGAGTCTGATATTCAAACCGTCGAGTTTGATTTTTGGGACATCGAAATCTAGATGATCTAAATCGAATTTATTAATCTTGGTGTCGAAATGATGGATTGCGATTTTGAGATTATTTTTGGTGATGGCATCGTCAAATGTCACTTTGATTTTGTCGAGATTGACATCGCTGATTGAAATTTTTGTTTTAGTATTGGATTTCGATGGGTCTTTGGAAGCAAACGCCTTGATGATATAATCGAAATTGAAAATTGAATCTTTGTTTCTTTTGATGTGTGCGGTGATGCCGTTGAGATCGATGCTGTTGATTTCGACTTCACTGTTGATTAATTTGAAAAGCGAAATGTTGGCTTGCAATTTTCTTCCGTATAATAAAGTATCTTTTTGTTGGCTTTCGAGATAAACTTCTTCGAGGGTGACATCTTTTGGAAAGCCGATATCGATGTGGCCAATCATGACTTTGGTATGGATTTTTCCTTCGAGATAGGTCACTGCTTTGTCTTTGATTTTATTCTGTACAAAAGGAATTTGTATGATAAGCACGAGTAAAATGCACAGCATCAGAATAGAAGCAATGGTCCAGAGTAGAAATTTTGCACCCTTTTTTAAGTATTGTTTCAAATTGGTCCGATTGGTTAATGGTAAATTACGGTTAATATACGACATAAAATCCCCGTGTTCTGTGTAAAGATGAGGATTTATGTGATGATTCTTTTTATACAATTAGAGATTTATATTATAATATTTTAAAATGCATCTGAATATGAATTTCGATTTTGTGTATCTCTCAAAACAATGTATTTTTGTGGCACACTACACACAACACAACTAAAATGAACAATACAATTACTACTACAAATTTTAATTTTCCAAAACAAAAATCCGTTTACCGCGGTAAAGTCCGTGAAGTTTACAATATCGATGATCAATATTTGGTCATGGTTGCTACAGACAGGCTTTCCGCTTTTGATGTTGTTTTACCCAAAGGCATTCCATATAAAGGACAAATTCTGAATCAAATCGCGACAAAATTCATGGAATTGACTAAAGATATTGTGCCAAATTGGCTTATTGCTGCACCTGATCCGAATGTAGCTGTTGGACATTTATGTGAATCTTTTAAAGTAGAAATGGTTATTAGAGGCTATGTTTCCGGACATGCCGCCAGAGAATATTCACTCGGAAAAAGAATGCTTTGCGGCGTTGCTTTACCCGAAGGATTGAAGGAAAATGATCGATTGCCAAATCCAATAATTACACCGACTACTAAAGCGGATAATGGCGAGCATGATGAAGACATTTCGCGAGAAGCTATTTTGGACAAAGGCATTGTATCTGAAGCAGATTATTTGATTTTAGAAAAGTTTACGCGAGCATTATACCAACGAGGAACTGAAATCGCAGCGAGTAGAGGATTGATATTGGTAGATACCAAATACGAATTCGGAAAAACTAAAAGTGGTGAAATTGTGCTGATTGATGAAATCCACACACCGGATTCTTCTCGATATTTTTACCTAGAAGGTTATCAAGAACGGCAGGATAGAGGAGAAGAGCAAAAGCAATTGTCGAAAGAATTTGTTCGTCGTTGGCTGATTGAAAACGGATTTCAAGGAAAAGAAGGTCAACTGATTCCCGATATGACTAATGAATACATTGAAACGGTTTCCGAGCGATATATTGAATTGTATGAGAATATTATTGGTGCTGCGTTTGTAAAAGCCGATATTGCCAATATTCATCAGCGCATTGAAAAAAATGTACTGGAGTATTTAAAGAAAGTTTAAGAATTTTTATACCCAATAATTACCCGCATTTTCAATTAAGGTGCGGGTTTTTTTATTGTATTGAAGATTAATTAAATGTTAAAAATTGCAATGTCGCGTAACGATTTAATACGAACGCCGTCTATTGACTTATATCATCAATCAATTAAAAATCAAATCACAATGAAAAAATCAATCGTTTACTTAGGATTGGCGTTAGTTACTTTTACTGCGCCTGTGTTAGCAAACAACACTGTTACAACAACACAAAATGTTCTTTCACATTATGGCAAAAGCACTCCTTTATGTGTTGCTATTCAAAAAGGAGAATTCGATCTCGTTAAAAAAATGGTCGAATATGGCGCTGATGTGAATGAGAAATCGTTCGGTATGACACCATTAATGGTAGCCGCACGATATAACAAAACAGAAATCATAAAATTCTTATTGGCCAACGGAGCCAACGTTCAGACCAAAGACGAAAAAGGAATTACCGCTTTAAAGTATGCGGAACTTTCACTCGCTAATGATGCTGTAGCGATATTGAAACAGTATTAATTATAGAAAGCCTGAGAATTACTTCTCGGGTTTTTTTACTTTTACTTCCATTATTTTCGCTATTTATTTTTACCGCTGATTCACAGAATTAACAAATCTGCGAATCAGCGGTTTTATTTTCTAAACTTTTATGATTTATTTATTTTAAGAGTAAAGCATTATGGTTACTGAGTTTTTGTTGATTTCTTTCAATTTCAATATGTTAACATACTGTTAAAATTAAGTACTATGCAAAACAAGGTATTAGTTTTTAGCCTTATCTTTGTATAGGAAATTAATAGAAACAATAAATTCATCATCAATAAAAAATAAATCATCATGAAAAATTCAATTACATTATTAGGAATGGCTATGTTAGTTTTCAATTTGACTACAGCAGCCAACACATCAAAAACTACAGATAAAGTAGTAACCGTTGTAACAGAAGACAACGAACAAGCAGATTTTTTTGCTACAGAAGGCAATCCTTTAGAAAAAAGAAATGCTGCACCGGTAGAAGATCAGGTAATTTTGAATCCTGCAGTTGTTATGGTTAATGCTTACCAAAAATCAGTAGAAGAAATAATCGCTGAGAATAATCAAATCATCGAGAGCAATGTTATAGACGAAGGTGTTCGTTATTTTGAAGCTACTGCAATAGAAACCATCATTGAGCAAAACAATCAAATCATTGAAAGCAATAACGACACAGAAGTTCGTCCTTTGTATTTAGACAGAACCATCGAAGATCAGATTGCAGAAGACAACGCGATTATTGAAAGCGATATTACTAGTGCATTTCAACCTTTAGATTTTGAAAGCATCAACAAAAAAGGGTTTTCATTAAAACAAAACACTAATAAACTTGTCGGAATGAACTAACAAAAAACTACTTTAAACAAAAAAAGCATCATGGTTTTCATGATGCTTTTTTTTTAGCCCTGATAGCAGTGGTTATCCTTTTGTGCCGTCGTTTACTTCGTCAGTTCGCCTGCGGCTCGGGTGGCACAAAAGATAAGAACGTATAGCAGGAAATAGCTCCTAAAAATTATTATTTAAAATAAGAAAAATCATCTTCGTTTTTAATCGACAATAAAGTTTCATAAATGAGTTTAATGACGTTTTCAACATCGTCTTTATGCACCATTTCAACCGTTGTATGCATATAGCGCAAAGGCAAAGAAATCAGCGCTGAAGCCACGCCACCATTGCTGTAAGCGAATGCATCCGTATCGGTTCCTGTAGCTCTTGAAGTAGCATGACGTTGGAAAGGAATCTTATTATTTTCAGCTGTAGCAACTATCAATTCACGCAATTTATTCTGAACCGCCGGAGCATAAGCAATCACCGGACCTTTACCCATTTGCAAGTCGCCTTCGATTTTCTTTTCGATCATGGGTGTGGTTGTATCATGGCAGACATCGGTTACAATTGCGACATTGGGTTTGATCGTATTGGTAATCATTTCGGCACCGCGCAAACCGATTTCTTCCTGCACGGAATTGGTGATGTATAAACCGAAAGGCAGTTTCTTTTTGTTCTCGTGCAACAATCTGGCAACTTCAGCAATCATGAATCCACCCATACGATTATCGATGGCGCGACAAACAAATTTATCGTTGTTGAGAATCATGAATTCGTCAGGATAAGTAATCACACAGCCTACGTGAACGCCAAGATTTTCTACTTCGGCTTTAGTTTCGCAACCGCAATCGATGAAGATATTGTGCAGCGTAGCGGATTCTTCTTTTCCGCGATTTCTCGTGTGAATCGCAGGCCAACCGAAAACACCTTTTACAATGCCATTTTTGGTGTGAATGTTTACGCGTTTGGATGGCGCAATTTGATGATCGGAACCGCCATTTCTGATCACATAAATCAATCCGTTGTCTGTAATGTAATTAACGTACCATGAAATTTCATCCGCGTGTCCTTCAATGACCACTTTATATTTTGCATCTGGGTTGATAACCGCAACGGCACTTCCGTAGGTATCGGTGATGAAAGTATCTACGTAAGGTTTTAGATAATTCATCCAAATTTTTTGCCCTTCGGCTTCATAACCGGTAGGCGAGGCGTTATTAAGGTATTGTTCTAAAAAGGTAATGGAGGATTTTTTCAATATCGATTTTGTACTCATAGTTGTTTTTTTGGCTAATTTATAAATTTGGCATTACAGTTGCGTAATTAATGTCTAATTTTGATTCATAATTTTTCTGCTATGAAGTTTAGTCTTTTTATCACCTGCATTTTATTATTTACGTTTTCAATCAATGCCCAAATCATTGAGCAAGACACTACCAAAATTACGTATCAGTTGAAAGATACTGACACGATTACCGAACCCATTCAATTAGAAGAAATTACTGTTTACAAAGACTATATGGATGCCGAAAGCAAGAAGCAATTTTTACTGCTGCGCAATCGGGTTTATAAAGTGTATCCTTATGCAAAAGTGGCCGCTGAACGCCTGACGGTTTTAAATAAAAGTATGGATGCGTTGAAAACGACTCGTGAAAAAAGAAAATATTTCAAAATTGTTGAGGATTATATGCAGAATGAATTTGAACCCAAACTCAAAAAACTCTCGCGCAAACAAGGACAAATTTTGGTCAAATTGATTAATCGCCAAACCGGATTTACAACTTTCGACTTAATCAAAGATTACAAAAGCGGATGGAAAGCCTTCTGGTCCAATACTACAGCGCGTATGTTCGATATCAATCTTAAAACCAAATATGCACCATATGAAGTCAATGAAGATTATCTAATCGAAACCATTCTAAACCGAGCTTTTGATCACGGAAGATTAATCAGACAAGAATCAGCAAATCCAGTTGATTATGAAAAGTTATCGGACTATTGGGTAGAGAAGGCCAAACAAATCAATAAATAGATTCTGAATTTATCAAGATTAAAGAGTTTGTTACCAAAAAAGATATATTTTTACGAGGTAACAAACTTTTTTTATGAAAAAACACAACCTTTTTTTAATAGCCTTTTTTATCTTTTTTAATGTTGATGCCCACAATCAATTTCCCGAAAATAAATTAGAAACAGAACCGACTTCATTGATTGTTGTACCAACATTCAACCAAGTTGGAGCTATTTGTTGGGGTTCATTTTTAGATGATTTGCCTACAACTTCCACCAATGGAATTAACGGTACATGGTTCCCAGCTATCAATAGCGAACAAACCACCACTTATATATTCACACCAGATATTGGACAAGATGCAACAACGACATCAATGACCATAATTGTCAAACCATTGCTTGCTCCAACAGTTACATGCGGCACTTGGTCTCCGAATCAGAAAACTTTTGATTGGATGCCGGTTGTGGGAGCCACAACCTATGCGATTACCTACGCTATCAATGGAGGTCCATACATTAATGCTGGTTTTGGGGCGATGCTTACATATACTATTTCAGGTGTTCTACAAACAGATGATATTGAAATACTTGTAGTGCCTTCAGGTTCTTTCGGGAATTGTTTTACAGCAGGAATTCTAAATTGTCAAGGAGCACCTTGCCCTGAAGCAGGTAATTCAGGGAGTATTACCGTTTGTGATAGCAATGCAACAGTGATCAATTTATTTGACATCATCACCAATGAAGACTCTGGCGGTACATGGACGGAAGTTTCCGGAAACGGAGGAACATTTAATGCTGCTTTAGGTACCTATACTACAGCAATTGGAGCCACTACAAGTTCTTTTATGTATACTGTAGCGGGCACAATCCCATGTCCAAACGATTCCAGTATTGCTACAATTGTAATCCATCCTTATCCAATCGCTGGAACTTTATCAGGAAATCAAAACATCTGCGTAGGCTTTACTACTTCATTTACTTCTACAGCACCTGGTGGTGTATGGACCACTTCAGATTCTAGCATCGCTACTGTAAATAATTTGACGGGCGTCGTCACGGGTAATGCCGCGGGTGTTGCAACAATTACTTACACAATGATAGGAATAGCTCCATGTTCTAATGCCACAGCTAATAGAACTGTGAATGTTAGTGCGGCACCAAATGCAGGCGTGATAACCGGCTTTCAAAATATCTGCATAGGATCTGAAACAACATTTACTTCGACAATTACAGAAGGCACATGGTCTTCAGCTAATCCGGCAGTGGCAACAGTCAATGCAACTTCAGGATTGGTTACCGGAATTTCGGCCGGTACTGCCATAATTACATACACGCAAACAGGAACAGGTGGTTGTTCTAATGCTACAGCCTCAAGATTGATTATTGTAGGTCCGGATGTAGCCGTCACTACTAATTTATTTTGCGACCCAAGTAACGTTACATCGCCCAATTCCGTCGCCGTTGATTGGAGTGCAGTTCCAGGTGCTATAAATTACCAATTTTCATATTATATCAATGGACTCTTGGTAGGAAGTGGTATGACATCAGTCTCTCATTACGAAATTTTTGGTGTTTTATCAGGACAAACCGTTACGTTTACATTAACAAATGTAGCGGGCATTTCTTGTTTTCAATCCACATCAATCACTTGTAGTAATTTAGCGAATGCGTCATTCGAAACAGACACTTTCAAATCTTTCCCAAATCCGGTAAACAATGTTTTAAATCTGACAAGCTCTAATACAATAAACAATGTAGTGATCATCAATGCGCTCGGACAGTATATTTCGAATAAATCGTATGACTCAAAATCCATCCAAATCGATATGTCGAATCTAATGTCGGGCATTTATATGATTAAAGCATCTTCCAACAATAAAACTAAAACAATCAAGATAATCAAAGATTAATTTTTTCTTCAGGAGCTAATCCCGCTCTTCAATACAATCTTTTGTTCTGAACTCCAGAACAAAAGGATTTCCATTACGATCGGGGCTAAGGCCACAGGTCAGTGCTATCTTTTTTAAGCTTCGCGTCATAGCGTCTTCGCGAGCCTTTTATTTTTTTGCGTTCTTTGCGAAAATCATAGCGCCCTTTGCGGTTAAAGAAAAAACTTTCGTATTCAATTCGCGCGAGTCCAACGAGTTATAAACAAAGCGAAAAAAACCTAAAAATATATTTGGAGAAAAGTAAAAGAAGTGGTTATCTTTGCAGC
>NZ_JANOBI010000040.1:0-56575 GCF_031411595.1 Flavobacterium sp. | reverse complement strand
ATTAAATTTTTCTTTCAATTACATAATTCACCATCAAGATTAGGGCATCTTTGTATTCAGAATCAGGATATATTTGCAACAATTGTAGTGCTTCTTGTTGAAATTCAAGCATTTTTTGCTCGGCGTATTGAAGTCCATTGTTGCTTTTTACGAAAGCAATGACTTCTTTCACACGCTTCTTATCCTTATTATGGTTTTTGATGGAATTGATTAACCATGATTTTTCTTTAGGTGTACAATGGTTCAAAACGTAAATCAATGGCAAAGTCATTTTTTGTTCTTTGATGTCGATTCCGGTTGGTTTGCCAATCGCATCTTCAGTATAATCGAATAAATCGTCTTTGATTTGAAAAGCCATGCCGATAAGTTCCCCAAACTTGCGCATATTTTCAACTTGCACTTCATCATCAATTACAGATTTCGCACCCAATGCACAACACGAGGCAATTAAAGTAGCTGTTTTCTTGCGGATGATTTCGTAATAAATATCTTCCACTATATCAAGTCGACGTGCTTTTTCTATTTGTAACAATTCGCCTTCACTCATTTCTCTTACGGCCACTGAAATAATTTTAAGTAAATCAAAATCGCCATTGTCAATCGAAAGCAACAATCCTTTCGACAATAAATAATCGCCAACCAAAACGGCAATTTTATTTTTCCAAAGCGCATTGATCGAGAAAAAACCGCGTCTTCTGTTGCTGTCATCAACAACATCATCATGCACGAGTGTTGCGGTGTGGATCAATTCTATAACTGAAGCACCACGATAAGTGCGTTCGTTTACGGTTCCGTTGTGAAGCATTTTGGCCGTCAGAAAAACAAACATCGGTCGCATTTGTTTTCCTTTTCTATTAACAATATAATAAGTGATTCGATTAAGAAGTGCTACTTTGGAAGTCATCGATTCATAGAACTTTTTCTCGAAAAGCTCCATTTCAACCAGAATCGGACGTTTTATTTGTGAAGTGATGTTCATTACTTTTCCAAAGATACTTATTAAGTTTAGAGTTACAAAAGTAATAATTTCGTAATTTTCAAGTTTTAAATTAAACCATCTTGAACCCTAAAAGTCTTAACGGAAACTTAAAAAATTAATATTATGAAAACAAAGATTTTATTTCTGGGATTAGTTTTATCTATCCTATCGATTGGTTGTAGCAAAGATGACAATAAAGATAGCTCACAAGCTTTTTCATCCGATGAAGCCAAAGTAAATTCGAAAATTGATGTTGCCAATGATGATGTATCGGATATCGTAGAAGGGCAATACGATGCTACAGCAAGCAATGAGGCAGGAAGATCTTCTGCAGGCGCAGTTCTTATTAATTTACCTTCTTGCGCCACTGTTACAAGAAATCCAGATTTTGGAATTACTTTAACGCCGGGAACCGAAGTTACTAAAACCGTTGATTTTGGAACTGAAGGTTGCCCGATGGCAAACGGAAATGTTTTAAAGGGAAAAATCATCATTACTTTTACCTATCAACCAGAAGCAACTTCACACACCATCAATTATCAATTCGATAATTTCTATCACAATGCGATTAAATTTACCGGTAACAAAACCTTCACTAGAACCATGAGCGGCGGCGAAACCAGTCATCCGATTGTAACGATGGTTATGGACATGACCGCAACCTTTCCTGACTCAAGAGTTTTCACAAGAGTTGGAACCAGAACCAGAGAAATTATTGCCGGAATGAATACACCAAATTATTTTGCTGACAATATATACCAAGTTACAGGAAATTGGACAACTACTTTCCCAAATACAACGGTACAAACCAGCACAATTACAACACCTTTGTTAGTAAAAATGAGTTGTGTAAATCAAAACAAACCGTTATTAGTTCAAGGTGTGATTACTTTTTTAAGAAACGGAAATACAGCCACTTTAGATTATGGCAATGGAGAATGTGATAATCTCGCAGTATTCACAATCAATGGAAATTCTTATAATATTATTCTTGGCGGTAATTAAAATCGTCCATCTTACTTAATAAAAAACGTCTCAGTATTTGAGGCGTTTTTTTATGCTTCTTTATTGGCCAATTGCCCGCAAGCGGCATCAATATCTTTACCGCGACTTCTTCTGACTTTAGCGACAATTCCGTTTGATTCTAGTGCTTTGATGTAAGCATTAATCGATTCTTCTGAAGCTTGTTGGAATTCGCCATCATCGATTGGGTTGTATTCAATCAAATTAACTTTACAAGGAACGTACTTGCAGAATTTAACCAACGCATCAATTGAAGCTTTGTTGTCGTTGATGTCTTTCCAAACAACATATTCGTAAGTGATTTTGCTTTTGGTTTTTTGATACCAATATTCTAATGATTCCCGTAAATCTGCCAATGGAAAGTTGGTGCTAAACGGCATAATTCGAGAGCGAATTTCATCAATAGCAGAATGCAACGAAACTGCGAGTTTGAATTTGACTTCATCATCAGCAAGTTTTTTAATCATTTTAGGTACTCCTGAAGTAGAAACCGTAATGCGCTTAGGCGACATACCCAAACCTTCTTCCGACGTAATCATATCGATGGCTTTGATGACATTGTTGTAATTCATCAGCGGTTCGCCCATGCCCATAAAAACAATATTCGATAATGGATGATTGTAGTATAATCTGCTTTCTTTATCAATCGCAATCACTTGATCGTAGATTTCTGCAGGTTCAAGATTGCGCATTCTTTTGAGTCGAGCCGTTGCGCAAAAATTACAATCCAAACTGCAACCCACTTGACTCGAAACGCAAGCGGTTGTTCTCGTATTGGTTGGAATTAATACTGATTCGACCACCAATCCGTCATGCAAACGAACTGCATTTTTTACTGTGCCGTCTTCGCTGCGTTGCATCTGATCAACTTTGATGTGGTTGATGACAAAATTTTCTTCGAGCATCGTTCGAGTAGCTTTAGAAATATTGGTCATGTCTTCAAAACTGTGCGCGCCTTTGCTCCATAGCCATTCGTAGACTTGGTTGCCGCGAAACGACTGATCGCCTTGCGACACAAAAAAGTCACGCAGTTGGTCTTTGGATAAAGCTCGAATATCTTTTTTGTCGATTTGCATGGCGCAAATTTAGTGTAATTTGGTTATTCGCTTATTTGATATTTTGATAACTTTGAGGAAATTTTATAAAATGCACTTCATATCCCAAGAACTCGAAGATTATATCGAACAACATTCTGAAAAAGAACCTGAATTGTTGGCAGCTTTGAATAAGGAAACCTATCAAAAAATTTTATTGCCAAGAATGCTTAGCGGTCATTTTCAAGGTCGTGTATTAAGCATGTTATCGAAGTTGATTCGCCCGGTGAATATTCTCGAAATCGGAACTTATACCGGTTATGCTGCGTTGTGTTTGTGTGAAGGCATGCAAGAAAACGGTTCGTTGCATACGATTGACATTAAAGAAGAATTGATTGATTTTCAGCGCAAGTACTTTGATCGTTCGCCATGGGGAAAACAGATTGTCCAGCATTTGGGGGAAGCCATCGATGTGATTCCGACTTTGAATATCAAATTCGATTTGGTTTTTATTGATGCTGATAAAGAAAATTACCTCCACTATTATGAATTAATCTTACCGAAAATGAATCGCGGTGGCATCATACTTTCTGACAATGTGCTTTGGAGCGGAAAAGTTTTGGAACCTTTGCAGGCAAATGATATCAGCACGAAAGTACTTCTCGAATATAATGAATTACTCAAAAATGACCCTCGCGTAGAAACCGTTTTGCTTCCTATTCGCGATGGTTTGACCGTGAGTCGGGTGCTTTAAAAATTCATAACTTTTTTTGCGCCTTCGCGTCTTTGCGATAGAAAAAGAATATGGCTCGCAAAGACGCAGAGACGCAAAGTCAATAAATTCTCAAGTATATTTTATTTGAAATAAAATGTTCAATATTTCCGAATGCTCTAGCCCTGATCGCAGCGGTATCTTTTTGTGCCGTTGTTCGGCGCAAAAAATTTAGCGTAGAGCAGGAAACAGCTCCTAATTAAACTTCTGGAAAATATTTGGATTGTAAATATTGATACCCTTTGTAGAATAAAAATCCGAAAGTTGCACCGAAAACGTAGCCTGTGATTATGTCTAACGGGAAATGTAGCCCGAGATAAATTCTGCTGTAGGCGAAAATCAGTGGAAACACGAATACTAAAAACGCATAGCGGTAGTATTTTTTGAAAGTCATAAATACAAAAACCGTTGTTGCCATTGAATTGGTGGCGTGTCCTGAGAAAAAACTAAAAGTGTCGCTCGATTTTACGATACGGATAATGTCTTTGATTTCAGGATCGTTGCATGGGCGAAGTCGTTGTACGGAATCTTTAAAAAGATTGGCAGTTTGGTCGCCAACCAAAATCAAAACTGCGATGAAAAGCATCATAATACCTATGTTTTTCCAGCTTAATTTTTTTTGCAATAAATACAACACGAGTAGAAAAAGTGGTGTCCAATAAAGTTGTTTGGTGATGCAAAGCCACAAATTATCGTAGGTTTCAGTGCCTAATCCGTTGAGGAAAACGAACAACTGTTTGTCTGAAGCGATAATTTTTTCGAGCATTTATTTTTGTCTTTTAATAGGTCCGACAACATCTTCAACTTCTGCTGTCACGTCATCTTTTACTGATGTATCGGCGAGCAGTTTGTCTTTGGCTTTATTGATTTCGGAATTGATATTCTCTGTGATGCCGGTGAAATTGCCGTGCATTTCTTGAAAGGTTTTATCAAGTCCATTGGCTTCTGCTCCTTTTTGAATTTCGCTTTTAATATCGTTGGTCGCGTTTTTGAGTTGCGCCATGATTTTGCCCAATGTGCGTGCAATTTCAGGAATTTTGTCTGATCCGAAAAGCATTAAAGCGATAAATAGTATGAAAATTAATTCTCCTCCTCCAATTCCGAACATAATGGTTTATTTTGCTGCAAAGTTACAAAGTTTACGAGAAGATTTTTTCCTAAAATTATAATAAATTATTAGTGGCTTTAGTCTAAAAAATACTTTAACCACATAGAAACATAGAAAACAAAAATAAAGTCAGCTTTGTTTATTTAGAGATTAGATAGCCTATGCAAAATGAAATTTCTATAACAATTCTTTTTATATTAATTAAAACCTATGTTTCTATGTGGTTTAAAATATTAGATAATAATTTGTATCAGTCGAATTTTGATTTTTGTTCTTGTTTCGGCCATGTATTGTTGTTGGTATCGATATCCGCTGTTTCAAGTTTCGGGTCGATGACAATTTTAGCAATGGCTTTTTTGGTAGCAAAAGTACGGCTCACTTCAGCATCGTTCATTCTCCAGATTTGTGCCGGGAACTTTTGGTTTTCTGTGGTGCCGTCATCGTAAGTGATTTCAACAATAATCGGCATAACCAATCCGCCTGGCTTGTCGAAAGTAACTTGGTAAAAATATTTTGGACTGTCTAATTTCGCTCTTTCTTCTTCTGTGAATTTTGTTTGAATAAACGCATCTAAAGTCGCCACGGCTTTGAGGTCAAGTGGTTTGTTTAGCTCAGGTTTGAAATCTGTACTCGCATTGTCAATCATGTACACCAATGGTCCGGAAGCTTTGAGTCGGTTTCTTCTGTTAACTTCAGGTGCTTTGAAATCTTTGGGCGCATCGTTGCTTACGAAATATTGTTTCACTTCTTTGATTCCGATATCATTGTAATCGGTGGTGTAGAACCAGCCTCTGAAAAACCAATCCAAATCGACTGCCGATGCGTCTTCCATCGTTCTGAAGAAATCTTCTGGCGTTGGGTGTTTGAATTTCCAACGGTTCGCGTAGGTTTTAAAAGCATAGTCGAATAACTCGTGCCCCATAATCGTTTCGCGCAAAATATTCAATGCCGCTGCGGGTTTTCCGTAAGCATTATTTCCGAATTGTTTGATGCTTTCCGAGTTCGTCATAATCGGTTCAATTTTCGATTGATCGCCGCTCATATAAGGAATGATGGTTTTGGCTGGTCCACGATCAACAGGGAATTTTGGGTCAAAAGAAATTTCTGCAAGGTATTCCATAAATGTATTCAAGCCTTCATCCATCCAAGTCCATTGGCGCTCGTCGGAATTGACAATCATTGGAAAGAAGTTGTGCCCCACTTCGTGAATAACTACGCCCAACATGCCATACTTTACACGATCTGTATAGGTTCCGTCTTCTTGTGGCCGACCAAAATTCCAACAAATCATTGGGTATTCCATGCCTTGGTCTTGAGCATTTACTGAAACTGCTTTTGGATAAGGAAAATCAAAAGTATAACTCGAATAACTTTTCAAAGTATGCGCCACAGCTCGTGTAGAATAAGTCTCCCACAAAGGATTGCCTTCTTTCGGATACAACGAAACCGCCATGACTTTCTTGCTACCAAACTGCACAGCCATCGCGTCGAGTATGAATTTTCTTGATGTCGAAATTCCAAAATCACGCACATTTTCCGCTTTGAATTTCCATGTTTTTTTCTGAGTAGAAAATCCTTTTTCAGCCACCATTGCTTCCGCTTGGGTAACAATCACGACCGGTTTGTCGAAGGAATTTTCTGCTTGGTTGTATCTTTTCAATTGTTCTGGTGTAAAAACTTCTGCTCTGTTTTGCAATACACCTGTCGCTTCCATAATATGATCGGCAGGAACAGTAATATTAACTTCAAAATTTCCAAACGTCAAGGCAAATTCGCCACTGCCCCAGAATTGCATATTCTGCCAGCCTTCAACATCATTATACACCGCCATTCTTGGGTAGAACTGCGCCAATACATAGAGATTATTACCGTCTTTGAAATGCTCGTAACCTGAACGACCGCCATCAATCATATAGTTGTTGATGGTGTAATTCCATTTGATATTCAAAGCGATTTTTTGTCCGTGTGCCAATGGTTTCGCTAAATTGACACGCATCATCGTTTCATTAATCGCGTAAGGAATTGGATTGCCTTTGCTGTCTTTTACATAATCGATTTTAAAACCACCATCGAATTTGTCTTCGAGGTATTTTCTTGAAAATCCGGCCGCACTGATGGACGGATCTATTTTTGAATTTTCAATCAATGGTGTTTTGGAAGTTTTGGCTGCAATATTCTGATCGAGTTGAATCCACAAATAGTCTAATGATTCTTTGGCATTATTAGTATAAGAGATGGTTTCTGTACCGTAGAGTTTGGTGTTTTTATCATCGAGTTCAACATCAATTTTATAATCTGCTTGCTGCTGATAATAGTCCGGACCAGGTGCACCCGAAGCAGTTCGGTAGCTATTTGGAGTGGCCAACAAATCATACATCTGTCTGAATTTGTTTTCATCAAGATGTCCTTTTTCCTTTACTTTTGGAGTTTCCTGAGCGTTGATTTTTGGTAAAATAATCAGTAACAACAGCCAAATTGCAGTATTTTTTTTCATGAAATAAATTTTTAAAGAAGCGGTAATTTTCTGAGTTAAAAGTAATTGTTTTTTGCAATTTGTTATACAAACGAACTTATTTTAACACGCCGCTCGTGTTTTCATTGGTCAACAAAAGGCTTTGCTTTTTTCCGTTGCATGTGGTTTGAATGACATTCTGTTGGTCGGAAAACATATCCATTAAACTGGTGTTTTTAATGTCGAGCGACGTAACTTTAGCAATATCGTTAATTTTATAATAACCGATGACGACATTATTTTCAAGTTCTTTACTTACAAAAACAAACGGTTTTTTAGTTCCGTTGATTTTGATTGTAAAATGTTCTGCAAGGTATTGGTTCATGAACGCAACATCTTCGGGCGTTTCTGTTGGTTCACCAATGTGTGTGGTTTTAGTGTACTTCAATTGAAGGGCTTTATTCAAATCATCTATAAAAATTCGAGTCGTAATTTCAACGCGTTTCTTTGGTGCCACATAATTGATTTGATAAATCGAAATGTAGAATTTATGCACCGCAAAAGCCGTCAGCGTCACAAACAAAATCATTCCTAAAATCAATGTTTTTTTCATGGCTCAAAAATACTTATTTCTGTTCAACTAATAGAGAATCCTTATATTTTAAAGCCAATCCTTTAATCAGAAACTGCGTTAAGGTTTTGTTTTTGGCTTTCAATGCGCGAACGAAATCAGTATCTTCAATTAAAAAATAATGAAACCCTTTGATGTAATCCGCCGGAATTTTTAAAGTATTGACATAATAATCTTCTTCAAACCAGCCATCAAGTTGTAGCAACAATCTTTCTTTTTTTTCTACTTGAACTTCCTTTTTCAGCATTGTAGTTCGTCCAGAAATGGCATTCAATATTGGATTTAAAGGAACGATTCCGCTTCCGGTTGTCGCTTCATGAACTCGCCGTTCGGCAGGCGAATATTTTTTTTGCCCGTAAGGAATGATGCCAAGATTTTCGGCATTGATATTTGGGTTTTGATTGACTTTTACTTCTTCCAACGGCGTTATTCTTTCACTCATTTTAATCAGAACTCGCTCTTGAGATAAATCTTCTTCCAGAATAATCCTGCGTTTGGTTTCTAAATTAACTGCAGAAAACACAAGCGCGTCGCCTATTTTTACGGGGATGTTGAATATTCCGAGTTCATTGGAAACAGTCGCCTTTCCGGTTGTGGCATTTAATATATTGACTTTCTCGACGGCTACATCATTTGAAATGATTTTTCCAATCAATAATTTTTCGTTTGTTGTTTGAGCTGAAATAACTTGCGCCAACAGTAGTAAAAATAAAGTATGTAGTTTTTTTGTTGGCACTGGCGATTACTTCGTTGAAGGATTACTTTTCAAGAGCGGTAATTTTCTTGAACTCGTTGTTTTGCCCCACCAAGAAATCCATCAATTCGAAATTGGTGCTTGACTTAGCAATCGATTGGGCTTTGGCGTCATTTTCACAAAACACCAGAAAAAGTTTAATCTCATCGTCACGAAGTTTCAGACTGTTTGTGAAAAACGAGTAATGGATCTTTTGCATGACCACTTCGGTGAAATTGATATTGGAAGTAAAATCTTTTTTGTTTGGGTTTTTCTTGCGCAATAATTTCAACACATCTTTATACAATCGAACAAAATCGACACCGTTTTCGATGGCATTATAATTAGGCATCACCGTGTTTTTTGGAGAAGATTGTTTGTCGTCAAAATACTTTTTATCAACTTCAGCTTGTGAGTTTATTTTCGGAGTTTTGGTTTTGTTCCTTTCTACCAGCACTTCTCTTAATTGGTTAGGAAAGACTTTCAAAGGAACGATGATTACCTCATTTTCAATATCTTCTTTTGTAATGACTACTTTTTTCGATTTGAATAACAAACTCGAAAAAACCAAAGTGTCATTTTCTCTCGCAGAAATTTCAAAAGCACCTTCAAATTTGGTGATGGTTCCTGTTCTCGCATTGGTATTAAAAACAATCACATTTTCTACTTTAATGGAATCATTTACCACTTGTCCACGAATCATTTTCCTAGATGATTGAGCAAAGCCCAACTGGCTTAGAAGAAAGAAAATCAGTATGACGATGTTGGTTTTCATGGGTTGTGATTGCAATAGTATTTAAAAAATAAAAATACTACATCATTGCCAAAACTATGATAACACTATGTTAATTTAAAAAAGAAATCCGCTGCAAAATGTCGCGAAAGGTTTTTTATCTTTAACCCAAATTAGAGTAATTTTCTATGAAAAACCTTATTATCGCGAGTACTTCAACGCTGCATGGCGGCGGCTATTTAGACTATATTTTGCCGGAATTGGCAGTGCATTTTAAAAATTGCAAAACCTTATTATTCATTCCGTATGCCAGACCAAGTGGCATCTCGCATGATCAATATACCGAAAAAGTATCGACGGCTTTTGCAAAAATTGACATTAAGGTTCGGGGCATTCATGAATTTGAAAATCCAAAAGAAGCCATAGAAAACGCTGAAGGTATTTTTACCGGTGGTGGCAATACCTTTTTATTGGTTTTTCAGTTGTATAAAAACCACTTAATGACCGTTTTATCCAATACAATAAAAAATGGGACGCCATACCTTGGTTGCAGCGCCGGCAGTAATATTACAGGTTTGACGATGCAAACGACGAATGATATGCCGATTATTTATCCGCCGAGTTTTGATACTTTGGGGTTGATTCCTTTTAATTTAAATCCACATTATTTAGATCCGGATTCGCAATCGAAACACATGGGTGAAACGCGCGAAACTCGAATCAAGGAATTTCATGCATTCAATACGGTTCCTGTTTTGGGATTGCGTGAAGGAAGTTGGCTCGACGTCAGAGGAGAAAAGATACTACTCAAAGGAAATTTATCGGCTCGATTGTTTAGACAAAACCAAATGCCCGAAGAATTGGAAAGCGGAAGCGATTTGAGCTTTGTGGGGATGATATAAAATAAAAAAGTCGCCCGAAATGGACGACTAATGTTATTTGTAAAGTAAAAATTATACTTCCAATACGCTGTTTTCTGCACCTGCAAATTCGTTCCAGATGTATGAATCTGCTTCTACTTCGTTTACGAAAGCACCATCAATTACATATTTAAATTCGTAAGAAGCATCTTTGTTTACTTCAAAAACACCTTTGAAAGTTCCGTTTTTAAGTTTGCTTAATTCGCCTTCTTTTGAGTTCCAGTTGTTGAAATCTCCAACTACTGCTGCTGTGTTTGCTTCTTTAGCCTCTACTGTAAAAGTTACTTTGCAAACCGGTTTCGTTTTTATAAATTGTTTCTTAACTGACATAACTATTTCATTTTTAGAATTATGGGGCAAAGTAAATAAATTCATCGCAAGAAACCATAACCAAAAATACGATTTGAGAATATGGTAGAAAGTATCCAAAAAAATGGTTGTATTCTTAGGTTTTGAGGTCTGAAATTCTGAATATTGAATCAGAAAACGTTTTCGTTGTGAAGAGTTTTTATATAAAAAATCATCGATTTTTGAAATTAAATAGTTATTCAACTTCAAAAATCGATGATTATAATCGTTTGGCTTAGAATCTTTTACAATTTTGGCCCAGCTTTCACTAAATTTTGTCCTTCGGAATTGTCTGTATATTGTGCGAAGTTTTTGATGAATCTTGCTGCTAAATCTTCCGCTTTGGTATTCCATTCTGAAGCTTCAGCATAAGTATTTCTCGGATCTAAAATATTAGAATCTACATCGGGAAGTGCTGTTGGTACTTCAAAATTGAAAGTAGGAATCATTTTAGTTTCGGCTTTTTCAATCGAACCGTCTAAAATCGCATCGATGATGGCGCGTGTATCTTTAATTGAAATTCGTTTTCCTGTTCCGTTCCAACCGGTGTTGACCATATAAGCTTTGGCTTGGTGTTGTTCCATTTTTTTTACGAGTTCTTGTCCGTATTGCGTTGGGTGTAATGATAAAAACGCTTTTCCGAAACAAGCTGAAAAAGTCGGCTGTGGTTCTGTTACGCCTCTTTCTGTTCCTGCTAATTTAGCTGTAAAACCTGAAAGGAAATAGTATTTGGTTTGTTCCGGTGTGAGTTTAGAAACTGGCGGCATTACTCCAAAAGCATCAGCAGTTAAGAAGATTACTTTCGTAGCATGACCCGCTTTAGAAACCGGTTTTACAATATTGTGAATGTGATTGATTGGATATGAAACACGCGTGTTTTGCGTTACCGAACCATCTTTAAAATCGATTTTACCATTGGCGTCAACGGTTACGTTTTCTAATAATGCATCTCTTTTGATGGCTTCGAAAATATCGGGTTCGTTTTCTTTGCTTAAGTCGATGGTTTTGGCATAACAACCGCCTTCAAAATTGAAAACACCATCATTGTCCCAACCGTGTTCGTCGTCACCAATCAATTCTCTTTTCGGATCGGTTGATAAAGTAGTTTTTCCTGTTCCTGACAATCCGAAGAAAACGGCAACATCGCCATCTTTCCCTTTGTTTGCCGAGCAGTGCATTGAGGCAATTCCTTTGAGTGGCAAATAGTAGTTCATCATTGAGAACAACCCTTTCTTCATTTCGCCACCATACCATGTACCACCAATCAATTGGATTTTTTCGGTTAGGTTGAACGCAACATATACTTCAGAATTCAAACCATGTGCTGCGTAATCTTTGAAACTGGTTTTAGAACCGTTCATTACGATGAAATCGGGTTCACCAAAATTTTCTAATTCTTCTTCCGTTGGGCGAATGAACATATTCTTTACGAAATGCGCTTGCCACGCCACTTCCATGATGAAGCGAACTTTGAGTCTTGTATTTTCATTGGCACCGCAAAAAGCATCTACTACGAATAGTCTTTTTCCTGAAAGTTGGTTGACCGTGGTTTCTTTTAATGCGTTCCAAGTGTCTTGTGAAATGGGTTTGTTATCATTGACGGCTTTGTCTGAATTCCACCAAATGGTGTTTTCGGTGATGCTGTCTTTTACAATGTATTTGTCTTTTGGCGAACGTCCGGTGAAGTCTCCGGTCATTACGTTTACGGCTCCTAATTCTGTTAATTGTCCTCTTTCGAAACCTTGCAAGGATGGTTTTAATTCTTCATGGTATAAAAAATCAAACGAAGGATTGTAAATAACTTCTGCTGCATTTTTGATTCCGTACTTTTCTAACGAAATCGATTTCGTAATTTGAGCGTAATTATCCATAGAAATGAGTTTGTATTGTGTTTTAAATAAAGGACAAAAGTAAAAATAATATTTTATGTAGATTTATATTATCAAAATATTATCGTTTTTTCTTATAAAAATCGATGAAAAGCCATAACCAGCCGACGATTAATAACAATCCGCCAATGGGTGTTACGAATCCTATGGGTTTAAAATTGATAGTCGTTACATTCTGAGTCGCAAGCAAGTAAATTGAACCTGAAAAAAGCAACACGCCCGTCGTAATGAAATAGAAAATCATCTTCTTAGTTTTTTCGGCAATACTTTCTGACAGCCCGACAAACATCAAAAACAATGCGTGGTACATTTGGTATTTTACGCCGGTTTCGAATGTGTTGAGTTGTTCGAGATTTAAAACTTTCTTCAAGGCATGTGCTCCAAAAGCGCCTAAGATGATGGCGGTCATTCCTAAAAAAGTTGCGGTCGTAATTATCTTTCTGTCCATTTTTGATATCGTTATACTAAGCTGTAAAATTATCTGTTATAAAGGAAACGTCAAAGAAATTTAGGTTTTTTTAGCCCCGGTTGCAGCGGTATCCTTTTTCCTGCTTCTTTAGCAGGGAAAAGATTTAGCGGAAAACGGGATGAAGCTCCTAACAAAAAAATATTACATTTGCATTTTAAAACTACAAATAATATGAGAAAATTATTTTTTATCACATCGGTTTTATTGGCTAGTATCGCCAGTGCGCAAACCAATAAGGCGGTCAAATCGGGTGAGAAATTTGTGTATGCTGCTTCGTATAATATGAGTGGATTGATGACGCAACTTGCGCAGGTTATTATGGAAACCGAAACTGTAAAAACGTCTAAAAGTACTTTACTGCATTTGAATTGTGAGGCGACAACTTACAGCAAATGGGATACTTTTTTTAAGATTCGCGACAGTTATGAATCGTATGTGAATCCGACTACGCTCAAACCAAGTTTGTATAAAAGAGATATTCTTGAAGGCACTTTTACCAAAAAGGAAAAATATATTTTCAAAGGCAATACAATTGAAAGTACGCTCAAGAGAAAAAACATGCCCGAATCTAAAAAGGCTTTTCAGATTGGTGCGAATACGAATGATATTGTTTCTACGATTTATTTATTGCGTAACATCGATTTTAGCACAATGAAACCAGGGCAAATTAAATCATTTACCGTAGTTTTCGATGAAAAGGAAATGAGTGTTTCCGCAAAATATATGGGTAAAGAAACGGTGAAAGCCGGAAATTTGGGAACAAAAACCTGTTACAAAGTTTCGATTGGCGCCAAAATCAACAAGCTTAAAGGAACCGATAAAAACATTATTTACCTGACTGCTGATGCGGCGAAAGTGCCTGCTTTGATTCAGTTTAGCATTCCTGTAGGAACAGGTCAATTAACATTAACTAACGCAACCGGATTATAATTATGAGAAAAGTATTGATTGTTTTAGCCTTTTTATTTGCATTGCTGGGCATTGTATTCGCAATTTTACCGATGGGAACATTGGGTGTTTTACCTGTAGGATTGTCTTTGATTTTTGGTGGTTTGGCGTATTACAAATCCGAAGCTAATGATAAAGCCGTTCCGAAATGGTTGTTGATTGTCGCGGGATTGACTTTACTAGTGGTAATCGTAAGAAGCATGATTCCCGATGAAGTGGAACAAGATGTTCAATTTGAACAACATAAAATCGAATCCAAACAAGAAGATTTAAAAGATTTGGAAGGATTGGAATAGTATTGAAGACGGATTTTACGAATTGATACGGATTAAATCCGTGAAATCCGTGTTACCTTTTAAGCTCACATTTTGTGGGCTTTTTTTATATCAACAAATTCATACCTTTGGAAACTATTTGCAAAAAAACATGAGAAATATTCTAATTATCGGCGCCGGACGCTCGGCTTCTTCCTTAATTCAATATCTATTACAAAAATCGGATGCCGAGAATTTGCATCTGACCATTGGCGATTTATCGCTCGAACTCGCACAGCGCAAAACCAACAATCATAAAAATGCTACGGCCATTGCGTTCGATATTTTCAACGAAAGCCAACGCCATATTGAAATACAAAAAGCCGATATCGTCATCTCGATGCTTCCGGCACACATGCACATCGAAGTTGCCAAAGATTGCATCACTTATAAAAAACACATGGTTACCGCTTCTTATGTCAGTGATGCTATGCAAGAACTCGACGCCGCTGCCAAAGCCAACAACCTTATTTTCATGAATGAAATCGGACTCGATCCAGGAATCGACCACATGAGCGCCATGAAAATTATCGACGAAATCCGCGACCAAGGCGGCAAAGTAATTTTGTTCGAATCGTTCTGCGGTGGACTCGTAGCTCCGGAATCCGACAACAATTTGTGGAATTACAAATTCACTTGGGCACCGAGAAATGTCGTGTTGGCCGGCCAAGGTGGCGCAGCGAAATTCATTCAAGAAGGCACTTACAAATACATTCCATACCACAAATTATTCCGCCGCACCGAGTTTCTCGAAGTTGAAGGTTACGGAAGATTTGAAGGTTACGCTAACCGCGATTCTTTAAAATACCGTTCTGTTTACGGACTCGATGACGCGCTGACTTTATACCGCGGCACCATTCGTCGTGTAGGTTTCTCCAAAGCTTGGAATATGTTCGTGCAACTCGGTATGACCGACGACAGCTATAAAATCGACAATTCAGAAAACATTAGTTACCGCGAATTTGTCAATTTGTTTTTACCGTTTCATCCGACAGATTCTGTTGAAATTAAATTGCGTTTGCAACTCGGCATCGAACAAGACGATATCATGTGGGACAAACTCCTTGAACTCGACTTATTCAACAAAAACAAAATCGTTGGACTCAAAGATGCTTCTCCAGCGCAAATCCTCGAAAAAATCCTGACCGACAGTTGGACACTCGAAGAACACGACAAAGACATGATTGTGATGTACCACAAATTCGGTTACGAAATCAACGGCGTAGAAAAACAAATCGATTCGAAAATGGTCTGTATCGGCGACGACCAAACCTATACTGCGATGGCAAAAACTGTGGGTTTACCCGTAGCCATGGCGACCTTACAAATCCTCAACGGCAACATCAAAACGCCTGGCGTACAACTGCCAATCAACAAGGAAGTTTATTTACCGATTTTAAATGAACTCGAAACTTTCGGAATCCATTTCAAAGAAACTGAAATGCGTTATGTGGGTTACAATCCGGATCATATTAAGCTTTAGTATTAGGAGCTGTTTCCCGCTATCTGCTAAATCTTTTGTGCCGAACGCCGGCACAAAAGGATATCGCTACTATCGGGGCTAGGACTGCGGGGTTCTAAAATACGAACGTCATTGCGAGCGAAGCGAAGCAACCTGTCTTAAGTTGAGCAGATTGCTTCGCTGCGCTCGCAATGACGGTGCACCAATACAACCTTTTGTTTTATTCCTATATTTGCTTTTTAAATACAATCAAAAACACAACATTCTGTTACAATTTAAAACCAAATGAAAATCAATTCCCTTCAAATAGAAATCGACGGCATCGACAAAGAAATCCTGCGCGACCTCATGGAAGATGCCCGAAAGCCCATTCTCCAAATCGCCAATAAAATCGGAATTTCTGGCGCGGCCATTCACCAACGTCTCAGAAAATTGGAGCAAGCCGGAGTTATTTCAGGTTCGAAATTTATTGTCAATACCAAAGTTTTAGGCTACAGCACGATGGCTTTTGTAGGCGTTTATCTCGACAAAGCCGCAAAGAATTCAGAAGCCGTAAGAGAATTAAAAAAAGTTCCGGAAGTTTTAGAATGCCATTATACTACAGGAAACTGGTCGATACTCATTAAAATCATTTGTCGCGACAACGAACATTTAATGCAATTGCTCAACACCAAAATCCAAGCCATTGAAGGTGTTTCGAGAACGGAAACTTTCATTTCTTTGGATCAGCAAATCAACCGACAGATTCAATTATAGTTGCTTTAGAAAATCGAATGAAGTAACCATAGTAAAATACTGTAGGCAATCCATGCTATAGTACCAATCAAGAGAAAAAGCAAAATCAAAACTGGCACGACGACTTTCCATGCACCACCTTGATGTCGGCCATCCAAATAATGTTCATGAATAAGTTTCATGTTTCGCTCATTAGCTTTAAAGGCCACGTCAAAAATATCCCCAAGAATCGGTATCGACCCAATAAGTGCATCAATCACAATATTGAATGAAATTCTAGCAATCACAAATCCGCTCGCACCATTGCTTGCCAAAACAGCAATCATGTAGCCAGAAACTAAAAACCCTGCAAAATCTCCAACACCCGGAATAAGACCAATCAAAGCATCCAAACCGAATTTAATTTGAGTTCCGGGAATTTTAAATTGGGAATCCATCAGTTTAGCTAATGAATCCAAATTTCTAATTGTTGCGTTTTTTTGTATTTTCGACTCCATCTTTTTTAAAGTTTTTTATCAACATGTTGTGCCGTTAAAATTACCATTAACGTCAAAAAAAGTGTTTCGTGATTTTGGAAAATAAATGCATAATTTCCATATTGGTTAAACAAAAAAATCCGCAATTTTCATTGCAGATTTTTATTATCTTAATGGTGTCGATCACCTTCTGTTCATGTAAATCATCACGTAATACATCAATGTAGCTACCGAACCAATCGCTGCTACGACGTAAGTTCTGGCGGCCCATTTCAAAGCATCTTTGGCTCCGGATTGCTCTTCTTGTGTGAGCATTTGTTTGTTTTCGAGCCAAGCTAAAGCACGATTGCTTGCATCATATTCTACCGGAAGTGTAATCAGCGAAAACAAAGTAGTCGCAGCAAAAAGCACAATACCCACCAATAACAATTGTGGAAACGTGCGCATCATCAAAATACCAGCAATCAAAACCCACTGGATGTAACTTGACGCTACACTAACCACAGGAACCAATTTCGAACGCATTTCGAGCCAACTATATGCGGTGGCATGCTGCACAGCATGACCACATTCGTGAGCGGCAACGGCTGCAGCGGCGGCATTTCTTTGGTTGTATACGGCTTCACTTAAATTGACTGTTTTGTCCGCCGGATTGTAATGATCGGTTAATTGCCCTTCAACGGAAATCACCTGAACATCCGTAATGCCATGATCGGCCAACATGCGTTCTGCGATTTCTTTTCCCGACATGCCGTTTTGCAATTGTAATTTCGAATACAATTCGAATTTGTTCTTAAGCCTGTTGCTGACCAACCAACTTACCAACATCAATAAACCTGCTAATATCAAATACATAATTTTTAGTTTTAAAATTTAAAAGTACAAATTCGCTGTCAATTTACAAGCCAATTTGGTTTGCGTTAACATTCGTGCAATTTTGTCATGTTTTTTTGCGACTTTGCGTCTTTGCGAGATTTAATTTTTTCTCTCGCAAAGACGCAGAGGCGCAAAGTATTTATCCAACGAGATTAATTATTTTCCCAGGAACGACAATGACTTTATTAGGCGTTCTTCCTTCGAGTTGTTTGATGGTGCGTTCGTCTTTCATAACAATTTCTTCAATTTGTGCGGCAGTTAAATCGAGTGGTAATTCTAATGTGAAACGCATTTTTCCATTGAATGACACCGGATATTCTTTACTGCTTTCGACCAAATGTTTCGCATCGAATTCAGGAAAAGCAACTGTTGAAATTGAATCTTGATTTCCCAATTGGCTCCACAATTCTTCTGCGATGTGCGGCGCGTAAGGCGAAATAAGAATAGCTAATGGTTCGAGAATCGCACGCTCATGACAATTTTGTGCTGACAATTCATTGACGCAAATCATAAACTGACTCACCGACGTATTGAACGAGAAATTCGTAATGTCCTCGCCTACTTTCTTAATCGTTTTATGCAACGTTTTCAAACTGTCTTTCGATGGTTCGTTGTTCGTGACAATCAAACCATGGTCATCAAAATACAAACGCCAAAGTTTTTTAAGGAAACCGAAAACACCGGTGATTCCTGCTGTATTCCATGGTTTGGCTTGCTCGAGTGGACCGAGGAACATTTCGTATAGGCGTAGTGTGTCGGCACCGTATTCGTTGCATATGTCATCGGGATTAACCACGTTGTATTTGGATTTGGACATTTTTTCGACTTCACGGCCAACGAGGTATTTGCCGTTTTCCAAAATAAATTCAGCATCGTCATAGTGGGAATATAATGGATGTGCTTTGAATTTCTCGATGTCGAGTTCATTGGTCACATCATTGATGACAGCCAAATCAACGTGAAGTGGGCTAAAATCAAATTTGATTATATACAAACCGCCATCTGGAAATTTCTCCTCAAGAATCCTATTCAGTTCCTCTGTTAAAAAATCCTTTTCGCTTCTTTTTCCCGATGAAACCAAAATTTTAAATTTAGAGCTATCAAAAGGACCTGGCCCGCCAATTGTCGGTTGAATGCGATACACAAAAGCACTCATCCCCAAAATCATTCCCTGATTGATCAACTTCTTAAACGGTTCTTCCGTCGGAGCAAAACCTTTATCTTTCAAAAACTTGTTCCAGAATCGCGAGTACAACAAATGTCCTGTTGCGTGTTCGCTTCCGCCAATGTATAAATCTACATTCTGCCAATAATCGAGTGCTTTTTTGCTTGCGAATTCATTCGGATTATGTGCATCCATATAACGCATCCAATACCATGAACTTCCCGCCCAGCCCGGCATCGTGTTGAGTTCTAAAGAAAAAATCGTTTTGTTATCGATCAGGTCGTTAGAAACGACTTTGTTAGAATTCGTGTCCCAAGCCCAATCCGTGGCGTTGCCTAGTGGTGGTTGCCCGTCTTCGGTTGGCAAGTATTTCTCGACTTCAGGCAATACGATTGGTAAATATTGCGCATCAATCATTTGTGGTAAACCATTGACGTAATATACCGGGAACGGCTCACCCCAATATCTTTGGCGGGAAAATACAGCATCGCGCAAACGATAATTGGTTTTGCCTTTGCCTTGGTTTATTTTTTCGAGTTCGGCGATAACTTTCTTCGTCGCTTCTTTATAATTCAATCCGTTTAGGAAATCCGAATTTGCAATCTCAACATTGTCTTTTGAAGCAAAAGCTTCTTCTGAAATATCGGCATTGGCGAAAATATTTTTGATGGCTGGCATTCCGTTTTGTCCTTTGAAGAAATTCGCAAACGCATAATCGCGCTCATCGCCACAAGGAACAGCCATGACAGCTCCAGTTCCGTATCCTGCGAGAACATAATCGCCAATCCAAACCGGAATCGGTTCTTTGGTGAATGAATGTTCGGCATATGCTCCTGTGAAAACTCCAGAAATGGTTTTTACATCGGCCATTCTTTCGCGTTCGGAACGTTTGGCGGTTTTTTCGATGTAGGCTTCAACAGTGGCTTTTTGTTCGGGCGTTGTGATTTTTGAAACCAATTCATGTTCGGGTGCTAAGGTCATGAAGGTTACTCCGAAAATGGTGTCGGGTCTTGTAGTAAATACTTCTATAGCTTGTAGAGTTTGCTTCGCTTCGCTCGCAATGACGTAGTTTGGTTGGACGTTAAAGGTAATCATTGCTCCGACCGATTTCCCGATCCAGTTGCGTTGGCTTTCTTTGATGCTTTCGCTCCAATCGATAGTGTCTAGACCTTGCAGCAAACGCTCAGCGTAAGCCGAAATGCGCATGCTCCATTGTGTCATTTTTTTTCGGATGACCGGGTGACCGCCACGTTCGGAAACACCGTTGACAATTTCATCGTTGGCGAGAACGGTTCCGAGTGCTGGACACCAATTGACTTCAGTTTCAGCGAGATACGTTAAGCGATATTGCAGTAATATTCTTTGTTGTTCTTCGGATGAAAGCGCATTCCATTGCGCTGCGGTGAAAATGGTTACGTTGTCATCGCAAATCGCTTCTACCATCTCGTTGCCTTCTGACTCGAATACTTTTATGAGTTCAGTGATATCGAACGCTTTATCAGAATTTTTGCAGTACCAAGAATTAAACAATTGGATGAAAATCCATTGGGTGTGTTTGTAGTAATCTTTGTCTGATGTGCGCACTTCTCTACTCCAATCGAATGAAAATCCGATTTTGTCAAGTTGTTCGCGGTAACGTGCTATATTTTCTTTCGTTGTTTTATCAGGATGTTGCCCGGTTTGAATCGCGTATTGTTCTGCCGGCAATCCGAAACTGTCGTAGCCTTGCGGATGCAGTACGTTGAATCCTTGGTGGCGTTTGAAACGTGCATAGATATCGGAAGCGATGTAGCCTAATGGATGCCCAACATGCAAGCCTGCTCCGGACGGATAAGGAAACATATCAAGTACGTAATATTTAGGCTTGTCAGAATGGTTACTTGCGGCGAAAGTTTGTTCTTTTGCCCAATGTTTTTGCCATTTGGCTTCGATTTGGTTTGGATTGTATTTCATTTTTTTAGTTGCTGAGTCGCTGAGTGACTGAGATGCTGAGTTTTGTATGCGTTAACGGGAACGCTATGTTTGTTTTATTGTTCGTTTTTGTTGAGGCGCTGCTGCGTTGTTGGTAGCAAAGTACGCTCAAAAATTAGCCCCGATTACCTCACCTGACTCTTATTTGATTTGGAGTTCGGTGAACACTGCGTGTTTGCAGTGGTTATCCTTTTGTGCCGGGGTTCGGCGCAAAAGATTGGAACGGAAAGCGGGACTGCGGTTCTTGGGAAAAACAAATATACTGCTCCTAAACCCGAGCGACAGCGAACTGACGCAGTAAACCGGAAGCAAATTTACGTTTATTGTGCGAAAGACAAAACTTTGGGCGTTATAAACTGTGATTAAAGAAATTCTTTATTATTTTTACGCCATAATAACAACATTTATGAGTTCTTCTTTCGAAAAATTTCAAAAGCGCCGACTGATTTCTTCTTATTTTTCGGTGGTACTGAGTATGTTTCTGGTGCTTTTTCTTCTGGGTATTTTAGGTTTTTTTGTAATCAATTCTAAGAAATTGTCTGACGATTTTAAGGAAGAAATTGTGATGACCGTTTTCTTTAAAAGTGAAGCGACCGACAGTGTGACGTCTGCTTTTGCGCAGGAATTGAAAGTGGCGAAATTTGTCAAATCGAGTGATTATATGACGAAAGAACAAGCAGCGAAACAGCACACGGATGTGATTGGCGAGGATTTTATGACTTTTTTGGGCGCCAATCCGTTGTTGAATTCTTTTGATATTCATTTGAAAGCGGATTATATTGATGCGGAAAATATCAGAAAAATTGAGAGTCGATTTCGTGCCAATGACATGGTTTCGGATGTGGTTTATGACAAGCAATTGGTGAATTTGGTCAACGATAATATCAAAAAAGTAAGCATGTGGATTTTGATCATCAGCGGTATTTTGGCGCTTGTGGCGGTTTTGTTGATCAACAGTTCAATGCGACTTTCTATTTACTCAAACCGCTTTATTATTAAGACCATGCAAATGGTGGGCGCGACCAAATCGTTTATTAGAAAACCGTTTATTTGGCAGAGCATTCGATTGGGATTTATTGCAGCGGTATTGGCGGTATTGGCTTTGATTGGTACGTTGTTTTACATCAATACGAATTTCCCGGGCTTGGGTATTATGGATGATCAGGTGCTCATTGGCATGGTGCTCATTGGCGTTTTGGCGTTGGGGATTTTGTTATCGTGGATTAGTACATTCTTTGCGACGCAGCGATTTTTGAATTTAAGAACGGACGATTTGTATTAATTTAGATTTTTAGACTATTGGATCGTTGGATTATTAGATGAAGCCGCATCCTAAAAATATATACTCATGAAAGAACAGGAACACGAAAAACAGGAATTCCTTTTTGATAAGATTAATTATAAAGTGCTATTGATTGGAATTGCAGTGATTGCTTTGGGATTTATATTGATGTCTGGTGGCGGAAGTGATAATCCGAAAGTTTTTAATGAATCTGTTTTCGATTTCAGAAGAATTCGTTTGGCTCCGACTATGGTTTTGATTGGGTTTGGGATTACGATATATTCGATACTTAAAAACCCTAAGAAAGCTAATTAGATTGCAAGACTATAAGATTGTAAGATTCGTTTATCGAATTCTGGTCTTAAAATCTTATAGTCTTATAGTCTTAAAATCTTATAGTCTTAAAATCTAAGAAATGAATACACTACAAGCACTCATACTCGCCATCATCGAAGGCATCACAGAATTTCTACCCGTTTCTTCAACCGGCCACATGATTATTGCGAGCTCCTTTTTTGGGATTGAGCATGAGGAATTCACCAAACTCTTTACGATTGTGATTCAGCTCGGCGCGATATTGTCGGTTGTGGTTTTATATTTCAAACGGTTTTTCCAGACTTTGGAATTTTACTTTAAACTATTAGTTGCCTTTATTCCGGCAGTTGTTTTGGGATTGTTATTCAGCAAAAAAATTGATGCTTTATTGGAAAACCCTGTAACGGTAGCGGTTTCGTTGTTGTTGGGCGGTATTCTTTTATTGAAAGTTGACGATTGGTTCGGCAATTCAGAGAATATCGAAATCACGTATATGAAAGGTTTGAAAATCGGTTTGTTTCAATGTTTGGCAATGATTCCTGGCGTTTCAAGAAGCGGCGCAAGTATTGTCGGCGGTATGTCACAGAAACTTTCACGAACTGCGGCAGCGGAATTCTCGTTCTTTTTGGCGGTTCCGACGATGTTGGGCGCGACAGTTAAAAAATGTTACGACTATTATAAAGACGGATTTGTATTGACGCACGATCAGATTAATTTTCTGATTATTGGTAATGTAGTTGCTTTTATTGTAGCGCTTTTAGCCATCAAAACTTTTATTGGTTATTTGAGCAAACACGGATTTAAAGTGTTTGGTTACTATCGTATTGTAGTTGGAATTGCTTTGTTGGTGATTCACTTTTTCATTCATCCTTTGTCTGTAATATAATGACTGGCGAAGATTTTCAAAACGGACAAATCTTATTGATTGACAAACCTTTGCAATGGACATCCTTTCAAGCGGTCAATAAAATGAAATGGGTTTTGAAAAGCAAACTCGGACTAAAGAAAATCAAAATCGGACATGCCGGAACGCTAGATCCTTTAGCGACGGGATTATTGTTGGTTTGCACGGGAAAATTCACCAAAAGAATTACGGAACTTCAAGGGCAAGCGAAAGAATATACAGGCACTTTTTATGTTGGAGCGACAACGCCATCCTATGATTTGGAAACTCAAATCGACCATACTTTCCCGACTTCACACATTACTGAAGATTTAATTCACGAAACCATCGAGCAATTCCTTGGCGAAATCGATCAGAAACCACCAATATTTTCCGCAATTAAAAAAGAAGGTGTTCGTTTGTATGAGCATGCACGAGCCGGAGAAACGGTAGAAATCGCTTCGAGAAAAACGACCATTCATGAATTTGAAATTACGCGAATTGCGCTTCCTGAAATTGATTTTCGGGTAGTTTGCAGTAAAGGAACCTACATTCGTTCACTAGCTTTTGATTTTGGAAAAGCATTGAATTCAGGTGCCCATCTAACGGTTTTGCGCAGAACAAAAATCGGCGATTATGATGTAAAAGATGCTATGGATGTTACTTTATTTGAAGATTCAATTGCTCGCAGTGCAACATAAGTTCAACGATTTCATTTTGGGTGCTGATGCCTTTGTCGTGCAAGTACCATAACTGCAATTCCTTTTTAGCGGTTTCATCAATGACTCCGTATTGTTGTTTGTAGCTTTTGATTAATTGGGTTGCTCCTTTTGGTCGAGCGCCCCAATTTCCCAGAACTTTTTCTGTAGTGTTATCGAGAACAATCAGTTTTGGAATGGCTTTATTTCCGTTGGTCAGAAACTGATTCATCAGCAATTCATGTTCATCGCGAAAGACAATTTTCAAATCGATATGTTGCGAGAAAGCAGCCATTTTATTCATAATCGGCAATAATTGTGCAGCATCGCCACACCAACCTTCAGACAAAACCAACCAAGTATATTGCTTTTTGAGTTGCAATAATTTTTGAATGTTGTCTTCAGCAATCACCATTTTCTTATCGAGTCGATTCATTCTGGCTTCGTTGAGTTCAGTATAATGAATCAAATCCTCCGATTGTTGATGGCCCGAAACCTTACCTTGAGCCAATAATTCAGAAACAATAGTTCGGTATTTTGCGTAGGAATGACTGTTCAATAATGCTTGGGCGACGGCAACTTTCATGATGTAAGATTTTGGCATTACAAAGTTACTATTAAAAGTATCTAATCAGTATGAGAATTATCATTTCCTGTTACACTTTTAATAACTTAAAAATTCTACCACATAGAAACATAGAAAAAGTAATAAAATAACATCTTAAAGGAAATTCTTTCCAACATAGTTAAATCTATATCCAACAAAGTTGCTTTTCTAATATCATTAATGCTATGTTTCTATGTGGTGAAAAAAAATTATATGCAATAAAACTCACAAGTATATTTTTCAAAAAGACTATTTCACGAAAAAAGAATATAACTATATTTGCACAACTCAATAAACAAAGTAATGAAGTACAAAAGAATTCTTCTAAAATTAAGCGGTGAAGCATTGATGGGCGACCGACAATACGGAATTGATCCGGCACGTTTGTCCGAATATGCAGACGAAATCAAACAAATCCATGATCAGGGCGTTCAGATTGCTATTGTGATTGGAGGCGGGAATATTTTTAGAGGAGTTGCCGGTGCCAGCAATGGTATGGATCGCGTTCAAGGTGATTACATGGGAATGCTCGCAACGGTTATCAACGGCATGGCTTTGCAAGGTGCTCTCGAAGACAAAGGCATGTTAACGCGTTTGCAAACCGCTTTGAAAATTGAAGCGATTGCCGAACCTTACATCAAAAGAAGAGCAGTGCGTCATTTGGAAAAAGGACGGATTGTAATCTTTGGCGCCGGAACCGGAAACCCTTATTTCACGACTGATACTGCTGCCGTTTTGCGTGGCGTTGAGATTCATGCCGATGTGATTTTGAAAGGAACCCGTGTCGATGGCATTTATACTTCCGATCCTGAAAAAGATTCTACAGCCACCAAATTTGATTTTATTTCATTTGAAGATGTACTTAAAAAAGGCTTGAATGTAATGGACACAACAGCATTCACCTTGAGCCAAGAAAACAAATTGCCGATTCTTGTTTTTGATATGAATAAAAGAGGAAATTTATTGAAAATTTGTAACGGAGAAAATATAGGAACCGTAGTTAATGTTTAATAAGATTATAAGATCGTAAGATTGCAAGACCATAAGATTGACTTTATTGAAATCTTACAGTCTTAAAATCTTAAAGTCTTACAGTCCAAAATCCAAAATATGACCGAAGAGATTGAATTTATTATAGACAGCACCAAAGAATCAATGAACGGTTCTATCGCGCATTTAGAAAAATCATTTCTAAACATTCGTGCCGGAAAAGCATCGCCAGCCATGTTGGGCAGCGTGTTTGTAGATTATTATGGTTCACAAACACCATTGGCTCAGATTTCGAACATCAATGTTCCTGATGCGAGAACGATTACGATTCAACCTTATGAAAAAACGATGTTGCATCCGATTGAAAAAGCGATTATGGTCGCCAATATTGGTTTCAATCCGATGAATAATGGTGATATCGTTATTATTTCTGTGCCGCCACTCACCGAAGAACGCCGACGTGATTTGAGCAAACAAGCCAAAGTAGAAGCCGAAGATGCTAAAATCGGAGTTCGTAACGCAAGAAAAGATGCGAATACCGAAATCAAAAAGTTAGAAAAAGAAGGCACATCGGAAGATATTTGTAAAACTGCTGAAGACGAAATACAAAATCTGACCAATGCATTCATCAGAAAAATAGACGAACATCTTGCTTTGAAGGAAGCTGAAATCATGAAAGTCTAAATCCACTACAATATCAAAAAATCCGTCGCGTTACTGAACAAGACGGATTTTTTATTTTGTCTATCTTTATAAAATCAGATTCGCTTTCGAAACCAAACCATGAAAAAACACTGTTGGCTATTGTTGTTATTGTCGCTTGTAAGTCAGGCGCAATTTCATGTCAATGGTGTCATCAAAGACAGTGCTTCCAAAAAAGCTTTGCCGTTTGCTTCGATTGTTTTGAATGGAACTTACAGCATTAGCGATGTCGATGGGAAGTTTTCCATCACTTCAACAGCAAAAATATCAGGTTTAAAAATTTCTTATGTAGGTTACGCTTCCGCAGAAATTGCAGTCGATGATGAAAAGAAATTCTACACCATTTCATTAACTCCAAAATCGAATGATTTGAATGAAGTCAGGGTTTCCAACAAAAATTCCGCACTCGAAATCATCCGCAAAACCATTCAAAATAAATCGCAGAACAATCCGCTTCAAAAACTCAAAAGCTTCGAGTTTAAAGCCTATAACAAATTACTGATTACAGCCAATCCGGATTCTATTGACGGCAGAATCGACACGCTTTTTATCAAAAAAACATTGGGTAAAAAGCAAACCAAAATTGATTCTTCGGATTATAAATTTAAAAAAATTATCACGAAACAGCATTTGTTTCAAACCGAGAAAGTATCGCAGTTTCAATACAACGACAAAGGATTTAAGGAAACCATTCTCGGCACCAAAATGTCAGGTTTTAAAAATCCTATCTATGAAATTCTGGCGTTCAATCTGCAGTCGTTTTCGATTTATGACAATCAATACGAATTGTTCGAAACGAAATACAACAGTCCGATTTCGGATCATTCGTTTGAGCAATATCGATTCAAAATCCTCGACAGCACTTCCATTCAAGGCAGAAAAGCCTACATGATTTATTTCAAAAACAGAAAAAAAAGCAAAGAAGCCGGACTCGAAGGTGTGCTGTATATCGACGCGGGAAATTTTGCCGTTGCCAAAGCCATCATGCGCATCAAAGGCCTTTTGGATGTTAGTGGCACGCATGAATTTGAATACATTCCTGAAGAAAAAATCTGGTTTCCAGTACATAAAGCTTTCAAAATTGTCAAAGGAAAAAACAATTATGACATCCGCATTTTGGGTGAAACTTTGCCGTTTGATGCCGATGACAACAAAGATGACGATTCGCGAAAAAAGGTAGCTTCCGATTTTACGTACTTGCTTTCCGAAAGCAATATGTTCGACATTCATTATAATATTCCGGTCAAAATTAGAAACCCGTTTCTGTTTATGGAAGTCAAAAAAGACGCCCCAAACCAAGACGAAAAATTCTGGAACCATTACCGAAAAGACACTTTAGACGTTCGAAGCCAACGCACTTATGTTGCACTCGACAGCCTCGTAGCCAAAGAAAAAATTGAGAAACGGCTTTTTGTAGGCAGAAAAGTTTTGAACGGTTATGTACCATTCGGTTTTTTCGATCTCGATTTGCGTTACCTCATCAGCTACAACAATTATGAAGGTTTTCGTTTTGGTTTGGGTGGCAAAACGAGTGAGCAATTTTCTAAGATTTTCCGCATCGATGGTTATACCGCTTATGGTATTAAAGACGGTCATTATAAATACAATTTGGGTTCAGCCATTCGCATCGGAAACCATTCGAGTACGTGGGTTGGTGCTTCCTACACCGATGATATTCGAGAGATTGGTAGTACTTCTTTTGCAGTCGATAAAAGGGTTTTTAAGTTGTATAATCCGCGACCGATTAACGTGAGTACTTTTTATGCGTATCAAAGTTGGCGCGCTTATTTTGAGACGAAATTCATTCCGAAAACGGAAAGCATTGGGCAGTTGAGTTATGCTCAGATTGAACCGAAATTCAATTATTTATACAATCTCGACGGCAAATCGTATCAGGTTTTTAATATGACGACGGCGCAATTCTCCTTGCAATGGAATCCGTTTAGCGATTATATGCAAACCGAAGATGGGCGATTGGAAGTCGAAAAACGCTTTCCGAAATTCACGTTTCAATTCACCCAATCGATTCCGAAATGGCTGCAAAATGATTTCGTATTTGGCAAAATCGACTTCCGAACCGAATACGAAAAAAAATACTTGAGCGGGCAAAAAACATCGTTACTGTTAGAAGCCGGTTATGCGTTTGGCGACGTTCCATTGACGCATTTATACAGTACATCGCCGAACAGTTTGACGAATGATAAAGTGTTGCAACGTATTACCATTGCTGGTAAAAACAGTTTTGAAACGATGTATTTCAATGAATTTTTCTCGAGTGAATACCTGACACTTCAAGGCAAACATGCTTTTAGAAAAGTTCGTGTTTCGAGAAAAGTGAAACCCGTTTTTGTGCTCGTAACCCGAATGGCTTTTGGCGATATGCAGAAAAAAGAACAGCACATCGGTTTTGAATATAAGACTTTAGAAAAAGGCTATTTCGAATCCGGACTTGAAATCAATCAAATCTATAGCGGTTTTGGAATCGTTGGGTTTTATCGTTACGGGCCTTATGAATTGCCTCGTTTTGAAGATAACTTAGCGTTGAAATTGTCTTTTGTGTGGGATTTGGGGTTTTAAGGTGTATGCTCTATGCGGTCATAGATTTCAGAAGTGAACTTTTTGAGGAAATCGGCATTGAGAGATTTATTGAATTTGAGCGCTTCGTAGCGCTCAGGGTTTTTGTTGATGAGTTTCCCATCGAACAGAATCCACCTTTCTTCAAGGAAAACCTTATTGTTTTCAAGATAAAAATCATTGATGCACCAGCCTTTACCGGAAACCTGGTTGTATTCCCTAGTCTTAATCATTTGTAATGCATCTTTTTCTTTGATATAGATGATACTGATAAGCGTGTTGCTTTTTTTGAACAGACAAGTCGCATAATCGATATTGCGCAGCTTCGAAACACTTACGTCAACACTATCAAGCGAAAACGATGCATTCTTCAATACTTCGCCTATATTCGCAATCGCATCGTATGAATTTACAAGAATTTTTGAGGCTTTCGGGTCGGTTTCCGCCAATAAAGCATCGGGTGCATTTTCGTAATAGTTTAAGCCTTTCTTGTTGTTCTGTATTTCAATTTTTACAATACTATCGAAAGGAATACTCCTTGTCAGGTTGAGAAATACAGACCGACCGCCTTTCAAAGTATCCCTATCGAGCAAAACCATTTGAAAATAATAATGGTATTTCTGCCCATTTTTATGGGTGACGCGCATTTCGACAGACGGCTCGTTTTTCATCGCAACAATATTCCCGTTCTTATCTGTAACTTCGAGCACTTTAACATTGTTCAACAGATATTTGGTCTTGCCGATAAGCAATGGATTATTGATTTCAACCTGGCGCATTTTATTGGATTCGCTTCCAAGATACTGCCGCTTAAAACTGTCCGGAGAAATGGTATAGGTTTTACATGAAATCAATACTAGTAAAAAAAGGAATAACGGTAATTTCATGTTTCGTTTTAAATTGATTTTTGGGCAATTTAATAAAAACGATAGCCCAAACCAAGTGTCCAAATCATTTTGTCTTCGGCATCATAACCATAATAGGGTGCAATAGCCATCCAATGTTTGTATTCGATGCTTGGCGAAACTCCCAATTTTGGAAAAGCCTTTTTATCGATAATCACCAATGACGGAAAAGCCCCGGCACCGATTTTAAAATTTTTATTGAATTTAAATTTAAGGCTTGGCCCACCGACATTGATGCCAATGGTTTTACTGCCGAACGACATCGCAATCATGCCATCCAGTTCCATACTGACTTTTTTCTCTGGTTTTGGTTCCACTTTTTCTTGTGAATGCATCGCAAAACTGTACAACAACATACTAGTAAAAACCGCCATTTTCATTACATTCATATTTAAGGTTTAATGATTAATACCGAAGGTGTATTATGCAACCAAGTGCTTTGTGAATCGACCAATTTTTTCCAGCTTTCGAGGCTGATAATCATTAAATCTTGTTGCTCCAGGAATTCTTTCCTGATGGTTCTTTCGTTCATCATCATGATATGGTTTGGCGCAATTTGTTCGATGGAGCGAATCGTTTCTTTAATTTCAGGATTGCTTTTGATATGCCCTGTCGCATCCAAAACTGTGATTTGAGAACCGTTGTTGTGAATGAGTTTTTGTACAAATTCAATCAGAAACACATCTTCACTGCTGAAAATCGGTATGAAGACACGGTTGATTTCTTCAAGTTCTTTATCGACAAAAATACCGACGGGCATTTTGCTGTGGGCGATGATTTGACGTGTTCTTTCATCGAAAGGAGAATTTTCAAACAAGCCTTCTTTCCCGATGAATTTATCAATCAGACGATCCGGATTGATGATCCTTGTTGTAAAACCTAGCACTTTCCCCAGAAGTGTTCCTTCAAAAATGGATTGTCCGAGTCCGATTAATAGCAAATCATAATCGCCTTGATTCGCGGTATCGGTAATGTCTGAATCAATATCAATCGAGACTTTAAAAAGCGTGTCTATTTTCTGGTTTAGGTTTTCGGATTCTGAAACGACCGGCAGGAAGATTTCCTTTTCATAATCTTTGACATCAAAAGAATGAATCTCAGAACTCAATGATAAATGCATCGCTGTCACTGAAGTATTGCCACTTTGTTTTTTGACAAGACTGTTCGCAATTCTGAGCAATGCTTTCCCGCGTTCCGGCGTGGCGAATGACAATAGGATTTTATATTTACTTCGGTTGCTGATGGCTTCAGGAATAGTAGAATTTTTCGGTCGAAAGATATAATTGATAAAACTCAAAGCCGGCCCAGTCATAAATGTCGTGACCAACGCCATAATGACCATCATCGTAAAAATCTCTGTCGACAATACGCCTAAATCGTAACCAATATTGAGTACAACCAATTCCATCAATCCACGCGTGTTCATCAACGCGCCAATCGACAAACTGTCTTTCCAACTTTGCCCGACAAACTTGGCTGCGAGTGCGCTACCTAAAAATTTTCCAACGACTGCCACGAGAATAATTAAACCTGTTATTTTCCATAAATGCGGATCATTCAACAAACCGATTTCTGTACGTAAACCCGTAAAAACAAAGAACAACGGAAGCAAAACAATGACCGACACATCTTCGACCTTTTCAATGAAAAAATTTCTAAATTTACTATTTTCAGGCATAATCGCTCCAGCCATAAAAGCACCAAACAGCGCATGAATACCAATTAATTCCGAAGCATACGACGAAAACAACAAAGTCAAAAAGAAAATAGCTACGACAGGTTTGTTGAGACTTTCTCGTGTCGCATTCAAATCGCCTACTCTTTTCAAAAACGGGCGCACGACTTTGAGCATCAATGCCACGTAAACAATGGCCAAACCAATAATGTATAAGGCACTGACGAATGAACCTGCTTTGACAATAGCAATCACAACAGCCAAAATACACCAAGCCGTGATATCATCTGCAGCGGCGCAAGTAATGGCAATGCTACCAAGTTTCGTTTTATGAATGCCACGTTCTTGAACAATACGTGCCAAAACCGGAAACGCCGTAATACTCATGGCGATACCGAGAAACAATCCGAAAGAAATAAATTCTATGCCTTGTGGCGCAAACGATTGGTAGATATAATAAGCAAGTCCGACGCCTAAAGCAAACGGAATAATGATGCTCGCGTGGCTAATCACAACGGCTTCATGAGCTTTGTTTTTAAGCACTTTCAAATCGAGTTCCATGCCGATTACGAACATAAACAGTATCAATCCGATTTGACTCAAAAACTGCAAATTGCCTAATGATTCTTTTGGAAACAACAATCCTGAAAATTCCGGAAAGTAAATCCCAACGAGCGATGGCCCGAGCACAATTCCTGCGATGATTTCCCCGACTACGGAAGGCTGTCCGATTTTTCTACAAATCCAGCCAAAGAAACGTGCGACCAAAATAATGGTGATAATTTGCGCCAACAGTATCGCCAATGGGTGCTGCAGATTGTGTTGCATCGAAGTGATGAAATCTTCCCAATGTCCGTTCACAGTAGTATGAGCAACAATATTACGCCCGGTTTCGAGTGCTTTTCCTGTGGTGATAATCCAATACATCAAAGCGGAAAATCCACCAATAATAAACACGTAAAAGAAAGAATTTTTAATATTTTTCATACTGCTGATTTTAAAGCATGGCTTTTTACAGTGCAAATATCAGAAGTGCGTCGAAACAATCAGCATCGAAAAGTAGCTAATTGACGGCTTTTGTAATAAGAACGACAAACTTTGTAATGAATCAGATTTTGACTTTCAACAGCAATTCAGGACGGTACGTTTCGCTTAAAATTAAAATCAAATTTTTACCATTTTTATCTTGTTGTCGAAGGGTAATTTCATTGTGGCTGAAGAATTTTATAGCTTTTACCGCAATGACTTCTTTTTTATTGATGCGACAAAAATCGGATTCGGGAAGTTGGCTTAATATCGATTCAAAGTTGATGTTTTTCAACAAAACCAAACTTCCGTCGGTGAGCAATGCTTCCTTATCTCGACTGTCATTCAACGCCGTTCTGATGATGACAATCTGATGAAAATACAACATCGTTTTTCCCTTATCGGAGTTCAGTGAAATGAATTGCTGTGTCGTTGTGTTTTGATTGAATCGATCAAAAGCTTTTATAACGGCTTTCTGCAAACGTTCTTTTTTAACAGGTTTTGTGATATAATCGACAGCGTCAATTTCAAAAGCTTCGGCTGCGTGTTCTTTGTATGCCGTGGTAAAAATGATCATTTTCTTTTCAAGCAATTGCGCGAGATGCAATCCGTCAATTCCGGGCATTTCAATATCGGAAATGCAAAGATCGAAATCGAGATTGGGCAATGCTTCCAATAATTTTTGAGGATTGTTGAAGGTTTTGACGATGTCGAGTTCCGGAATCTGTTCACACAACATTTTGAGGTAAACCAATCCTGGCAATTCATCATCAAGCAAGATGCATTTGATTTTTGTATTCACGCAGGTCGATTTTTAAATGAGCGATATAAATGTCATTCTCGATGAATTTGTCGAGTTTGAACTGGTCTTTGTAGATAATCTTCAAACGTTGTTCTAATGTCGCTGCGCCTATGCCACTTCGTTCTTTCAACAATGCTTTCTTATCAGAAATTTTATTAGAAACCGTGAGGTAAAAACAGTTTTCTTTAAATTCAAATACAACCGAAATAAACGCATCGGCATTTTGGAGATCAGCATGTTTGAAGGCATTTTCAATTAAATCAATCGAAATCAATGGTGCTAATAATCGCTGTTCGTAAAGTGTTTCACCCTCATTGATTTTGGTTTTGACTTTGAGTTCGAAAAGCGGACTGACTTTAATCTTATTGATTTCAATCAGATTCAACGCAAACTCAATTTCTTCTTTGGGCGAAACGAATTTTTTCTGGCTTTCATATAAGATATAATCGAGCACATTGGCGAGTTTATCGAGTGCAAAATACGTTTGGTACGCATGCGATTGGATTGAATTCAGGATGTTTTTAAAAAGATGCGGATTGAGTTTCGATTCGAGCGTTTCGAGCTGCAGGTTGTTGATTTTCATTTCGAGTGCTTGAAACTTTGCTTCAACACTTTTCTTTGATTGCTCAGATTCTCGCCAACGGTATACAAAATAACAAAGCGCTAGCAACAAAAGCAGGATGACAGTTAGAAACCCATATAGGAAAGGATGCTGCATAAATGATTTTATATTACGATTGGAAATGGAAGTGCTATGGCTTCAAAATCAAAACCGACGGCACATTACTGAGCCAAATACTTTGAGAATCGACCAATTTTTTCCAGCTTTCTAGACTGATAATCATCAAATCTTGTTTGGCTAGAAATTCTTTTTTCATGATTCTGTCTTGCAATAAAGTCAGGTTGTTTGGATATTTTTCTTCTAAAGAATGCACGGCACTTTCCAACACAAAATTGGTTTTAATCATGTTGTTGCTGTCCAAAACTGAAATATTCGAATCGTTGTTGTAGATTAATTTCTGGCAATAATCCATCAAGAAAGTATCTTCGGAAAAGAACAATGGAATGAATACATTTTTAACTTCTTGCAATTCTTTATCGATTAATATGCCAAGCGGCATTTTACTTTTCGAAATGATTTGGCGTGTTCTTTCATCGAAAGGCGAATTCTCGAATAAGCCTTCTTTTCCTGTAAACTTATCAATCAAACGATCGGGATTGATGATTCTTGTTGTAAACCCAAGTACTTTTCCGAGCAACGTACCTTCAAAAATCGATTTCCCTAAACCAACCAATAACAAATCGTAATCGCCTTGATTCGCAATGTCGGCAATGTCGGTTTCTATATCTACGGTGGCTTTGAATATCGTGGTGATTTCCTGTTGCAGCAATTTCGATTCTTCTAAAATCGGCGAGAATCGTTTGCGCTCTTGTTCTTCAAGATTGAAAGAATGCATTTCATCACTCAACGACAAATGCATCGCGGTAACCGTTGAAGTTTCTTGTTGCTTATTCACTAAACTATGCGCCAAACGCAACAACGATTTCCCCTTTTCGTTATTTCCGAAGGAGATTAATATTTTATATTTATTTTCAGTGTCATCATCATCTTCAGGAATATAAACATCTTTGGATTTGAATACATAGTTGATTAAATCTAAAGCCGGGCCTGTCATAAAAGTGGTTACCAAGGCCATAATCACCATCATGGTAAAAATTTCTGAAGTCAATACGCCCAAGTCGAAACCGATGTTTAATACGACCAATTCCATCAATCCGCGTGTGTTCATCAAGGCACCAATGGTTAAACTGTCTTTCCAACTTTGGCCTACGAACTTGGCAGCGATGGCGCTTCCTAAAAATTTTCCGGCAACGGCAACGAGAATAATAAAACCGGTAATCTTCCATAAGTACGGATCATTGATCAATCCGATTTGGGTTCTCAATCCTGTAAAAACAAAAAACAACGGCAGTAATAAAATTACAGAAACATCTTCAACTTTATTGATGAAAATCGCTCTGAACTTCGCAATATCAGGCATAATCGCGCCGGTCATAAAAGCGCCGAACAATGCATGAATTCCAATAATTTCGGTAACGTATGATGATAAAATTAAGGTCAAAAAGAAAATAGCAACAACGGGTTTGTTTAATTTATTTTTCGTTCCATATAAATCTCCGATGCGTTTCAAAAATGGTTTCACTACAAATATCATCATGAAAACATACACTAATGCAAGTCCAATAATATATAATGAACTCACAAACGAACCCGCTTTAACAATCGCAATAACAGCAGCTAAAATACACCAAGCCGTAATGTCGTCTGTGGCAGCGCAAGTAATTACTATGGTTCCGATTCTGGTTTTATGAATGCCTCGTTCCTGAACAATTCGCGCTAAAACCGGAAATGCTGTGATGCTCATCGCGATACCCATGAAAAGACTGAATGATAAAAACTCGATGCCCACTGGCGCAAAACGATGGTATACAAAATACGCCAAACCAATGCCTAGCGCAAACGGAATGATGATGCTTGCGTGGCTGATTACTAAAGCTTCGTTGGCTTTGTTTTTGAGCACTTTCAAGTCGAGTTCCATACCAATCACGAACATGAAAAGTATCAACCCTATTTGACTTAAGAACTGAAGATTCCCTAGTGATGCCACGGGAAACAATGCATTTGAAAATTCCGGGAAATACATGCCAAGCAAAGAAGGCCCGAGCACTATACCCGCGATGATTTCACCGATTACTGTCGGTTGCCCAATTTTCCGAAACATCCAGCCGAAGAAACGGGCGACAATAATAATCGTAATAATTTGTGCTAGAAGAATCGCCAAAGGATGTTGCACATTATGCAGCAAGGACGTTAAAAATTCCGACCATTGTGTTTTGTTCGAGTTGACAACCACTATTGACCGTCCGGCTTCAAGGAATTTCCCTTGTGCCAGAATCCAATAAATTAAGGCGGAAAAACCTCCTGTAACAATGATGTAAAAAATGGAATTTTTAAAATTCTTCATAAACCTATTGGTATTACTTTTTGGGCTTAATCCACATCAAAGATGCGAAACCAAATATATAAATTATAACCACAAAAAAAATAGTAACGGAAATTTAATATCATCAAAAAAAACAAATAAATCTCACCCAATTATGAAGTGTTTTCTCTTGTTTTATTTACCTTTGCCACTTCTTTGCATCATTTATGAAAAACACTTTAAAAGTCGGATTTTGGGAATTAATTGCCCGAATCATACTTAAAAACAGAATCGCCATCATTGTCGCTATTGCCGCTCTTACGCTATTCCTTGGATTCCAATGGCGCAACTTAAGCATGACGTATACTGAAGCGAATCTGTTGCCTAAAAAACACATCGTCAACCAACAATATCAGGATTTCTTAAACAAATTCGGCGAGGAAGGCAACCTCATCGTCATTGGTTTTAAAGACAAAACTTTCTTTACGCCGAAAGCTTTCGCAGCCTGGAATGAGTTGATGACCGAGCTTAAAAATTCCAAAGAAGTTGATTTGGTGGTTTCTTTGAATGATTTGAAAAAACTTAAAAAAGACACGATTGCTCAGAAATTCCAATTGGTTTCATTGATTGATCAAAGCCAAACTGACCAAGCCGAATACTTACAAAAAATCAAATACGAACTGTTTCATAAATTGCCATTTTATGAAGGTTTGCTGTTCAATAAAGAAACTGGGAGCATTCGATCGGCGGTTTATTTAAAGAAAAACATCGTCAATACCGAAGCGAGAAAAACCTTCATCATTGAAAATCTCGTTCCGAAAATTGAAAAATTCGAGAAAGCCACGAATATCGATTTGCGTGTTTCGGGTATGCCATACATTCGAACGATTAATGCTGAGAATATGAAAGGTGAAATTGCGCTCTTTATCGGCGCGGCGTTATTCATCACCTCATTCATTTTCTTCTTATTTTTCCGTTCATTTCGCGCGACCTTCATCTCGATTTGCATTTTGCTTTTGGGCGTGATTTGGTCTTTCGGAACCTTGGGGTTTTTCCATTACAAAATCACGATTCTAACCGCTATTATTCCACCTTTGATTATTGTCATCGGCATTACGAATTGTATTTTCCTGATCAATAAATACCAGCAGGAAATCAAGATTCATCAGAATCAAGCCAAGGCTTTGCAGCGTGTGATTTCGAAAATTGGCGTTTCTACGTTGATGACCAATTTGACAACCGCTGCAGGTTTTGCGACGTTTATGATTACGGGCAATGATTTGCTTTTCGAATTTGGTTTCGTGACTTCTATTAATGTGATTACGGTGTATTTATTGACGCTGTGCATTGTTCCGATTGTCTATAGTTTTATGCCTTTGCCTAAAGAAAAACACTTGTACCATTTAAGCAAAAATTACATTTCTTCGTTTTTGGGTTGGGTTGAAAATATCGTCAAATTCAAACGCAGTCGCATTTATATTATTTATGCAATACTGCTCATATTCAGTCTTATCGGCTTGATGCAAATGAAAGTTTCGGGAAGTTTGATTGGCGAAATGCCCAAAAGCGCATCGTTTTTTAAAGACATTCTTTTTTATGAAAAGGAATTCAAAGGCGTCATGCCATTAGAAATCATGATCGATACGCAACGCAAAAAAGGCGTGATGAAATTATCGACCATGAAAAAAATGGACGAATTGCAACAAACCATTGCACAAATTCCGGAATTGTCAAAACCGGTTTCGGTGGTTAATTTGGTGAAATATTCGAAGCAGGCTTTTTACAATGGCAATCCTGATTATTACGAACTGCCGACTTCTCAAGAACAAACATTCATTTTGTCTTACGCTAAAAATGCGACCAAGAATACCAAAGACAATCTGATGAAAAGTTATGTTGATTCGACCGGACGATACGCGAGGATTACGACTTTTATGAAAGATATCGGCACCGAAGATATGGCGCGCGTTGAGAAACAACTCAAAACCAAAATCAATGCAATCTTTCCTGAAGACCGCTATAAAGTAACGTTGACCGGAAAAGCATTGGTGTTTCAAAAAGGCACAACGTATCTCGTAGACAACTTAATCGAATCGTTGATTTTTGCGATTTTTATGATTGCGGCTTTGATGGCGTATTTGTTTCGTTCGGTTAAAATGGTTATGGCTTCGGTGATTACGAATATACTGCCGTTGTGTATTACATCGGGCTTGATGGGTTATTTTGGAATTCCATTAAAACCATCAACGATACTGGTTTTCAGTATCGCATTTGGAATTTCGGTCGATAACGCCATCCAATTTATGGCGAAATACCGACATGATTTAATTCAAAATAATGGGCGCGTGAAGAAATCAGTTTTTAGTGCTTTGCGCGAAACGGGTATCAGTACATTTTATACATCTGTTGTGTTGATTTTCGGTTTTGCGATTTTCACACTGTCGAGTTTTGTCGGCACGATTGCTTTGGGTGGACTCATATCATGCACTTTACTGTTTGCGATGTTCGCCAATTTGCTTGTCTTGCCGGCTTTGGTTTTGACGTTTGAAAAAAAGAAAGCTAAGAAAGAAGATTACGCTGATGATTAACCCACAGCCCTAGCCCCGATAGAAGGGAAAATCCTTGGCATTGGGAGATTGCCGCGCAAGCTCGCAATGACAAGATTGGAATGATAGCGGGATTAGCTTCTAAAAAACAAAACCTGAAAAAACAGCAACAGATTCCTCCTTCGTCGGAATGACAAATTCGATTATATTTGCAATCTGAAATCTGAAATCTAAAATTTTCACAATGAAACATACAAAAGTAAAAGACTTACTGCAAAGCAACGCCGCAATCAAAGAAGTTAACGCCAAAGGTTGGGTAAGAACTTTTAGAAACAACCAGTTTATTGCTTTGAATGACGGTTCGACTTTGAACAATATCCAATGCGTTGTTGATTTTGAAAACACGCCAGAAGAAACATTAAAAAGAGTGACCACCGGAGCCGCGGTTTCAGTTACGGGTTCGCTCGTGGAAAGCCAAGGTGCCGGACAAAAATATGAAATTCAGGTTTCGAAACTGGAGATTTTGGGCGATTCGGATGCGGAGAAATTTCCGATGCAACCCAAAAAACATTCGCTCGAATTCTTGCGTGAGAATGCGCATTTGAGAGTTCGTACCAATGCGTTCGGAGCCATTATGCGTGTGCGTTCGGTGTTGTCGTTTGCGGTGCATCAATATTTTCAAGAGAAAGGTTTTGTGTATGTGAATACGCCTGTGATTACTGGTGCGGATGCGGAAGGCGCGGGTGAAATGTTTCAGGTGACTTCGTTGCCTTTGGACAATTTGCCAAGAACAGAAGATGGAAGCATTAATTATCGTGAAGATTTCTTTGGAAAACATACGAACTTAACGGTTTCAGGGCAACTCGAAGGCGAAACTTTCGCGATGGCTTTGGGACAGATTTATACATTTGGACCAACATTTCGTGCCGAAAATTCGAACACTTCACGTCACTTGGCGGAGTTTTGGATGATTGAGCCAGAAGTAGCTTTCAATGATTTGAATGACAATATGGATTTGGCGGAAGACTTTATCAAATATGTTGTAAAATATACCGTTGATAAATGTGGAGACGATTTGAAATTCCTCGAAAGCAGATTGGCTGACGAAGAAAAAGCAAAACCGCAAGCAGAACGCAGTGAAATGACTTTGTTGGAGAAACTGAATTTCGTGATGAACAATGATTTCAAACGCGTTTCGTATACAGAAGCGATTGGCATTTTACGAGATTCAACACCGAATAAAAAGAAAAAATTCAATTATATCATTGAGGAATGGGGCGCTGATTTACAATCGGAGCATGAGCGTTTCTTGGTGGAAAAGCATTTCAAATGTCCGGTAATTTTATACGATTATCCGGCGAACATCAAAGCGTTTTATATGCGTTTGAACGAAGACGGCAAAACCGTTCGTGCCATGGATATTTTATTTCCAGGTATCGGTGAAATCGTTGGTGGTTCGCAAAGAGAAGAACGTTACGATGTATTGGTAGAAAAAATGAAAGCACTCGGCATCGACGAAGAAGAATTGTGGTGGTATCTCGACACAAGACGTTTCGGAACCGCAGTACATTCAGGTTTCGGATTGGGTTTTGAAAGACTCGTATTGTTCGTGACGGGCATGACCAATATCCGTGATGTGATTCCGTTTCCGAGAACACCGATGAACGCGGAATTTTAATTGAAGGGACTAAGGCACTGAGGTGCTAAGGTTCTGAGGTCTAAAAAATACATTTTAAAGATTCGAATTTTTGATTAACTTTAATCCATCAACATGAGGGACTTAGTGCCATAGCACCTTAGAACCTTAGCACCTTTTCCAATGTTAAAACAATTTCTAAATCTCAAATTATCGCAGAAATTATCACCTCAACAAATTCAGTTGATGAAGTTAATTCAGTTGCCTACGCAAGCATTTGAACAGCGACTCAAAGAAGAGATGAATGAAAATCCTGCGCTCGAAGCCGGAAAAGAAGAAGACGAAGATTACGAAAAAGACGAGTTCGACAATGATGAAGAGTATGATGACTTTGACGACAACGAATCGATTGAAGCGGAAGACATCAATATTGATGAATATTTGAGCAACGACGAAACTCCTGAATACAAAACCCAAGCTAATAATTACAGTGATGACGATGACCGACGCGAATCGCCTTTGGCTTCACCGGTTAGTTTTCACCAAGATTTAATCAACCAACTCAATACTTTTATTCTGAATGATGACGAGCGTGAGATTGCAGAATTTCTCGTGGGAAGCATTGACGATATGGGTTACATCCGTAGAAGTATTGCTGATATTGTTGACGATATGGCTTTTACACAAGGTATTTACACCGATGAAAAAACCGTGGAGCGCATCTTGCACATCATCCATGAATTGGAACCTTCAGGTGTTGGCGCTCGCGATTTGCAAGAATGTTTGTTGTTGCAATTGAAGCATAAAACACCATCGGAATATGTAGCTTTGGCAACCGATATCATCGAGAATCAATTCGATGCGTTTACCAAAAAACATTACGAAAAACTGCAACAGAAATTCAATGTTTCTAATGAACAGCTTAAAAAGGCGGTGCATGAAATTGAAAAACTCAATCCAAAACCCGGCGGTTCATTTACCGGAAATAATAAAATTACAGAAAACATTGTTCCTGATTTTGCGATTCGAATTGTGGATGGCGAACTCGAATTGACCTTAAACGGCAGAAACGCGCCAACGCTTCATGTGTCGAAAGATTATCAGGAAATGTTGCAAACGTATAAGGTTTCTAAAGACAAATCGCATGCTCAGAAAGACGCCGTGCAATTTATAAAACAAAAACTCGATGCCGCGAAATGGTTTATCGATGCTATCAGACAGCGACAAGAAACCCTTTTCGTGACGATGAATGCGATTATGCATTATCAAAAGGAATTCTTCCTCGACGGTGACGAAACGAAGATGCGCCCGATGATTTTAAAAGACATTGCCGATACTGTTGGTTTGGATATTTCGACGATTTCTCGTGTGGCGAACAGCAAATTTGTAGAAACACCTTACGGCACGAAACTCATCAAGGAATTTTTCTCGGAAGCGATGAAGAACGACCAAGGGGAAGATGTTTCAACCTTAGAGATCAAAAAAATCCTCAAAAATATTCTCGAAGAAGAAGACACTCACAAACCATTTCCCGACGATCAATTGGCGGAACTTCTTAAAGAAAAAGGTTATCCGATTGCGCGAAGAACCATCGCAAAATATAGAGAACAGCTTGATATTCCGGTAGCGCGACTGCGCAAAAAAATGTAATCTTGTTAAAATTATTGCATTGAAAAAAATCCTGCCGTTTTTCTCCTATCTATTTCATCCGCTATTTATTCCGCTGTTTGGAAGTCTTTTTTATTTGTATGCACATGACAATTATTTCGAACCTTTTGCGAAATTTTTAATGCTCGCCCAAATCATTCTGATTACGATTTTGGTGCCAATGACATTGCTTTATTTTTTGAAAATTATTGGCAAAGTCGATTCGATTATGGTTTCTGAAACTTCGCAGCGCAAAATTCCAATGGCGATTCAGCTTTTTTTGATGGCGATGTTGCTCTTTAAAAGCATTACTTTAGAAAACACACCTGAATTGTTTTATTTCTTTTTTGGTGGTATGACGAGTACTTTTTTAGCGTTGTTTTTTTTGTATGTCAATATGAAAATCAGCATTCATATGATTGGTATGAGCTCACTAACCGCTTTTATTATTGGATTGAGTATTCACGATTATTCCAATTGGATGTGGTTGATTGCTGCGCTAATACTAATGAATGGCGTCGTAGGTTCCTCACGTTTGCAAATGAATGCGCATACGGGAAAAGAGTTGGCGATTGGATTTGCGATTGGATTGATTCCGCAACTCGTATTGTGGCGACTTTGGTTATAGAATGTAAAACATCAAACCGAAATGCAACGCTTGAAATTTGATGCTTTCGCCATTATCGACCACTTTCGCGGATGATTTGAATATTGGTAAAATGCCGTAATAGGAATAAAAATTCCAACTATTATGTCCGGCAGCAATGTAAAGTCCGACTTGAAATTTATTAAAATCTTTATTATTCGATATTCTGACGCTGTATAAATCATCGATATAAATCGATCGGTTGTAGAGCAAATAACTGAATTGAATTCCGGAATAAACACGCCAAAACTTATGGCTTTCCGGACCTGAAGTACGCCATCTGAACTCAATCGGAACATCCACAAAAAGCTGTTCGAATTTGTTTTTTTTATAATTGGCGCCGAGAACCGTTGTAGAATAAACCGGCGTGCCATTCACTTCAGTGATGAATAAATTTTGAAAATAATTATTATACGAAAAACCCAACCCCGGAGCAATGGCCACATTTCTCTGCTTGTTGGTCGGAAAATCTCTTAAAAAACCGATTTTAAAACCCGGTGAAAATTTGTTCTGGGAAACGCCCGTTGGTGTTTTTAGTAAAGTGTTGTAGGTAATCGCGCAGTAAAACTGATCTTCTCTATACAACGAATCGATAGCAATCATAGGTGCCGGCAATTTGATTTCTTGCGAGAAAACATTTAAAGTAATAAAAAACAACCCAAAAAAGAAATAACGCATCGCTCTAATTTTGTGGTTTAAAGGTAAAAAAAACGGTGACAAGTTTGAATATTAAAATGTAAATTTGTGAGGCAACAATTATGTTCTAAACCTAATCCAAACTAAAATTGAATTCATATGGATAAAGAGCAACAAGAGTTATACGAAAATGCACGCAAAAGATTGCGTCAAAAGAAGACAGTATATTTTCATTTTGTATTGTTGGTTATGGGCAGTTTATTTATGTTTATTGCCAATATTTATTTAGAATTTGGTGCTCCAAACCATTGGTATATCTGGGCTATTACGGTTTGGGTTTTTCTATTTGTATTGCATTTCATCAAAGTTTTTATCACCGATCGTTTTATGAATAAAGATTGGGAACGCGAACAAATTCAGCAATTGGTTGAAAAGCAACAAAACAAAATTGACACTTTAAAATCGAAAGCTTCTAACGATTAAACCTTGCGAATCGAATGATTATAATGATTGCGGCGGTAGCCGAAAATTTTGCTTTAGGAAAAAACAATGAACTCGTTTGGCATTTGCCAGATGATTTCAAGCGATTCAAACAACTCACGACGAATCATTACATTATTATGGGGCGAAAAACATTTGAAAGTTTCCCAAAACCTTTACCCAACAGAATCCACATCATCATTACGCGACAAAAAGATTATACGGCTGAAGGTTGCTTTGTGGTTGATAATTTATTGGATGCTTTGGCGATGGTTCCAAATGATGAAAATGCTTTTATCATTGGTGGTGGTGAAATTTATAATCTGGCAATGCCATACACTGATGTCATTGAATTGACGAAAGTGCACGCGAATTTTGAAGCCGATACTTTCTTTCCAAAAATAGATTTTTCAGCTTGGCAATTGGTTGCTGAGGAATACCATCCGAAAGATGAAAAGCATCTTTTTGATTTTACTTATGAAACGTATCGTCGCGTTTAAAATTTTCAGATTGTATAGTTTATAGTATATTTGTCGAAAATAAAAAGCTATTGATTTCAAATTTATAGTTTTAAACTATTTTTGTGAATCACCTATATGTCAGAGAATATTACTCCATACAAATCTTCTACGCTCAGCAAAAAAGAGCAAGTTGCTCAAATGTTTGATAACATTTCCGGAAATTATGACGGTTTAAACAGGGTCATTTCGTTTGGAATTGATGTGCAATGGCGTAAAAAAGTACTACAACTTGTAGCTGCTAAAAATCCAAAAACCATACTTGACATCGCCACCGGAACCGGTGATTTAGCGATATTGATGGCCAATACAAACGCGGAAAAAATTATTGGTTTGGATATTTCTGCCGGCATGTTAGCCGTAGGAAAGCAAAAAATTGCAGCGAAAAACCTCTCCAACAAAATTGAAATGATGTTGGCCGATTCTGAAGCGATGCCTTTTGAAGACAATACTTTCGATGCGATAACCGTAGCTTTTGGCATTCGAAATTTCGAACATTTAGACAAAGGATTGGCCGAGATTTGTCGCGTGCTTAAACCCAACGGAATTTTTGTGATTTTAGAAACTTCCAATCCAACAAAAACGCCTTACAAACAAGGTTATGTTTTTTATACCAAATACATTTTGCCATTAATTGGAAAATTATTTTCGAAAGACAATGTGGCCTATGGTTATTTATCGGAATCCGCTTCAGTATTTCCATTTGGAGAAGCATTGAACAATATTTTGAGAAAAAATGGGTTTATAGATGTCGAAGCAAAACCACAAACCTTTGGTGTGGCAACGATTTACACAGCTTCAAAAAATTAATATTGATATGAAACAACTCATTGCTTTCCTCCTATTCTTCTGTGTCCTTACCGGACATGCGCAAAAAGGCAGAAGAATATTTGGAAAAGATCCGTTAATCAATCTCGAAAATTTTGATAAACAACGGGTGTATTGGGGTTATTTTTTGGGTTTCAATTCTTATGATTATAAATTCGATTACAAGAAAAACGCACCGGATATCAATGTCGACAGAACAATAGGATTTAGCGTTGGTTTGGTGGGCGATTTAAAACTCATGGAATATATTAACCTGCGTTTCGAACCTGGATTGTTTTATACACAGCGAAATTTAACATATACAACACTAACAAAACCCATCGACAGAGATCGGGAAGTGCCTGCAACTTATATTCATTTTCCAATTTTATTAAAATTTTCTTCGCAACGTACCGGCAATATTCGACCTTATCTTTTAGGCGGATTTTCATTCACCAAAAATCTTTCGAGTAACGAAACAGCGACGGATGACAATGCACAACAAAAATTCCGTGTGAAAGAATGGACTAAAAATTACGAATTGGGTTTTGGTATCGATTTATATCTTGAATATTTTAAATTTTCGCCATCCATTCGCGGTGTGTTTGGACTCGAAAATGAACTCATTCCCGACAACGACCCCAACAGTCCATGGACAGGAAATGTGAATTCGATGAAAACCAGAGCGATTTTAATCAATTTTACTTTTCACTAAAACCACGGCGAAATTCACTCAGAACAATCGCTGCTGCTGAAGCTACATTTAAACTTTCTGTTTGTTGAAATTTTCCAAAACGTGGAATCGTAATGCGATTTTTGATGGTTTTCTCAACATCTACAGAAATTCCGTTGGCTTCATTGCCTAAAACTACAATCGCTTCTTGCGGTAGATTTTCTTTATAGATATTGTCGCCCGACATAAAAGTGCCGTAAACCGGCAATGTGGCTTCGGTCAAAAAATCATTCAAATCTACATAATGCACTTGCACTCTGGCGATAGAACCCATCGTAGCTTGAATGACTTTTGGATTGTAGATATCGACGGTTTCTTTGGAGCAAACCAATTGTTCGATGCCATACCAATCGCACATGCGCAGAATCGTGCCGAGATTTCCAGGATCTCGAATATCATCGAGTGCTACGAGCAATCCTTTTTCAATCATGGGTTTCAATTCCGGAATCATAAAAACCGCAAGGCAATTGTTGGCCGCTGTTAGGGCACTTATCTTTTGCAATTCCGTTTCGGAAATTATTGTTTTTTGGTGAACAGGAACGGATTCGAAAAGCGCTTCCGTAACATACAAATGCTGCAATTCAAAATTAGATTGCAATAGTTCCTGAATGACTTTTACACCTTCGGCGATGAACATTTTGTGAATGGAACGGTATTTTTTTTGTTGCAAACTCGTTATTACCTTTATTTGGTTTTTACTAACCATAGAAAAACTGTACTTTTGAATTAAATATTCCGCAACTCTTGAGAAACGCTTCGACAAAAATATCATTATTTATTCTAATAGGAATCATTCTCGTTGCTTGTAATACGCTTAAAAGAGTTCCCAAAAGCAAAAGGCTTCTGACAAAAAACGAAATTGTCGTCAATGATAAGAAAGTCAATACCGAAAACATCACGAGTTTAATTTATCAGAAACCCAATACTTCCATTGGCGGTATTCATTTGCGATTGTATTTATACAACTGGGCGAAACTCAATCATGATTCTATTTACAAATCTAAATTTATCAAAGATCCTGAAAAATACAAACACCAATCGAAGTGGTTATCGGCGAAGCAAGTCAATCGTTTGGGGAATTCTTTTTGGTATGCCGGCATTCACGAATTCTTGAGAACTACCGGAGAACCACCATCAATTTTGGACAAGAAAAGTACTGAAAAATCAAGGCTTCGATTGAAATCGCATTATTTTAATAATGGTTATTTTAATGTAAAAACTTCGTACGAAATCGATTCCTCGCGTATTCGAAAAGCTAAAATCAAATACAATGTGATTACGGGAAAACCTTACATGATTGATTCCGTCAGAACTACAATTCAGTCGCCGGCATTGGATTCGCTGTATAAAACGCAACAAGCCAATTCGTTCATCAAATCAGGAAAGCAATATCAAATTGCAGATTTCGACAACGAAAAAAATCGGATCACCACACATTTTAGAAATAATGGTGCGTTTTATTTTCAACCTACCTATGTCAATTATGCGATTGACACGCTCAATGGTAATTATAAAACGAATGTGAATCTCAAAATCGACAACTATTCATTTAGCGAAGGTGATTCAACGAAAACCCAACCTTTTAATTTGTATAAAATCAGCGAAGTCAATATTTATACGGATTACAATTCGAAAGACACTTCTGATGTAGCGGAGAAAAAAACGACCTTTTCGAATTTCAATTTATTCAGCAAAGGCAAATTAAAATACAAACCCAAAGCGATAACCAATGCGGTTTTTATCACCAAAGGAAGTTATTTTTCTGATTTGAGAACCAACTTGAGCACGCGGTATTTGACCAATTTGAAAGTTTTTAATTACCCGACCATTCGATACAAACTCGATCCGAATGACAGTTTATCGCGTTCGATTATTGCCGATATTTATTTGACGCAAAGAGAAAAATTCAGTTTTGGTTATGGAATTGATTTTACGCATTCGAACATTCAAGACTTTGGAATTTCAGGGAGTTTATCGTTTGGAATTCGCAACATTTTCAACGGTGCCGAGACTTTCGAAATCGCAACGCGTGGTAATATTGGTTCATCGAAAGACTTAGCCAATCCGAACAATCAATTTTTTAATGTTTCGGATTATGGTGTTGATATGAAGCTTAATTTCCCACGAATCTTTATGTTTTTCAATACTGATAAAATCATTCCTAAAAGTATGATTCCTTCTACGGCATTGACTTTAGGTTTTTCAAAGCAGAAAAATATCGGATTGGATAAGGAGAATTTTACGGGAGCGATGACCTATAATTTTACGTTGAATAGGACGACGACATTCCGATTTGATTTATTTAATATTCAATATGTAAAAAACATCAATCCCGATAATTATTTTAATGTATATCAATCTTCATTTCTTGCATTGAATAATTTAGCGATAAAGTATAATGCCAATCCTGGTTATTTTGAAGATGGTGAATTGACTATTCCGAGTGGTGTCAAAAGTTTTTTAAATGATATTGATCAGAATACTATAATACCTTCAACCGAAGATTCGAAAACGCTTCGAAGCATTGTCGAACGTGCGGGAAGGCTCACAGAAAACAACTTAATCTTTGCTACCAATTTTTCAGTTTCTAAATCAACAAAGAAAGATCTTTATGACGAGAACTTTCATGTCTTTCGTTCGAAGATAGAATCTGCTGGAAATTTCCTTTCATTGCTCGCGAACTTATCGAAGCAAACCGGAACACAAGGCGTCAACAAAACCATTTTCGAAGTGGCATATTCGCAGTATATCAAAGGCGAATTGGAATATGTCAAACATTGGGATTTTAAACGCAAAAAAGTATTGGCGTTCAGAAGTTTTGCGGGATTGGCCGTTCCGTACGGAAATTCTGTAAGCGTTCCTTTTTCGCGAAGTTATTTTGCCGGCGGATCCAATGACAACAGGGCTTGGCAATCCTATTCGCTTGGTCCAGGAAGAAGTTCTGCTGTGAATGACTTTAATGAAGCGAACTTTAAAATTGCGGCGAGTGCCGAATTTCGATTCAATTTCTTTGGTAAATTCAACGGTGCTTTGTTTGTAGACAGCGGCAATATTTGGAATGTTTTTGATAATATTGAAGATGAAAAATCAGTATTTAAAGGCCTTAAATCTTTGCAAGATACCGCAGTAGGTTCGGGATTTGGATTGCGTTACGACTTGAGCTTTTTTGTTTTTAGAATTGATTTCGGATTCAAAACCTACAACCCATCCGACACATCGAATAAAAAATGGTTTCGCGATTATAATTTCCCAAATTCGGTGCTAAATATTGGAATAAATTACCCTTTCTAAATTTATAAATTATTATTTTTGTACACTTAATTTTTAAACACACAATCATGGCTCACAATATAAAACCAGGTGTTGCTACCGGAGACGAAGTACAGGAAATCTTCCGTTATGCCAAAGAAAAAGCATTCGCACTTCCTGCGGTAAATGTTACAGGATCTAGTACAATCAATGGCGTTTTAGAAACGGCTGCAAAATTGAAAGCCCCTGTTATCATTCAGTTTTCGAATGGTGGAGCTGCTTTTAATGCCGGAAAAGGATTGCCGAATACCAACGAAAAAGCAGCGATTGCTGGTGGTATTGCAGGAGCCAAACATATTCATACTTTAGCGGAAGCTTATGGCGCGACGGTGATTCTTCATACCGACCATTGTGCTAAAAAATTATTGCCATGGTTAGACGGTTTGCTAGATGCGAGTGAAAAGCACTTTGCTGAAACTGGGAAACCGCTCTACAGTTCCCATATGATTGATTTGTCTGAAGAACCACTTCATGAAAACATAGAAATCTGCAAAGAATACCTCAAACGCATGAGCAAAATGGGTATGACCTTAGAAATCGAATTAGGCATTACCGGTGGTGAAGAAGATGGCGTTGACAATTCTGATGTCGACAGCTCGAAATTATACACCCAACCTGATGAAGTGGCTTATGCATACGAGGAATTGATGAAAGTGAGTCCGCGTTTTACGATTGCTGCAGCATTTGGAAATGTGCACGGTGTATACAAACCAGGTAACGTAAAACTAACGCCGAAGATTTTGAAAAACTCTCAGGATTATGTTCAGAATAAATTCAACACAGGTCACAATCCGGTTGATTTTGTTTTCCATGGCGGATCAGGTTCGACTTTGGAAGAAATCAGAGAAGGCATCAGTTATGGTGTGATTAAAATGAATATTGATACTGATTTGCAATTTGCGTTTACGGAAGGAATCCGTGATTATATGGTGAATAACATCGATTATTTAAAAACCCAAATCGGAAGCCCTGACGGACCGGAATCACCAAACAAAAAACATTACGATCCAAGAAAATGGGTGCGTGAGGGCGAAGTAACATTCAACAAAAGATTGGAGCAAGCATTCGCAGATTTGAACAACGTAAATACACTTTAAAAATTACGAATTACGAATTACGAGATTAATTCATAATTCATAATTTATAATTCATAATTATAGACTATGGCTTGGTTTAAAAGAACAGAAAAAGGAATTACGACCGCGACCGAAGATAAAAAAGACGTTCCGAAAGGATTGTGGTATAAATCGCCAACAGGAAAAATTATTGATGCTGATGAATTGGAGCGCAATCTTTGGGTAAGCCCCGAAGATGGTTTTCATGTTCGAATTGGTAGCGCTGAATATTTTCAGATTCTATTTGACAATAATGAGTTCAAAGAATTGGATGCTAAAATGACATCGAAAGATCCGTTGCATTTTGAAGACACCAAAAAATACTCCGATCGTTTGAAAGAAGTGATGGACAAAACGAAGTTGAAAGACGCTGTTCGTACCGCAGTCGGAAAATCGAAAGGAAAAGACGTTGTGATTTGCTGCATGGATTTCGCTTTTATCGGCGGATCGATGGGTGCCGTTGTCGGAGAGAAAATCGCTCGTGGTATTAATCATTCAATTAAGAATAAAATGCCATTTGTGATGATTTCAAAATCGGGTGGCGCGCGTATGATGGAAGCGGCTTATTCGTTGATGCAATTAGCGAAAACCTCAGCAAAATTGGCACAATTGGCGGAAGCTGGAATTCCATATATTTCGTTGTGTACGGATCCAACAACCGGGGGAACTACTGCTTCGTATGCGATGTTGGGCGATGTGAATATTTCAGAACCTGGAGCATTGATTGGTTTTGCCGGCCCAAGAGTTGTAAAAGACACGACGGGAAAAGATTTACCGGAAGGATTTCAGACTGCAGAATTCGTCCTTGATCACGGTTTTCTCGATTTTATTGTACCCAGAAAAGAACTGAAAGACAAGATCAATTTGTTTATTGATTTGATTGAGAATAACGAGATACGATAATTTTTTTAACCGCAAGGTTCGCAAAGATTTACGCGAGGTTCGCAAAAGATTTGAAGAGAAACCCGACAACTATATAAATTGTCGGGTTTTTTATGTTTTCTTAGTGTGCTTTGCGTAAATCTTTGCGAACCTTGCGGTAAAATCTTTTTACATTCCAGTTCTTATCGCCTCCACCGGATCCAAACGCGAAGCACTAATCGCCGGCAATATCCCCGAAATTAAACCAATAAAGGCGGAAAGTCCCGTGCCTAAAACGATATTCCAAAATCCTAATATAAATTCAAATTCGAGCGCGTTGGTTAAAACAATCGAGATGATCCAAACCAACAACAATCCAACGATACCACCAATTACCGACAAAATCACAGATTCGAATAAAAACTGGAATAAGATGAATTTGTTTTTCGCACCCAATGATTTTTGAATGCCGATTAAGTTCGTGCGCTCTTTGACAGAAACAAACATAATGTTAGCAATTCCGAATCCACCAACTAACAGCGAAAACCCACTGATAATCCAACCAATCATATTCATCTGTGACACGATACCATCAATCAAATCGGTAAAGCCCGATAGAATATTCACGAAGAAATTATCGATTTCATCTGCTTTCACACCACGCATGTTGCGCAATTTTTGGGCGATTTCAGCGCGTAACTCCGGTATGTCCGTACCTTTTTCAGGTTTGATGATAATTACAGGCAACATCGATTCATTGTTGTCACCATACAATCGACGTAAAAAATTGGTTGGTATGAACGCTGAAGTATCATCGCCTCCGCCCAACTCGATTCCAGAATCACCTTTCTTTTTCGTGACGCCGATTACTGTGAATCTTTGTCCATAAATGCGTATCATTTTATTGATAGGGTCGCTTTCATCAAACAAACCTTTAGCCACTTCAAAACCTAAAACCACCACCGCTTTTCCTGAATTCGATTCGGATTCATTAAAAAATCGCCCTTCTGAAAATTCCATGCGTTGAATATCGACAAACTCGGAAGTCACCGGAACCATATTCACATCAGACACCGTTTTCGATTCATATTTGACACTTTCACGAGGCGCAAAAAACTGAAAACAAAAATTTTCGGTATGATTGACATTCTCTTTTAAGTATTGGTATTCTTCGTAAGTTACTTTTGGAAATTGCTCCACTTTCCATCGCGGAATGTCGGTCGGACCAAAACAAACACTAGTCAAATACATCGTGTTTTTGTCTAAAGTGCTCAAATCGCTTTTAATTTTTCGATCTAAAGAATCAACCGCAGCAAGCACTGCAATGATCGAAAATATTCCTATCGTTACACCCAGCAGTGACAATAAAGTACGCAATTTGTTGGTGCGAAGCGCATTCATCGCAAAACTAAAACTCTCGCTGAGCAGTCGGAAATAGACAATCATAAGAAATTAAATTTTCGAATTTAAAGGTATGACATTAGTGGGCATGATGCTATAAACGTTACAAAAATTGAAATTTTTATGCAATTTAATCGATTGGCAATCTGAAATTCAAAAAGGATAATGAGTACATTTATGGCTCAAAAGACAAAAACAATTTAAAACCAAACTCATGAAACACTTGCTGTTTGTTATTCTTTTACTCCACATCAATTTAGTGTTTGGGCAACAGAATTTAGTTCCATATGTAAAACCCATCATTGGTTCAGAAAAAATGGGACATACATACCCGGGCGCAACCGTACCGTTTGGAGCCGTGCAATTGAGCCCCGAAACCGATACCATTTCTTATGAATTGAACGGAAAGTATAATGGTGCGGTGTATCAATATTGTGCTGGATACAAATACGAAGACAAGACTATAGTAGGTTTCAGCCATACCCATCTCAGCGGAACCGGGCATTCCGATCTTGGTGATTTTTTGATTATGCCAACCCAAGGAAAACTCCAATTGAATCCCGGAACTGCAACCAAAGCCAAAAGTGGGTTTCGTTCCGCTTTCTCTCATGTAAACGAAATTGCTGAAGCCGGTTATTATAAGGTAAAACTCGACGACCATAATATCATCGCTGAAATGACGACAACAACTCGCGTCGGAATGCATCAATATTCTTTTCCAAAATCGGATGAAAGCCATATCATACTCGATTTGATGGCTGGGATTTACAATTACGATGAAAAAGATGTTTGGACATTTGTTCGAGTAATCAACGATACTTTGGTTACAGGCTATCGACAAACCAATGGCTGGGCGAGAACACGCACGGTATATTTTGCGATGTCATTTTCGAAACCATTCCTCAATTACGGACAAAAAAATGATGATGATAAACAGCCGTACCATGGCTTTTGGGGAAAATTTGATCAATCCAAAAACTTTCCAGAAATAGCAGGAAAGAAAATCCGAATGTACTTTGATTTTAAAACCGCCGAAGCCGAAAAAATTAAAATAAAATTCGCTTTATCTTCTGTGAGTCAGCAAAATGCTTTAGAGAATATGCAATCCGAAATCAAAGATTGGGATTTTGAGAAAGTAAAATCGAGCGCACAAAAATTATGGAATACGGAACTCAACAAAATTAAAATCGAAGCATCAGAAGACACGAAGGTGAATTTTTATACTGCGATGTATCACACGTTCATCAACCCAACAGTTTATACCGATGTCAACGGCGAGTACAAAGGCTTGGATCAGAATACCCATGTTGCTGAAGGTTTCACCAATTACAGCACGTTCTCTTTGTGGGATACTTATCGTGCGCTGCATCCTTTTTTCAACATCATTCAACCTTCGCGTAATAATGACATGATCCAATCGATGATGGCACATTACCATCAAAGCACTTTGCACATGCTACCGATCTGGTCGCATTATTCGAATGACAATTGGTGTATGAGTGGTTATCACAGCGTATCAGTGATTGCAGATGCTATCATCAAAGACATTTATAAGGGCGATGCAAATGAAGCGTTGAATGCTTGTATTGCAACGGCAACACATCGAAATTACGAAGGTATTGGCACTTACATCGATTTGGGATTTATACCTGCTGAAAAAAGCGGCGTGTCGGTTTCGAATACTTTAGAATACGCTTACGATGATTGGTGTATTGCGCAATTGGCGAAAAAATTAAACCGTCAAGATGTTTATGAAACGTTTATGAAACGCTCTCAGAATTGGCAAAATAATTTCAATCCAATTACAGGATTCATGCAGCCAAAATTAACCGACGGAACTTTCAAAACCAATTTTGATGCGATGTCAACCAACGGGCAAGGATTTATTGAAGGCAACAGTTGGAACTATAGTTTTTTTGTTCCTCAAAACCCATCTGGGCTTATTGACAAAATGGGTGGTTCAACTGCTTTTGCAAATCGTTTGGATACTTTATTTTCGATGCATTTACCCGATTCGTTTTTTGCCGAAACCGAAGATATCACAAGAGAAGGAATCATTGGCGGATATGTTCACGGAAACGAACCTGCCCATCATGTTGCCTATCTTTACAATTGGACAAACCAACCTTGGAAAACCCAATTTCAAGTCAGAAAAATTATGGCGATGCAATACAAACCAACACCCGACGGTTTAGGCGGAAATGATGATTGCGGACAAATGAGTGCTTGGTATATTTTCTCAGCATTGGGATTTTATCCGGTAGCTCCGGGTTCGAATGACTATGCGATTGGGTCGCCATCCGTCAACAATGCGACATTGACTTTAGAAAACGGAAAGACTTTTACGATTGATGTGGTTAATCAAAATGCCAAGAATGTGTTTGTGCAGAAAGTGCTGCTTAACGGCAAACCATTACCGACTTTATTCATCAATTACAATGATATTATGGCGGGTGGCAAATTGACATTTCAGATGGGTTCGAAACCTAAAAAAACAATACGGTTTTTCTAGAAATTATATTTGATTTATACCAAATTAAAAAAACTGCATATTAAAGTAAAACCTATAAAATTAAAACTAGGGCTTTTTATTATCAAAAACTTTCATCATCTCTACGGCTTTATCGACCAACCCGGCGGCCTTTAATGATTCAGCGTAGCGATAAAAATATACTGGATCCAAATCTGTAGTCATGGCAAATAATTGTTCATACCATTTAGCGGCTACCTTCAAATCGCCTCCAAAGAAACGTCGATCACCCACTTTTTTAAACATATCCACAGATTTGTATCCTTTACCTAAAACCCTTTCGTAGGTTCCTAAGACATCGATATCAACATATTTCTTTTTTACTGTATCGACCACATCAAGTTTAATTGGGATGATGACAGGAACAGTAGCGGTGATGTTATTGGTAAAGTCTTTAGAGGGTTCGCTTTTAGTTGTTGATTTTACTGATACTTTTACTTTTGCATATCTTGGAGTAACAATCCTAACATTGTTGGGTCCTAGATCATGAGTAGGAATCAAACTCAAATTCGAGACATCATAGCTTGTGATATGGCTTCCAAAAGGCATGTTGATTCTTTCTTCAACATGATACGATGCGATTGGAAGATGATGCTCTGGAGTAGTGCCAGAAATGGATAGCGTGTTTTCTATTAAAGCATCAGATACATCACTGTTGGGTTGTGAAAAACAGTTTAGTGAAAAAACACTTGTTATTACTATAAAAATCGGGGCTAGATTTTTCATACTAATTCAAATTAAAGGATTGGATACATTAAGAACGTATTGCTAAATTATATACTGTTTTCATTGTTGGTTCCTTTTTTCTTTAAATAACCCCAAAAAACGTTGAAGTGCAAATTATGCCTATTCTCACTGCATTTAAAGCTAAACAATTCCTAAAAAAGAAGATTATTCCTCGGCTTATTTCTATTAAAAAAAACACCTTTTTTACGCTAAAAAAGTCTGCAAATCATCCAATCAATTCAGAACAAAAAACTACTTTTGCAGCCATAAACAACACTACTACATGAACACTACAAAAACCATCCAATCAGCACTGATTTCTGTTTTTTCGAAAGACGGATTAGAGCCCATCGTTCGCAAATTACACGAACAAAACGTTACCCTTTATTCCACCGGCGGAACTGAAGATTTTATCAAAAATCTAGGAATTCCTGTAGTTCCTGTTGAAGACGTTACCTCCTATCCTTCCATCCTTGGCGGAAGAGTAAAAACCTTGCACCCAA
>NZ_JANOBI010000039.1:0-11331 GCF_031411595.1 Flavobacterium sp. | reverse complement strand
GCGCAAAGAAAAACAGATTCACTTTGCGCCTTCGCGTCTTTGCGAGCCTTTTATATTATTAAACACGAACGATATTGGCACCCAACGCACGCAATCTTTCATCGATACGCTCGTAACCGCGGTCAATTTGTTCTATGTTTTGTATCGTACTTGTTCCTTTTGCAGACAAAGCAGCAATCAGTAACGAAATTCCTGCACGAATATCAGGTGAAGACATCGTAGTTGCTTTGAGTTGCGATTTGAAATCATGTCCCATAACCACAGCGCGATGTGGATCACACAACATAATTTTCGCGCCCATATCAATCAGTTTATCCACGAAAAACAAACGGCTTTCAAACATTTTTTGATGAATCAAAACATCACCATTCGCTTGTGTCGCCACGACCAAAACGATACTCAATAAATCCGGTGTAAATCCTGGCCATGGCGCATCGGCAATAGTTAAAATCGAACCGTCAATATCGGTTTTGATTTGGTAGTTTTCATGCGTTGGAATGTAGATGTCATCGCCTTTTCTTTCAATGGTGATTCCCAGTTTTCTGAATGTATTTGGAATCACACCAAGGTTATCCCAGCTTACATCTTTAATCGTAATTTCACTTCTGGTCATCGCTGCCAAACCAATCCAGCTGCCAATTTCAACCATATCCGGAAGAATTCTGTGTGAGCAACCGCCCAATGATTCGACACCTTCGATGGTCAACAAATTCGATCCGACACCTTTAATGTTGGCGCCCATCGAATTCAACATTTTACACAACTGCTGCAAATAAGGTTCGCAAGCTGCATTGTAAACTGTAGTTTGTCCTTTCGCCAAAACTGCCGCCATCACAATATTCGCTGTTCCTGTAACGGAAGCTTCGTCTAAAAGCATATCGGTTCCGGTTAGTCCGCTTGGTGCTTCCACACCATAAAAATGATCTTCACGATTATAACGGAATTTAGCACCAAGATTGATGAATCCTTCAAAATGCGTATCAAGTCGACGTCTTCCGATTTTGTCACCGCCCGGTTTTGGAATGTATCCTTTTCCGAATCGCGCCAACAATGGACCGACGATCATAATCGAGCCTCTGAGTGAACCGCCTTCTTTTTTGAACGCTTCGGTTTCTAGATAACCAACATTCACTTCATCCGATTGAAAAGTAATCGAACCTTCTCCATTTCTTTGGATTTTGACACCCAAGTTTCCTAATAAAGTGATGAGTTTATTGACATCGATAATGTCAGGAATATTATTGATTGTGACTTTTTCTGGAGTTAATAACACCGCACACAAAATTTGTAATGCTTCGTTTTTAGCGCCTTGTGGCTTGACTTCTCCTTTAAGGCGAATGCCTCCTTCAATTTTAAAAGTTCCCATGTTCTTCTTAAGGTTCTGAGGAACTGAGGTTCTAAGGTTCTAAGGTTTTCGAGCATTACTCAGTACCTTAGCACCTTAGCACCTTAGCGCCTTTATTTCGGATTATTATTTTTCTTTTGAAAAGGCTTCGGCTTTCCTGTTTTGTTTTTATTGTTCTGAATTTTTGGCTGTCCCAACGGCATGATTTTGTTTGATACGCGTTTGTTGGTGCGCATCAAATCTGTCGTATTCAACAATTCTTCTGAACTTTGAATGAGGTTGATTTTTCCATCGGACAATTCAAATAAATGCTCGAAAATAACGGCATCAGTAACGGTATCTTTATTCCAACTCAAGTATGATTTTTTCATATGGTTGGCGATTACTTTCACCAATGCGCCTTTGAGTTCCCCTTCTTCCCATTGGTTAGCAACATCAATCATATACTTGATATTGTTGCCATAGAAACGGTACTTTGGAAAATTTTGCGGGTAACTTAACGGATCCGGTTTCAATACTAAAACTTCTCTTGAAGGAATCGGATAGGGTGAATCAACATCCAATCTAAAATCAGACATGATGAAAATCTGATCCCATAATTTGTGTTGAAAATCCGGGACATCACGCAAATGCGGGTTCAAACTTCCCATTACTTGAATGATATATTTCGCAATTTTATTACGCTCATCACGATCCGGAATATCGGTAGCTTGGTCAATCAGTTTTTGCAAATGACGTCCGTATTCAGGAATGATTAAATGCTTTCTTTCAGAATTGTATTCTAAATGAAACACCACATCATTCGCGTTTTCTTTAATGTATTTTGAATTCATAATTTATAAGGAAATAATACCTTCTATGGTGGATACTTCTATGTATTTGTCGACAATTTCTTGAGCATCTTTCATTTGCACATCAACAGAAATACTCGTGAATTTACCCGTTTTGGATTTTGTAGTTTTGATAACTGCGCCCATGCAATTGAATGCATCTTCAATTTTCTGTATTTTTTCGACAGCGGTAGGCACGATAAATTTGAATAAGTATTCCGCTGGCCATGTATTGCTATTGTCTAGCTCCACTTTCAATCTTTCGTAGAAATCTTCTGTATTCTTATCCATTCTAAGTCTTAAAATAAGAGCAAATATACAGTATTGATTTGGGATTTTCAGAGTTAGAATTTATGATTTTCATTATTTAGTTTTTTTTAACTTCCCGCAATTTTTTAAATCCCAATTAGATTGAGTAAGTTTGCGCCTTTATTCCAAAAAAGTGCAAAAGGAAATCGTAGTCATCATCGGCGGACCTGGAACCGGAAAAACCACTATTATTGATGGACTGTTGTCGATGGGTTATTGTTGTTATCCCGAGATTTCACGAGAAGTTACGATGGAAGCCAAAAAGCAAGGCATCGAACAGTTGTTTCTTGAAAACCCTTTGCTGTTTAGCGAATTGCTTTTGGAAGGCAGAAAAAAACAGTTCAACAATGCTTTACTCGAATCGCACGATGTGGTGTTTTTAGATCGTGGCATTCCTGATGTTTTGGCCTATATGCATTATATTGGAGACAGTTATCCTGCTTTTTTTGATGTTGCTTGCAAGGAACATCAATATACCAAAATTTTTATTCTTCCGCCTTGGGAAGAAATCTACATCAGTGATGACGAGCGTTACGAAAACTACGAGCAAGCCAAACTCATCTTCGAACACTTGACCGAAACCTATCAAAATTACGGTTACGAACTCATTGAAGTTCCTAAAGCAAGTGTTGAGAATCGCATCGATTTCATTTTAAAATCTCTTTCCTAAAATTAGATTCCCACATTGCATTTTTCTTGCGACATTAATTTTTGTGTAAATTTGTGTACGTGTTTAATTTTATACCTATAAATAATGTCTGAAGCCATACAAATCCTCCAAAAATATTGGAAACACGAAACCTTTCGAACACCGCAAGAAGAAATCATCAATACGATTCTTAAAGGTCAAGATACTTTTGCTTTAATGCCTACCGGTGGCGGAAAATCGGTTTGTTTTCAAATTCCGGCATTGATCAATCCTGGTATGGGATTGATTATTTCTCCGCTGGTTGCTTTGATGAAAGACCAAGTCGCGAATCTTCAAAAAATCGATATCAAAGCCATCGCATTAACCGGTGGCATCGGCACTGAAGAAATGATTGACTTGCTTGATAACTGTCAATTTGGAAACTACAAATTCTTATACCTTTCACCCGAACGTTTGCAATCGGATTGGATTTTGGAACGCATTAAAAACCTTCCTATTAATTTGATTGCAATTGATGAAGCACATTGTGTATCGCAATGGGGCCATGACTTCCGCCCTTCATATTTGAAAATTTCACAACTCAAATCGCATTTTCCTAAAGTGCCTTTTGTAGCATTAACCGCATCAGCAACGCCAAGAGTTGAAGCAGACATTATCACACAATTGGGTTTAGAACAACCTGCTATTTTCAAAAAATCGTTTGGTCGCGACAACATCGCTTATATGGTTTTTGAAGTCGAAGACAAACTGTTTCGAGTAGAACAAATTCTACAAAAAAATCCAGAACCTTCTATTATATATGTACGCAATCGCAAATCGTGTCTCGATGTTTCGAACCAATTGCAGACTTTAGGATTTAAAGCTACGTATTATCACGGCGGTTTGACATCGAGAGAAAAAGACAAGAACATGCAACTTTGGATGAACGAAGCAGTGCAAATTATTGTAGCAACGAATGCTTTTGGAATGGGCATCGACAAAGCGAATGTCAAAACCGTGATTCACATTCAGCTTCCTGAAAACTTAGAAAATTATTATCAAGAAGCCGGGCGCGTCGGAAGAAATGGCGATAAAGCGTTTGCGGTGATATTAACAAGTCCGTCCGATATATTTCAAGCGAAAGACCAATCGATTCATATTTTACCTGACCGAAAATTCCTTTTGGAAATGTATATCAAACTTTGCAATTATTTCCAGATTGCATACGGAGAAGGCATCAATGAAGTGTTTACTTTTAATTTGAATACGTTTTGTTCTAAGTATGGGTTTCCGACTTTGAAAACGTACAACGCCATTCAGTTTCTAGACCGACAAGGCATTGTGACTTTATCGCAGGAATTTTCAGAAAAGATTACGATGCAATTTTTAATTCCATCAAAAGAAGTCATTCGCTATACAAGTTTAAACCCTAATGATGAAGAAATTGTATTGACCATTTTGCGAACTTATCCCGGTATTTATGATATGGCGACTGCCTTTAATGTCGCATTGATTGCAAAAAAATCAAATCATACTGAAGCTGAAGTGAGTCAGGTTTTGAAAAAACTACAAGAAAAAGAAATCATCGCCTACACTTCGAAGAATAATGATGCGGTTTTGGTTTTTAATGAAATCCGTGAAGACGAGAAAACTATCAATCGCATTGCCAAATATTTGGAACATCAAAACCAATTGAAAATTGATCAGTTGCAATCGGTTTTGCATTATGTGAATGATAAAAGAACCTGTAAGAGTCAATTGTTGCTGGATTATTTTGGCGAAAAGGATTCTAAAGCTTGTGGCATTTGCTCCTATTGTATTTCAAAAAGCAAATCTAAAACTGATATTCATTTGGTTGTAAAAGAAATTCTGGAAGTTTTGAAATCGGCGGATTTAAATTCAAGGGAAATCGAAAAAGTAGTAGCGTTTGCTTCGAAGGATATTATCTTTGCGCTTCAAATGTTGATGGAAAACGAGATTATCATTTTGAAAGCCAACAACCAATACACCTTAAGAAAATAATGGAAGCATTGAAAATTGTATTTATGGGAACGCCCGAATTTGCTGTAGGCATTCTCGATTCTATTTTAAAAAACAACTATGAAGTCGTTGGTGTGATCACAGCAGCAGATAAACCAGCCGGTCGTGGACAAAAAATCAAATATTCTGCGGTGAAGGAATATGCGCTTGGGAAGAATTTGCATTTGTTGCAACCGACCAATTTAAAAGATGAAAGTTTTTTGGAGGAACTCAAAGCGCTGAATGCTAATTTACAAGTTGTAGTTGCTTTTAGAATGTTGCCTAAAGTGGTTTGGGAAATGCCTAAATACGGAACGTTTAACTTGCATGCTTCGCTCCTGCCCGATTATCGTGGTGCGGCGCCAATCAATTGGGCTATTATTAATGGTGAAACCAAAACGGGTGTGACGACTTTTTTTATTGATGATAAAATTGATACCGGTGCGATGATTTTGAGTGATGCCATTTCGATTTCTAATGAAGAAAGTGCAGGGCAATTGCATGACCGTTTGATGGAAGTTGGAAGTTCAACAGTTGTTAAAACTTTGGCATTGATTAAAACGGGAAATTTGGAGACAAAAATTCAAGTTGAATCTGACGGTAATAAAACCGCCTATAAATTAAATAAGGAAAATTGCAAGATTGATTGGACCAAATCGGGAATGGAAATTCACAATCTAATTCGTGGACTTTCGCCCTATCCTACGGCTTGGTGTTATATTAAAGATGAAAATCAGGAATGGAATATCAAGATTTATGATGCTAAGTTTGAACCGGAAACCCATCAAGAAACCGTTGGGAAAATATTGACTACCAAAAAAGAAATTAAGATTGCTGTTATGGATGGTTACATAAAAATTGAAAGTTTGAAGTTTCCCGGAAAGAAAAAAATGACTAGTTCGGAATTGCTTAATGGAATACGTTTTTCAGAAAATGCTTACGCTTGTTAAGTCGCGAAAACATTGAAACAAGAAGAAAATCGACAAAAACAACTTCCTTTATCAACAAAACAATCGATTTATCAACAAATCGACGAAAAACACGGTAAAAGTCTTGCGCAGTAAGGAATTCCTATTAAATTTGTTTCAATTAACATAATGTTTAACCAACAATTAATAACTTATTATTATGAACAAATCAGAATTAATCGATGCTATTGCTGCTGACGCAGGAATTACAAAAGCGGCTGCTAAATTAGCTTTAGAATCATTTTTAGGTAACGTAGGTGGTACTTTGAAAAAAGGTGGAAGAGTATCTTTAGTAGGTTTCGGATCATGGTCAGTATCTAAAAGAGCTGCTAGAGACGGAAGAAATCCACAAACTGGAAAAACTATCAAAATTGCTGCTAAGAATGTTGTAAAATTCAAAGCTGGTGCAGATTTAGAAGGTTCAGTAAACTAATAAAAGTTTATAAAATATAAATTAAAAGTCTCCAATTTGGGGACTTTTTTTTTACTTTAACCGAAATATATTTGTTTATTTAGAAATTTTATTACTAAATTTAATAAAAATTGCGATTCTAATGATATCAGAAAAATTAAAAAAAGGACATTTGCTGATTGCTGAGCCTTCTATAATTGGAGATTTATCTTTCAATCGATCGGTGATATTATTAGCAGATCATAATGATGAAGGCTCCGTTGGATTCATTATCAACAAGCCTTTAAAATATACGATTAATGATCTGGTTCCAGATGTAGAAGCCAATTTTAAAATCTACAATGGCGGTCCAGTCGAACAGGACAATCTGTATTTCATTCACAACATTCCACATTTGATTACCAATAGCGTCGAAATATCGAATGGTATTTTTTGGGGCGGTGATTTTGAATTGACGAGAAACCTCATTAATAGTGGTCAAATCAAAAAAGACAATATCCGTTTCTTTTTAGGATATACCGGATGGGAAGCACAGCAATTGGAGAATGAAATGAAATCGAATTCTTGGATTTTAGCTGAAAACCTCTATGAAAATAAAATCATCGGCAAATCGACCACCGATTTTTGGAAAGAAAAAATCTTAGAACTTGGTGGAGACTATATTATTTGGTCGAATGCTCCTGAAAACCCACTGTTGAATTAATCTTGTTGAATTGATTCGTTTAATTTATCTGATAACTGTTGCGCTAAATCTGTGTGATATTCCTTTTTTCTATATTTTGTAATGGATTGAATACCTTTGATTACGTTGGTAATGAAAAGTTCATCTGCCTTTTGAAGATCGAATGGTGAAATAGAAGCTTCTGCAACATCAATATTTTCAATATATTTAGATAACGCTATAATTTTTTTTCGCATGATGCCGTTTAAACAACCATCAGATATTGGTGGCGTAATTAGTTTATTATCCATCAACATAAAGATATTTCCTTGCAAAGCTTCAATAACGTTTTTTTCATCATTCAAGAGTAGACAATTTTGCAGCCCGTTTTCATTTGCAAAAATACTTCCGGTGATGTTAACCATTTTATTGGTCGTTTTGATAGTCGACAACAATTGTTTTGAAATATAGAAATCCTTATACAAATCAACTTCATACGGAATGACATCAAAGGAATAATCTAGAGTTTCTAATGGTTTTGCTTGAATGATATAGCTTACAAGGTTGGTCTCAGGCAAGTAATAACCGCCTTCATTTCTATATACTGTAATTCTGACTCTTGATGAATCTAGGCACTCATTTGCTTTTGCTGTGTTGAGGATTTGTTCTTCGAAAAACTCCATGGTGAAGTTCATTGGAATTTCCATTCTCACGATTCTCATGCTTGCCATCAACCGAAAATAATGGTCTTCTAGAAAAATGATTTTCTGATTTCTTATTTTTAAAGTTTCAAAAACACCATCTCCATAAAGGAAACTACGGTTGTTTGAAGAAATATTTTCTTGAGATGAAACTAACAATCCATTAAAATTGATCATAAAAAAACCCTAATTAAAATTAGGGCAAATATAAGTTTAATATCAGTAAATATTATACAGATCCAATAACATGTTTGAGGTCTGATATCTGATTTTCCCACAATAATTTGGCTTCTTCTAATTCGTCTTCCTTAGCAAAATCAATAATCATTAAAGAAACGTCTTTGGTAATTTCATCTTCGAGAATTCTGAGTTCAAAAAAGTAATCAGTATCTTTTTTATTATCATCGATCCAGCGGAATTTAATCTTCTCTCCTGTCTTTTTAGATGACAAACGAGCGTTCTCTTCGGAGTCATCCCATATGAAAGTAAAATATTCACCTCTCGAATTGACGTTATCAGCAAACCACTCCGACAGACCCGAAGGTGTTGATATATATTGATATAGCAACTGAGGAGAAGAGTTGATGGGAAATTCTAGTTCGTAACGTGATTTTAATTCCATTGTTGGGTACTAATTTTTTGGAAATATATATAATAATAGCGCAATAAAAAAGCATTTTTTTAAATAATTTTTTTCTCATTATAAATTTGCAACCTATGATTTAAGTTTTATATTTGCACCCGCATTACGGTATTGTAATTACCCAAGATTGGCGAGGTAGCTCAGTTGGTTAGAGCGCAGGATTCATAACCCTGAGGTCACGGGTTCAACTCCCGTCCTCGCTACGAAAATAGAAGTCTTAAGCTTTTTTGCTTAGGACTTTTTTGGTTTAATACAATTTTATAGTCATATCAAAACATAAATTTTGATATAGATTCTAGTAAATTCTTTAAATACGTTTCCCATAAAATCTATTATTGCTTCATTTTGTTGTAAAAGGAATACTTTCTTTTGGATTACAATTTTTATTATTGAACATCAAAATTTCACAAACTATATCCAACAGTATTTTAGTCTATTAGTTGATTATTGAAATATTTAATCTTGAATTTAGCTAGTGAAATGTTTTAATTTTGTAGTATTTTACTTTAAATAATATAAAAATAATGCATTTAATCGATGTTTTATGCTTTTTATCGATAAAAAATTTTGTAATTTAAAAACCATCCAATACTTTTGACTCGTTAAAAAATTGATTTTAATAAATAACTTTTTTCGGGGGAAAAAAAACATGGAAACAACTACATTAAATTGCAGAAAAATAGCATTCGCTATCAGTCTATTACTAATCACCAGTTTTAGCTATTCTCAAACTACATCAACTTATACTACATCCGGAACTTTCATCGCTCCGGCTGGAGTTACAACAGTTCAAGCTGAGGCTTGGGGTGCCGGTGGTGCCGGTGGTGGAAATACTACAACATCTGACGGTGCTGGTGGTGGTGGTGGTGGAGCCTATAGCAAAAACCCTAGCATAGCTGTTACTTCAGGTTCAACACACACTGTTAGTGTTGGTGTTGGAGGTACAGGAGGAACTGGTATTGGTGGAAACGGAGGCGACTCCTATTTCAGTACCATTCTAACATTATTAGCCAAAGGTGGCTCAGGCGGGAATTCACCGTTATTAGGAGCTGGTGGTGTCGGAGGTAATGGAGGTGCAGCACTTAGTGGTGTTGGTACAACAAAATACAGTGGTGGAAACGGTGGAGCCGGAAGAGATAGCAGTACGGGTCATGGTGGTCCTGGTGCAACATCTGCAGGAACAGGAAGTAACGGTCTTTCAGGGGCATCAACATGGTCAAGTGCCAACGCTCCTACTCCAGTTCCTACTGGTGCTGGTGCTGGTGCAAATGGAGGTTCAGCTACCAATAATGGTTTTTCAAATACATCAAACCTCGGCGGTGGCGGTGGTGGTGGCGGTGATAAAAGTTCAAGTAATACCATTGGTGGTGACGGAGCTGATGGTCAAGTAATTTTAACTTGGACATGTCCGACTTATGCATTAACAAGTGCTCCCTCAAACAACGGCCCGATTTGTAGTGCTTCTTCAACCATAGTAACACTTAGATCTTCATCTTTACCAAGCGGAACCTATAATGTCACTTACAATTTAACTGGTTCAACTTCAGCAACCGGCAATACAGCTACAATGACTTTTACTGCTGGTAGCCCAGGAACTGGAACTTTTACAACTTCTGCATTAAATGCTGGAGCTACAACTGTTACTATTACCAATCTTTCTTCAGGTTCTGGTTGCAATACTTCTATTAGCAGTTTTAATACTACTGTTGTAACGGTTAATTCAAATTTACCGGCAAGTGTTAGCATCAGTGCTAGTACTACAACAATTTGTACAGGAACCAATGTGACTTTCACAGCAACTCCAACTAATGGAGGAACAACTCCAGCTTACCAATGGAAATTAAACGGCTCCAATGTCGGAACAAACAGTGCAACTTATTCCAACAATGCCTTAACAAACGGAAATACGGTTACTTGTGTGATGACTTCTAATGCAACACCATGCTTGACAGGTTCACCTGCAACATCCAATACAGTTACTATGACTGTGAATGCATATGTAACAGCAAGTGTAAGTATTAGTGCTAGCGCTTCTACAATTTGCACTGGAACGAATGTAACTTTTACAGCTACACCAACCAATGGAGGAGCAACCCCAACATACCAATGGAAATTAAACGGAACCAATGTTGGAACCAATAGTGTAACATATTCCAATAATGCATTAACAAATGGAAACACCATTATTTGTGTGATGACATCAAATGCAACATGCGTTACAAGTTCACCTGCAACATCCAACACGGTTACTATGACCGTTAATTCAAATGTGACAGCCAGCGTTAGTATTAGTGCAAGTGCTACAACAATTTGTACCGGAACCAGTGTAACATTTACTGCAACTCCATCCAACGGAGGAACAACTCCAGTATATCAATGGAAAGTAAACGGAACCAATGTTGGAACAAACAGTAACACTTATTCTGACAATGCATTAGCCAACGGAAATACGGTTACTTGTGTTTTGACATCGAATGCAACGCCTTGTGTAATTGGCTCTCCAGCAACATCGAATGCCATTGCAATGACTGTGAATGCCTATGTGACAGCAAGTGTAAGCATTAGTGCAAGTGCATCGACAATTTGTGCAGGAACGAATGTAACTTTTACTGCAACGCCAACCAATGGAGGAACAACTCCTGCATATCAATGGAAATTAAACGGAGCCAATGTCGGAACCAACAGTACAACCTATTCTAATAATGCATTAGCCAATGGAAACACAGTTACTTGTGTTTTGACATCAAATGCAACGCCTTGTTTATCTGGTTCACCTGCAACATCAAACACAGTTACCATGACGGTTAATCCGAAT